>NZ_JBFTIL010000018.1:0-123381 GCF_056394745.1 Paenarthrobacter sp. 10N417
AACATCCACCGCCTCCGAAGGCACGCTCAACATCTCTTCCGTCCTCGCTGACAAGACTCCACCTCGACTTAACTCATCGTGCGCAGCGCCCGAAACAACCCAGACAGCCACACAACCCAAAAACTTATGAATACGATACCATGAGGTTGGATGCGATACCACGTTCATCGACAACTACCTCCGTTCGTCCCGCACCGCACGTGGCGATCCTGTCCTGGGGCACGGGCTTCAATTCCAAGCCAAACCTCCGGGACGTTGACAGTGTCGGCTGAGGCATCAGCATTTACCGGCATCAAATCTTAGAAAGAGAAAATAGTGACACGTATTGGCATCGTGGCCGAGTTGGGTCACGAGACGAGGGTGGCGGCAACGCCTGCCACCGTGAAGCAGTTGCTGGGGCTGGGCTTCGAGGTGGTGGTCGAGAAGGGTGCCGGGGAGCGCGCGTCGTTCCGTAATGAAGCCTACGAAGAGGCCGGCGCACTGATTGTGGGTGCGGATGAGGCGTGGGGTGCCGACGTCGTGCTGCGCGTGAACCCGCCCACTCAGGAAGAGATCGCCCGTCTTACCGAGGGCGCGACGCTGATCGGCTCCCTTAGCCCGGGCCTGCGGCCGGAGTTGGTGGAGGCCCTGGCGGAACGGCCGATCACTGCGCTGGCGTTGGATGCCGTGCCGCGTATTTCCCGGGCACAGTCGATGGACGTGCTTAGTTCGATGGCGAATATTGCCGGGTACCGGGCCGTCATTGAAGCCGCCCACGAATTCGGCCGGTTCTTCACCGGGCAGGTCACCGCGGCGGGCAAGGTCCCGCCCGCGAAGGTCCTGGTCGCTGGCGCCGGTGTTGCCGGCCTCGCGGCGATCGGTGCGGCCTCCAGCCTGGGCGCGATCGTGCGCGCGACCGATCCGCGGCCCGAGGTGGCTGACCAGGTGAAGTCTATTGGCGGTACTTACCTCAAGGTTGAGGTGGAGGAGGAGATGAAATCCTCCGATGGGTACGCCAAAGCAACGTCGGAGGCGTACAACGCCCGCGCCGCGGAGATCTACACCGAGCAGGCGGCGGAGGTGGACATTATCATCACCACGGCCCTGATCCCGGGCCGGCCGGCACCGAAGCTGCTCACCGCCGGGGACGTCGCGGGCATGAAACCGGGCAGCGTCATCGTGGACATGGCCGCCGGCCAGGGCGGGAACGTCGAAGGCTCCGTCGCCGGGGAACGCATCGTCACGGACAACGGGGTCGTAATCCTGGGCTACACCGATCTCCCCTCACGGCTGCCCGCCCAGGCCTCCCAGCTGTACGGGACGAACCTGCTGAACCTGCTCAAGCTCCTCACCCCGGACAAAGACGGGGTCCTGCGGATCGATTTCGACGACGTCGTTCAACGCTCCGTGACCGTGGTGCGGGACGGTGAGAAGACCTGGCCGCCGCCCCCGGTCCAGGTCTCCGCCGCCCCGACGGCACAGACCCAGACCGCGGCTGAAGAAACCAGTGCCCCGAAGAAGAAACAGGGCCTCGGCGCGGGTGGCAAGGCAGGTCTGTTCGCTGCAGGCATCGCAGCATTGTTTGTGGTCAACGCGGTCGCCCCGGCGCCGCTGCCCCAGCACTTCACGGTGCTGATGCTTTCGGTGGTGGTTGGGTTCTACGTCATCGGGAAGGTTCACCATGCCCTGCACACCCCGTTGATGTCGGTGACCAACGCGATCTCGGGGATCATCGTCGTCGGTGCCCTGCTGCAGGTCACCACCGACAACATTGTCACGCAGGCCCTGGCCGCCATCGCGGTCCTGCTGGCCAGCATTAACATCTTCGGTGGCTTCGCCGTCACCCGGCGCATGCTGGTCATGTTCTCCCGCGGTGAGAAGGCCCGTTCATGAGCGCCGTAGCCGAAGCAGCAGCAACACTTACCAGGAGCCTTACCGTGTCTGACACCGCCTCCGGTCCGTTGACCGCCGAGACCATCGCAGGGGCGGCGTACATCGTCGCGGCCCTGATGTTCATCCTCAGCCTCGCCGGGCTGAGCAAGCACGAGAAAGCCAAGGCAGGTGTCATCTACGGCATCACCGGCATGGTTATTGCCCTGGCCGCGACCGTGTGGCTGACCGTCCAGGACGCCTGGGGTACCGGGCAGGCACTGACTGGCCTGGGCCTGCTCCTGGCCGCGGTCATCATCGGCGGCGCGATCGGGCTCTGGCGGGCCCGGGTCGTGGAAATGACCGGGATGCCCGAGCTCATCGCCCTGCTGCACAGCTCAGTGGGCCTCGCCGCGGTCCTGGTCGGCTGGAACGGACACCTCCAAGCCCCGGAACTGACCGGCGCCCTGAAAGATGTTCACCACGCCGAGGTTTTCATCGGCGTCTTCATCGGGGCCGTGACCTTTACCGGCTCGATCGTCGCGTTCCTGAAACTCTCCGCCCGGATGAAGTCCTCGCCCCTGATGCTGGCGGGCAAGAACGAGATCAACCTCGGCGCTCTCGCCGCGTTCATCGCCCTGACCGTCTGGTACGTCAACGACTCCCAGCTCTGGCTCCTCATCATCGTCACCCTGCTCGCCCTCGGGCTGGGCTGGCACCTGGTGGCCTCGATCGGCGGCGGCGACATGCCCGTCGTCGTGTCCATGCTCAACAGCTACTCCGGCTGGGCCGCAGCCGCCGCTGGCTTCCTGCTCAACAACGACCTGCTCATCATCACCGGAGCCCTGGTCGGCTCCTCGGGCGCGTACCTGTCCTACATCATGTGCAAAGCCATGAACCGGTCCTTCATTTCCGTGATCGCCGGCGGTTTCGGCATCACCGCACCGAACAAAACCGATACGGACTACGGCGAGCACCGCGAAACCACCGCAGAGGCCACCGCGGAAATGCTCACCAACGCCTCGTCCGTCGTGATCACCCCCGGCTACGGCATGGCCGTCGCCCAAGCCCAGTACCCGGTCGCCGAACTCGCCCACCAACTCCGCGAACGCGGCGTGAACGTCCGCTTCGGCATCCACCCCGTCGCCGGGCGGCTGCCCGGACACATGAACGTCCTCCTCGCCGAAGCAAAAGTCCCCTACGACATCGTCCTGGAAATGGACGAAATCAACGACGACCTCGGCGCCACCTCCGTGGTCCTGGTCATCGGCGCAAACGACACCGTCAACCCCGCCGCAGCCGAAGACCCGGGAAGCCCCATCGCAGGCATGCCCGTCCTGCGGGTCTGGGAAGCCGGAAACGTTGTGGTCTTCAAACGCTCCATGGCCGCCGGCTACGCCGGCGTGCAGAATCCCCTGTTCTTCCGGGACAATTCCCAAATGCTCTTCGGCGACGCCAAACAACGCGTCGAAGACATCCTTCGTGCCTTCTAGCGGAAATCAGGACCTTTAGGTCCCAGACGAACGAACGATTCATGATGTTCCGTTGGTTATCCAATTCAGTGACCCCAACAAGACGGGAAGAGACCATGCTGTGGCGTCGATTTAATTTCAATAGCCCTGATCAGCCTATCTTTGGGTCAGGGGCGCCCGATAAGGTGCACTACCCAAAAGCGCGGATTGAGCTAGAAGCGTTCAACATTGATGAATTCAACGCATCTCCTTGGATTGGCCTTCACTACCGACATGAGTTCGCGCCCCACCACGGCCACGAACTGTTGGACCGCGGGCAAGGACATAAGGAATGAGACGGATGCCCAGATTAGACCCATAGGACCAGGCTTAAGTTGTAGCGCTCAATTTTGCGAAACGAATGCCGAACCGGCCTGATTTACATAGATGCCGATTTGGCTGCTCGGCATTTACTTTGGATTTAAATAGAGCCTATGTATACAGATTCCAGACATCCACTAGAGCAAACACTGCAAAGGAGTTCAGCATGACTGACACCGAGATTAGAAAGGGCCTGGCCGGCGTTGTGGTGGACTTCACCGCCGTCTCAAAGGTCAACCCTGAAACGAATTCACTGTTATTCCGCGGGTACCCGGTACAGCAACTCACGGCCAAATGCAGCTTCGAAGAGGTCGCCTATCTGCTCTGGAACGGTGAACTGCCCACCCAGCAGCAACTGGTGGAGTTCACTGCACTCGAACGGGCCGGCCGGGCACTCGCCCCTACACTCCAAGCCATCATCGACGCCTTGCCCAAGAACGCCCACCCGATGGACGTGTGCCGCACCGCGGCCTCGGTGCTCGGCGCCCGCCATGAACTGGCGGAGGACTCATCTCCTGAGGCCAATATGAAGAAGGCGATTGACCTGTGGGCCGCAATGCCTGCCGTGGTTGCCTATGACCAGCGCCGCCGCCATGGGCAGGGCGCCATCGAGCCTCGTGACGACCTTGGCTACTCTGCCAATTTCCTCTGGATGACATTCGGCGAAGAACAGGTCCCGGAAGTCGTGAAGGCCTTTGACGTCTCGATGATCCTCTACGCCGAACACTCCTTCAACGCCTCCACCTTCACCGCCCGCGTCATCGCCTCGACCCTCTCCGACCTTCACTCGGCGGTCACCGGAGCCATCGGCGCGCTCAAAGGCCCGCTGCACGGCGGCGCGAACGAAGCGGTCATGTACACCTTCGACGAAATCGGCATCCGCCCCCAGGAATCCCTCGAGGAAGCAGCCGCCCGCGCGAAGGCCTGGATGGAAGACGCCCTCGCCCGGAAGAAGAAGGTCATGGGCTTCGGTCACCGTGTCTACAAGCAGGGCGACTCCCGGGTGCCCATCATGAAAGAGGCCCTGGACAAGATGATCGCCCACTACGGCCGGCCCGAACTCCTGGGCCTCTACAACGGCCTGGAACAGGCCATGGACGAGGCCAAGAACATCAAACCCAACGTGGACTACCCCGCCGGCCCCGCTTACCACCTCATGGGCTTCGACACCGCGACCTTCACTCCCCTGTTTGTCGCCAGCCGTATCACCGGCTGGACGGCCCACATCATGGAACAGCAGTCGTCCAACTCCCTCATCCGCCCTCTGGGCGAATACAACGGGCACGAGGAGCGTGCCGTGTAGCTGGCAGTCCTAATTGCCTCTATATTCCAGCGGTGAGGTGTCGGATGATCACCCGGATCATCAAAATCGCAACGTTTACGGCACCTCACCGTCTGTTCGCCAAACAGCACGACGCGGCCGGCGTCTTCAAACTAGCCAGCGGCGATGTATTCCGGCAACCTACGGAAACGGCCCTTTTATTCCCTAAATTCCATTTGGGCGAAGGCCGACGTCATCGGCCGCCTAACGGGGGCACCATTCAGGACCCGAGGGGCTTATAGGAAGGCATGACATGCCGAGACCAGATCACCGCTGGGGTTTGACCTTCTCCACCAGGTCGGTCACCCGGGGCCGGATTCCGCGGTGGAAGATCATGCCCTCGGGCAGTCCGTGAACGGCTGTGGTCGAATCAGAGATATCAATTGTGATCCTGCCATTTGCCAGGGGGGCGTTGGTGAGATGGAGGTCGCCATACGATTTCGGGAGCACGGGATCCAACCAAACCCCGCCTTGCAAGACGTCGACGTGGTAACCCATCAAACTCTTGACCAGGTGGATTGGCGTGGTTGCCGCCCAGGCCTGCGGGGAGCATGCCGTGGGGTATGGGAGGGGTTCGTCGAATTGATCGCGGCCAAAGCCGCAGAACAATTCGGGCAACCGCCCCTCGGAGTACTCCGCCGCCTCGAACAGCGCTGTGGCGATCCGCTGCGCCTGCTCGATAAAGCCGTAACGAAGGAGGCCCGCCGCGATGATCGCGTTGTCGTGGGGCCAAACTGATCCGTTGTGATAGCTGGCAGGGTTATATGCGCCCATGTTGCTGGCCAACGTTCGCACGCCCCAGCCGCTGAACATTTCGCGGGACATCAGCCGGTCAGCCACCAGCGCGGCCTTGTCGTTGTCAACGATCCCAAACATAAGGCATTGCCCCATGTTGGAAGCACATGCGTCAACCGGCCGTTTGTCGCGGTCCAAGGCGATAGCGTAGTAACCGCGGTGAGGAAGCCAGAACTGTTCGTTGAACTGCTTCTTCAGCCGCGCCCCGAGCTCCCGGTACTCGGCCGCAAGGTCCAAGTCTCCGGCTTCGTGAGCTATCCACGACCGGCCCAGATAGGCCCCATAGACGTAGGCCTGCACCTCACATAAAGCGATAGGTGGCTGAGCTATGCGGCCGTCGGCGAAGTTGATACCGTCCCACGAGTCCTTCCATCCCTGATTGATCAGGCCGTGATCATTGAGCCGTGAATATTCGACAAAACCGTCGCCGTCCTTGTCCCCGTACTGGCGGATCCAGTCCAGCGCCCGGTCAACATGTGGCAGAAGGCCGGCAATGGTTTCTGATGCGAATCCCCAGCGGCTGACCTCGCCGAACAGGGCGACAAAAAGCGGTGTGGCATCGACGCTGCCGAAGTAGGTGGCTTTCCCGCCCAATGCCAGCCCGCTGGATACGCCAAACCTGACCTCGTGGAGGATTTTGCCCGGCTCCTCCTCGCTCATCTCATCCGTCACGTGGCCCTGACGGTCGGCCAAAGTCTGGATGGTGCCGAAGGCCAGGGATGGATCAACGGGCAGTGCCATAAGGGACGCCCAGAGCGAGTCCCGGCCAAACAAAGTCATGAACCATGGGGCGCCAGCAGCCACTACGATTCGGTTGGGGTGGTCAGGATCCTGAATGCGCAGAGCGCCCAAGTCGTCGTAGCTGCGCCTGAGTGTCCGTTCGATTGACGGGTTGCTGACGTGTAGTACGGGGATCTTGGATACCCACTCCTGGCGGCGCCGGTCACGAGGAGACATTTCGCCTTCATCCGGCCGAATAAAACGTTCGGCGGAGCCGGTTCCGCCATCGAAGGCTGTGACGCTTAACACGGTACTCCACTGTCCATGYGGGGGAACACTGAATCGGTAGACAAGCTCCTCGGAGGTTATGTCGGCCCCGTCGGCGGCCACCACAACACCCTTCTGAATGTCCTGCCAGACGGCCCTGATAATTAGCGACTCACCCGCTACTTCACGGGACTCTTCCCAGCGCCGCTGGATGCGTGCCTCTTTCACTTCGAAGAGGTCCGCGAAGTCCGCCTCTACGTGAAGGGTAAGAACACATTCGGCGTTGGACGGCGAGTAGTTTCGGACAATAATCTGTTCCAGGATGCCGGCACCGACTTCGCGGAGGCGTTCGACGATCAGCGGGCTGTCCGCGTATCCATCTGGCCGCGGGACCCGCCCGATAAACAAAGCACGGTAGGGTTCCTTCGTCTTCGCCCCCAGCGGCTCCAGCGAGGCGCCGTTGATGAGCACATGCCAGCAGGACAGGATTCGGGTGTCCTCGACGAAAACCCCGTGTGGAAACTGGGGTTGAATATCGCCGTTGGCCGCTGATATACAGAACGAGGTGCCTTCCACCAGAGTGACCGAACCAGGCCCGGAGGGTCCTGCAGCAGTGTCAACATTCCATCCAGCCATCACGGACCCTTCACGGGATAAATCAAACCAAACGGCACACCACAGCGGATTCCCTGCGAACCCCCTATCTGATAAGACGCTACGCTCTTCGGCTCATCGGCACCAGCGCCCCAAGATAGAAGCGGCTTTCTGCGTCGCGGTGGCATTAAGCGCCGGTGTCGCGGCGGCGTTGCCTCGCTGGCGGTGGTGAACCCATACCTTGAGATGTCAGCCCTCAACCAACGAGCGCAGCTCATCTTCCCCCGGGATTCGAGCCTCTTTACGAAGTCCAAGCAAGAGAGAAGAAATCGAAGCCGAATCACAATTCATCGAAGTTGGTCGCCGCGGCGAGTGTTGCGCCACCGGCTCTCATCGGGCCGCCGTCCTCGGGCTTGAGCCGGGCGATCTCGGCGATCGCGTCGCGCCTGACCAGGCGGGTGTTCCAGTCGACCTTGTCGATCGTCGAGGAGAAACACCACCTTCGGCGGGTCCCGCCAGTTGCGCGCGAATTCATTCTCCGCCGGGGTGGCGTTGGGTATCCGTCCAGGGTCAGATTCATGCCATAGATCAATTTGCGCATGACTCCTCCCTTCCGTACGGCGGTCTCCAGACGATAGACCCAGAGTCAACTCCCTTAAGGGGCGGAGCCCACCCACCCACTAAGGCCTATCCAGCACGCGACCCGGCCTGTTTCATTCCTGACTGAACTTCCCGTAATTCAGCCAATACCCCTGTGCAACGGAGGCAGTCGTCCAAGTGGCGGCGCACTTTCTCCTGGGTGGCCTGGCGCACGGCACTTCGGACGTATTTGCCTAGATAGCGCGAGAAGTCTGCGCAGGGGTCGGTGGCAGCGCCCTTCACATGTTCCTGCAGGTATGCCTGACGGAGACCCTCCCGCGCTCTGATGAGCAATGACGACACAGCGTTTGGAGTCAGTTCCATAGCCCGTGCCGCTGCAGCCGGCTTCATGCCCTCAACGTCCACATGCCAAAGTACGGCCTGCCAGCGGGATGGCAAGGAACGGAAAGCCAGCATAAGGATCGTATTCTCGAAGTCTTTGACAACAGGATCATCATTGCCAACCACCACTTCACCTGCAGCGCTGTTCAGCGTCGCCGCTGCTCGCCTGCTCTGCAAATTGCGGCGGTGCGACATACGCCGAACGGTGGTCAACAGATATGACCTGAACGAGTCCACCGGTCCACTGCCCTGAAGCAGCGATTTTAGGATCGCTACAAACGCCTCGGACACCACGTCGTCAGCGTCCGTTGGATTATCCGATTCAGTCCGGGCAACATAAGTGGCAATGACTTGATGCCGGCGGAAAAGTTCCTCGTAGGATCCGGAGTCTCCCCCGCGCACGGAAGCAACCAGGTATGTGTCACTCTCGCCAGCAACTAACGCATGTGTGCCCACTCCCCTCCCCTGCTGACTTTGTGCAGGTTTCAGTAGCACTTGTACTTGCTGAACCGTCGTGGAAGATTGGACGCGGCCGAACGGCAGGACGGGAGCAAGCATGGCTGCCTTCCAGAGTGTTTGAGTGATGACGCCTAGAATCTAGGCAGCAAGTGATTGGTCACACTCAAAACGCAGGCAATTTGTTGGAAGTAGATGTTCCATGCAGGATTTCGACTTTGATGAACGGGATCTCAGGCTCCTGCATGCCCTTCAAATCCGCCCCCGCGCACCATGGACAGCCTTGGCACCTGCCGTTGGTGCCGATGCCGTCACCTTGGCCCGGCGCTGGAATTTTCTTTCCGCGGAAGGGCTGGCATGGGTAGCGACCTACCGTGGCCTCGGTTCCAAAGTCGCCTTTGCCTTGGTGGAAGTTGAGTGCGCGCCTGCCAGCATGGCAACCGTGACCGAAGAGCTTGCGGCCGATCCGGATGTGCTCTCAATGGATCACACCGCAGGTGGCAGGGACATGGTCATCACTGTCGTGAGCCGCGATGAAGCCTCCCTCGGACGATTCATTTTGGACCGCTTGCCAGCCGTCAAAGGAATTCGCAGTACAAGAACCCATCCCGGTATCAACCTTCTTGCGGACGCCCGGGCTTGGCGCTTGCGCTCCTTGCGGGACGACGAGGTAAAACTCATAGAGCGCGAAGCACCTCAACCAAGTCCCGCCGCGAAAGGCGCATCCGCAGATCTGGAAGAGCAACTTTTTTGGATCCTGCGCTCTGATGGTCGAGCCTCGATAACTGAAATATCCCAAAAGTTGGGAATCAGCCCTCCGCGTGCGAAAGCCGCTTTAAGCGCGGCCCTGGCCCAGGATCGGATCGTTGTCCGGCTCGAAATCGCCCGTACATTGTCGCCTTGGCCCGTAAACGTTTGGTACTTCCTCCGCGTCCCAGCCACGCAGGTGGAGGCAGTGGGGGGCCGGTTGGTCGGTCTCGGAGAAGTGCGTCTGGTCGTCACCACAGGCGGTCTGTATTCGATTGTGATCTCGGTGTGGCTTCGCCGCCTTGAGGACATGACCATTCTCGAACGGCAACTGGGTGAAAAGTTGCCCATGGTGGAGATCATGGACCGTTCAGTCGTCTTGCGAACGCCAAAGCATGTTGGCGTCCGGCTGGATCCCTCTGGCCGCCGCATTATGTAAGCCGGACACGTGAATGCCTCGTCCAACGAGTCGGACGAGGCATTCGTTCGTTTGATTATTCCGCGCGACTGCTACTGCTCCTGTTGTTGCGCTCCTGCAATATTGACCAACCAAGCTATGCCGAACTTGTCCACACACATCCCGAAGGTGTCACCCCACGGTGCGCTTTCCAGCGGCATGGTGACGGTGCCGCCGTCGGCTAGTTTGTCCCAGTAGCCACGAAGCTCGGCTTCATCCTCGGACTGACCGCTGAGCGACACCGAGATGTTGTTGCCAGGGTTGTAGTCCATTCCATTGGGTGTGTCGGCCGCCATCAAGGTCAGGCCGTTGGGTGTCACCAGCATCGCGTGCATGACCTTCTCCGCTTCGGCGGGGTCTTCACTGGCTTGGTATTCGCCAAAAGTGCTGAGCGTCAGTTCTCCGCCAAAGACGGACTCGTAGAAGTTGATTGCGTCCCTGGCATTGTCGCGGAACGAGATATATGGGTTGAGGCGGGTTGTCATCAGTCAGTTCTCCTCATGGTTGTGATAGGTGCGCACGTCACCGTGCGGTAATGCTAGCAGCGCCCAATGGCGCCTGTCCCCCAAACTTTCAGTCGCCGTCGTAGGCCTTTTGCAGAACGTTGATATCAAGCTTCCGCATCTTCAACATGGCTTCCATTGCACGTTGGGAACCCGCTGGGTCCGGACCATTCAACAGACCCTGCATCCCAGCAGGGACGATCTGCCACGACAAGCCAAACTTGTCCTTCAGCCATCCGCACTGGCTTTCTTCTCCCCCTCCTTCCAAGAGCGCGTTCCAGTACTGGTCCACCTCGTCCTGCGAATCGCAGTTCACCACGAGGGAAACTGCTTCGTTGAAGGTGAAAGCCGGTCCCCCGTTCAAAGCCATGAACTGCCGTCCTTCAATCTCGAAGTCCACGGTTAGGACCTGTCCGCCTGGTCCCGGCATCGATGCCAGGATGGACGAATCCTCAAATGTCGACGTGTAGAACTCCGCCGCCTCAGCCGCGCGGCCGTCAAACCACAAACAGGTGGAAATCTTCTGCATTCTGCAAGTCCTCCAGGATCGTGAGGAACCACTTGTCCCCCGACCGAGGCTAGTCGTGTGGGTTCGCCCACACAACGCCAACGGCGGCTGTCGCCGCATCCGCTGTACGCACCAGCCATCGGCGGCCACTCCTTGAGCCAGGGTTAGTCGCCAGACGTCCTGATCCGGCTGACCAGGCCTACCGTATTTGCCTCGCTGTCCTCAATGAACGCCATCCATTCCTCGGAATCTGCCGGTCCGAGGAGGTCATCCTCATGGGTGAAGATCAGGTGAGGCTCCGAAATGATCTTGACGCCTTTGCTCCTCAATGCCGCCACTGTGCCGTGAAGGTCTCCAACCTCGAAATAGAGCAGGGACGACGGCGCCCCTTTCTCCAGGAGAAGCCGCACGCCGCCCACGTCAAAGAAGAGGAGCTCAGGAGGGTCAAACAAGGCTTTGGGCTCGGCGCCCAGCAATGCAGCGTAAAAGGCCGCAGCCCTCTTCAGGTCTTCGGCGTGCTGGGCTACTTGAACGAATCGCATGATCTCCTCCAGTAATTGGGGTGCGTCCTTTGTTCCTGCCAGTCATCGTGGCCGCAGCAGAAATCAAGCGCAAGAGAGAATCTGGGGGACGTCAACTTCGCGCCCGCACTTCCGCCCGGATAGTGTCAGACCATGCCCTCATCGCTTAGATCCTGGATTCCTGCTGCCGCCGCCGATCTCGTGTTGATTCTTGTCTTCGCCGCGATCGGCCGCGACGCCCATGCCCGGGGAGACATCATCACGGGCGCCTTTGTCACGGCCTGGCCCTTCCTCGCTGGTGCGGGCGTTGCCTGGCTGGTCGCAAGGGTTTGGCGTGCGCCCTATGCCCTCTGGCCTTCGGGCATTTGCGTCTGGATCGGTGCGGTAATGATCGGCATGCTGCTCAGGGCGGTGACTGGCCAGACGGTGGTGTTGCCCTTTGTCATCGTGGCACTTATCAGCCTGGGCGTTTTCCTGCTCGGCTTCCGCGCCATTCTCGCGTTAATTCTGCGGGCGTCACGAAAACGCCATTCCAAAGCCTGAAAGGGTCCCTTCATCTCCCATGTACTAGGCTGAAGTTCGTCCGCAATGAAGGTTTTCCGGAAAGGCCCCACGTGATCACCGCTTTCGTCCTGATCAAGACCGATGCTTCGCGCATTCCGGAAACCGCCGAGCAGATTTCAGCCATCCAGGGCATCAGTGAAGTCTATTCCGTCACTGGAGAATGGGACCTGATCGCTGTAGCCAGAGTGTCCAAGCATGAAGACCTCGCGGATGTCATCGCTGACCGCCTGTCGAAGGTGGATTCCGTGGTCCACACCACTACCCACATAGCCTTCCGTGCCTACTCGCAGCACGATCTCGACGCGGCCTTTGCCCTCGGCTTCGAATAGGACTTAAGGACGCCTCTAGATCCCGCTTCAAGGCGGCAGCACAGCCTGCGAGGCTGACGCTGTGGCTAGTCTTTGGAACTCTGGCTAAGGGCGATCCACTTGGTCAGGACACCAGCGGCCTTACCTGAGTCCACGGACTCCGCCGCCAGCATGAAGGCGGCTCGCATCCGTTCCAACAGATCGCCTTCGGCGTTCATGTCAACAGAAACCAGGCCAGCTGCAGCATTCAAGAGGACAGCATCACGCACAGGACCTGTCTTGCCATCAAGGACTTCACGTACAACCACTGCATTTGCGGCTGCGTCCCCGCCCCGCAGATCTGCAACGGTGGACGGTTCGATACCGAGCTCAGCGGGTGAGAACACCTGTTCTGTGACGGTTCCGTTCCTTATCTCCCAGACTGTGGATGGCCCCGTGGGTGTCAATTCGTCCAGCCCATCGTCGCCGCGGAACACCAGGCCGCGGCTGCCGCGACGGGCAAGGACGCCCGCAACAAGTGGAGCCATCCGGGCGTTGGCGACGCCGACTGCCGAAGCCTGAACATGAGCAGGATTCGTCATGGGGCCGAGAAAATTAAAGGCCGTGGGCACTGCCAACTCCCGCCGGGGTACTGCAGTATGACGGAACGAGGGATGGAAAACCTGCGCGAAGCAGAAGGTGATTCCTGCCTCCTCCGCATTCCGGGCAACCTGGTCAATCGAAAGGTCCAGGCGGACACCCAAGGCTTCCAATACATCAGCAGAACCGGACGTCGACGACGCCGCCCGGTTTCCGTGCTTGACGACTTTCGCGCCCGCGCCGGCCGCAACAAGGGCTGCCATGGTGGAGATGTTAACGGTGTTCAGCCTGTCCCCGCCTGTTCCCACGATGTCCAGCTTTTCACCGGAGATCTGTATGGGGTTGGCATTCTGAAGCATAGCCTCCACAAGGCCGGTCAGTTCTTCCACCGTTTCGCCCTTGGCACGCAGGGCAACCAGGAAACCAGCGATCTGCGCGGGAGTGGCTTCGCCGGCCATGATCGTGTTCATGGCCCACTCAGTATTGCCCACTGCAAGGTCGTCGCCGTTGATCAGTGCTGAGATGAGCCCTGGCCAGTTATTGCTGGCTGCAGGTGCCGATGCCGGAGAAGTCACCCCTTGATGCTATCGACCGGGCTGCACCGATGACCAATGTGAACCGGACCGGGAACTTTTCCGCGCGATTTCGCGTCTTTGTAGAAAAAGTCTCCCGAATCGGTGGTTTGCATTGGGAACTCTGGACTTTTACAGACATAATGTCCTTGTGACATCTGCGACCCATGCCCCCAGTACCCCGGCGCACCCGACGCTGAACCGCCCCAATCTGGTTTCTGTTGGAACCGTTGTTTGGCTGTCCAGTGAGTTGATGTTCTTCGCCGGTCTCTTTGCCATGTACTTCACCCTGCGGTCCACATCAGGATTGATGTGGGCCGAGGAGACGACCAAGCTCAACTTCCCGTTTGCGCTCGTCAACACCATCGTCCTTGTGGCCAGTTCCTTCACGTGCCAGATGGGCGTTTTCGCCGCTGAGCGCCTTGAACCGCGCCGCACCGGCGGACCCCTGCAGTTCACCCGCTGGGGCATGAGCGAATGGTTCGTTCTCACCTTCATCATGGGTTCCTTCTTCGTAGCCGGACAGACCACGGAATACGCCATGCTCGTCTCAGAGCACGTTTCCCTGTCATCCAACGCCTACGGTTCCGCCTTCTACATGACCACAGGCTTCCACGGCCTTCACGTCATCGGCGGTTTGATCGCGTTCCTGTTCATCATTGGCCGTGCGTTTGCAGCCAAGAAGTTTGGGCACTTTGAAGCCACATCCGCGATCGTCACCTCGTACTACTGGCACTTCGTGGACGTTGTCTGGATTGGCCTCTTCCTGGTCATCTACGTCCTGAAGTAGCCCGGCTTTGACTCTTTTTCTACAAGAGGCAGAATTTCAAGAAGCGGCTCGCGGAGCCGACGCAGGATCGAATAAAGGAACCACCACGTGAAGGCACTCTCGCAGAAGCGACGTCACCCACTGGCAGCCATAGCGCTGCTGCTGATGGGCCTCCTCCTCACTGGTGGGCTGTACGCCGTTGCCACATCTGTCAACCAGGCCAAGGCCGACACCACCAGCTACAGCGCAAGTGACGTAGAGCAAGGCGGCAAGTTGTTTGCTGCCAACTGCGCCACCTGCCACGGCATGGGTGCAAGCGGAACCAAGGACGGCCCCTCGCTGGTCGGCGTGGGTGCCGCAGCAGTTGACTTCCAGGTTGGCACCGGCCGCATGCCCATGCAGATGAATGGCCCCCAGGCACAGAAGAAGCCCGTTCAGTTCAACGAGGAGCAGACCAGCCAGCTGGCCGCTTACGTTGCATCGCTCGGCGCGGGCCCTGCGATTCCGGAAGAACACCTCCTTGACGAAAAGGGAGATGCAGCCAAAGGTGGCGAGCTCTTCCGCGTCAACTGCGCCATGTGCCACAACGCTGCCGCAGCCGGTGGCGCCCTGACTCGCGGCAAGTTCGCTCCCGCGCTGGCAGATGTCACAGGAAAGCACATCTACGAAGCCATGGCCACGGGCCCGCAGAACATGCCTGTGTTCAACGATTCGAACGTCTCACCCGAAGGTAAGCGCGACATCATCACCTTCCTCAAGACCATCGAAGCCAACGGCTCACCGGGCGGTGCCGATCTCGGCGCCCTAGGCCCGGTGTCTGAAGGTCTCTTCGTCTGGATTGCCGGCTTGGGCGTCATCATCGCCTTCACCATCTGGCTGACGTCACGCACGTCCTAGTCCGGACGAAACAACAAACTTCTGCTGCATGGTCAGCAGTTTCGAACTGAAAATTAACTCGGCCCAGGCCGAGACAACGAGAGAAGGATGAGGCGAATTATGGGCAACCATAGTGACGGCAGTCCGAACCACTCGGGCACCGTAGCTACGGCTGGTCAGAATGAAGTGGAGAAGTTCCAGGATCCTGGACTTCCTCCGCATCGTTTGCGCCTGGCTGACACGGACCCGGTAGCCGCAAAGCGAGCCGAGCGTCAGGTAGCCATTTTGTTTGGCACCTCTGTCATCGGCACGCTGATCTTCCTGGTGGCGTACTTCGCCATCGATTTGGGCGACGATTCGACGATTGCAAACATCCGTACCCAGAACCTGCTCCTGGGCCTGGGTACGGCGTTCGCAATGCTTGGCATCGGCACCGGCATCGTGCACTGGGCCAAGGCCTTGATGCCGGATCACGAGGTGTCGGAAGAGCGCCACGCTATCCGTCACGAGGAAGATCGCCAGGCTGCGGTGCGCATCGTCGACGACATCGTCGAGGAAACCGGCATTAAGCGTCGCCCGCTGATCCGCAACACCCTTCTTGGCGCCGTTGCCCTTGCCCCGCTTCCTGCTCTCGCTATTTTCGGCGACCTGGGACCGCGTCCTGATGACAAGCTCGCACACACCATGTGGGCTCCTGAAGGTGGCAAGCTCAAACGACTGACGCGCGATCCCGATGGCACTCCCATCAAGGCTTCGGATGTCACCATCGGTTCTGCCTTCCACGTTATTCCCGAAGGCCTCAACGAACTTCACGAGGGCAAACTGAACGCAAAGGCCAAGGCCGTCGTTCTGCTGATGCGTCTGGATCCGAACTCGCTGAACCCCTCTGAGGGCCGCGAGAACTGGAGCTACAACGGCATTGTTGCCTACTCCAAGATCTGCACACACGTTGGTTGCCCGGTTGCTCTTTACGAGCAGCAGACACACCACCTTCTGTGCCCGTGCCACCAGTCCACGTTCGACCTCACGCAGGAATGCAAGGTCATCTTTGGACCGGCCAGCCGTCCGCTCCCCCAACTGCCCATCGCAGTTGACGCAGAAGGCTACCTCGTCGCCACCAGCGACTTCAAAGAACCTGTAGGACCGAGTTACTGGGAGCGTGACGAGCATGAGCGCCTCATCAACAGCTGAAGCCCCCTTCGTAGCGAAGACCAAAGTTGGCCGTTTCACTGATTTCGTGGACGAACGTGTAGGTGGCTCCGGCATCCTGCGCGAGTTCGGACGCAAGGTCTTCCCGGACCACTGGTCATTCATGTTCGGTGAGGTGGCGCTGTATTCCTTCGTCATCCTCCTGATGTCGGGCACCTTCCTGACCTTCTTCTTCGATCCCTCGATGGCTGAAACCCACTACCAGGGTTCCTACACGCCGTTGTACAACGTCGAAATGTCCGTGGCTTACAGCTCATCGCTGAACATCTCCTTCGATGTCCGCGGTGGCCTCTTCATGCGCCAGGTGCACCACTGGGCGGCGCTGCTGTTCGTGGCCTCCCTGGGTGTCCACATGCTGCGCGTCTTCTTCACCGGCGCGTTCCGCAAGCCGCGTGAAATGAACTGGGTAGTGGGCGGCGTCCTGCTGATTCTGGCCATGGCTGCCGGCTTCACTGGCTACTCCCTCCCCGATGACCTCCTTTCCGGCAACGGTCTGCGCATCATCGATGGCGTTATCAAGTCCATTCCGGTCATTGGTACCTACATCTCGTTCTTCCTCTTCGGCGGAGAATTCCCAGGCACAGCGATCATTGGTCGTCTCTATGTGCTTCATATCCTTCTGGTTCCGGCGCTGATTCTGCTCATGATCGTGATTCACCTGTTCATGGTTGTCGTGCACAAGCACACCCAGTACCCCGGCCCGGGACGTAACGACGGCAACGTCGTCGGTTACCCCCTTGGCCCGGTTTACGCAGCCAAGGCTGGCGGGTTCTTCTTCATCGTCTTCGGCGTCCTGGCCCTTATGGCAGCTGCCTTTACGATCAACCCGATCTGGAACTACGGTCCGTACGACCCCTCCCCGGTTTCCGCCGGTACCCAGCCTGACTGGTACATCGGATTTGTTGACGGCGCTCTTCGCCTCATGCCTGGCGTCATCAACAACTTCCACTTCGAATACATCATCTTCGGACACACGCTGACGCTGAACGTCCTGCTGCCGGCACTCGTGCCCGCGGGCATCATCTTCACCGTGCTGTTCATGTACCCGTGGATCGAACGCTGGGTAACCAAGGACAACCGTGAGCACCACGTCCTTGACCGTCCCCGTAACGCACCCACCCGTACCGCGATCGGTGTTGCAGGCTTCACTTGGTACTGCGTCATGTGGGCAGCGGCAGGCTCGGACCTCATCGCAACGCACTTCCACGTATCCCTGAACGATGTCACGTACTGGTTGCGCACACTGTTCTTCATCGGCCCGATCCTCGCGTTCATCGTGACCAAGCGAATCGCACTCGCTCTGCAGCGTAAGGACCGCGAGATCGCCCTCCACGGGCGTGAGACCGGCCGCATCGTACGGCTCCCCCACGGTGAGTTCATCGAGGTACACGCTCCCCTGGACGAGTACAAGCGCTACAAGCTCGTTGGATTCGAATCCCCGGTTCCGTTGCCCGCGACGCCGAACGAACACGGTGTCGTAACCCGCAAGGAAAAGCGGCGTGCAGCGCTCTCCAAGTGGTTCTTTGAAGACCGTGTTGCTCCGGCAACTCCTGCGGAACTTGAAGCAGCACACGCGCATGGCCACCACGAGGCCATCGAAGCCAGCGAGGACCAGAAGAGTCTCAGCCACTAGTTCCAGCTTGAAAACAGGGAAGGGCACGATCCATATGGATGAGCTTATAGCGATCTGCCCGATAGTACGAAACAGAGTAGTCCACCATTGCGCGGGCCACGAAGGCATGACGTTGGATCTTCAGCAGGGGTGCGCCCACATCCACGTTCAACAGCCTTGCCGTGGAGGGGGATGCAGCCGTTGCCTCAATCATGTCCTCTCCCCATTCCATGACCAGGCCGAAGCGTTCGCTGAGGACGTTGTAGAGCGACGTGGGCGGCGCCTCATCCAATAGTCCGGGGACACGGTGCGCCGGGATGAAATTCTCGTCGACGCTCATAGGTTCGTTGTCGGCCAACAGCAACCGCCTGAAACGGACCAACGGCGTGCCTTCCTCGAGCTGTAGCTCCCGCGCCAGAAAGGCACTGGCAGCAATCTGTTCGAAACTCAACACCTTGGCAGCCGGAACCATCCCGCGTCGTTGCATCTCCTCGCTATAGGAGGTCAGCTTCACTTGAAGATCCAGTTTGGGCTTCTTCACGAACGTGCCCAGTCCCACCACACGCTCAATGACTTCTTCGCCCACCAGCGCATCAATGGCCTGCCGTACCGTCATCCTTGCAAGGCCAAACCTTAGCGAGAGGTCCCTTTCGGACGGCAACGACGAACCAGGAGGGCATGACTGGGCTATGAAACTCCTCAATATCTCACGGAGTTGGATGTAAATGGGAGTGCTGCTGGTCCGGTCAATTTCACCGGCGATACTCGCGGCTTCAGGCATGACGAGCGCCCAACATCAAATGAGTCATGCATTAAGGGTAGATCAGTCAGGGCACAGGTCTAGACCAGCCGGAGTCCTCGATATGGAGAGCAGGCCAAGCAGCGGCTACGCTTGTATGGATCAAATTTCACGGACGCATATTCCGTCCTAGCAAAGGAGCTGGCTTGCTGGAGCAGAAATCCTTCGTCGCAGCAGAGATTGGCCTGCATGCGCGAGCAGCAGCCATATTTGTCCGCGCAGTAACTGAGACAGGCCTGCCAGTGACGATAAGGAAGCCTGACGGACCGCCAGTAGACGCACGCTCCCTCCTGGAAGTCATGACAGAAGACTTTGGCCATGGCTGCGAGGTGCACCTTGAAGTCGCGCTGGACGGCCTCCAGGACGGCCAAACTGTCTCCGCCGCCAACAATGCCCTTCGTGGGCTCTCTGCTGTGCTGGAGGGCACTCACGCCCGCTGAAGCCCCAATAATGGCCCAGGACACTATCTAAAGGCCAACGACCACCCATAGAGACAACGACGACGGGCCCCACCAAAAGGTGGGGCCCGTCGTCGTTATGCTGTTTTGTTGCTAGTGCGCGTGGTCGCCACGGCTGTATTCGAAGACCCAGCCGACCAGTGCCACAACGGCAATGCCACCCGCGATGAAGGTGATCCAGAAACCCACCGCAAGGCCCAGGAAGCCGCTTGCGCATGCAATGCCGAGAACCAGCGGCCACCAGCTCCAAGGGCTGAAGTGCCCCTGTTCACCCGCGCCCTCGTGAATTTCAGCATCAGGGCGGTCTTCTGGACGCATACCAATTCGCTTGCCAGTAAAGCCCAGGTAAGCGCCGATCATGCCTACGAGACCGCCAACCAGGAGAATGCCCAGAACGCCGACCCACTCATGCCATTCCGTCAGGAAGCCGTAGGCGATGGCGACCGGGATGAAGAAGAATGCTCCTGCTCCAAAGAGCCACGATTCAATTTTCACTTGCGAACGTCCTTCTGGTCGGCGTTGCCTAGCAGCACTGCTGCGGGGTCCGGGGACTGGGCGGTGTGGACCTGGGCCAACTCAGGGTGGTGCAGGTCCAGTGCCGGGCGCTCCGAACGGATACGGGGCAGCGATGTGAAGTTGTGGCGCGGCGGCGGGCAGGAAGTCGCCCATTCAAGCGACGCTCCGAAGCCCCAAGGGTCATCAACTTCCACCTTCTTGTTGCTGCGCCAGGTGATGTAGACATTCCAGAAGAACGGCAGCAGGGATGCACCCAGGACGAAGGAGGAGATCGTGGAGAACTGGTTCATCCAAGTGAAGTTGTCCTGCGGCATGTAGTCGGCGTAGCGGCGGGGCATACCCTCAACACCCAGCCAGTGCTGGATCAGGAAGGTGCCGTGGAAGCCAAGGAATAGAAGCCAGAAGTGAATCTTGCCCAGACGCTCGTTCAGCATCTTGCCGGTCCACTTCGGCCACCAGAAGTAGAAGCCGGCGAACATGGCGAACACAACCGTACCGAAGACCACGTAGTGGAAGTGTGCCACCACGAAGTAGGAGTCCGAGACGTGGAAGTCCAGTGGCGGGGACGCAAGGATAATACCCGTGAGGCCACCAAACAGGAAGGTCACCAGGAAGCCGATGCTCCAGAGCATCGGAGTCTCGAAGGTGATGGAACCCTGCCAGAGCGTACCGATCCAGTTGAAGAATTTCACGCCGGTGGGCACCGCAATCAACATGGTCATGAACGCGAAGAACGGAAGGAGCACCGAACCGGTCACATACATGTGGTGTGCCCAGACGGTGACGGACAGCGCCGCAATTGCGATGGTTGCGTACACAAGGCCCTTGTAACCAAAGATCGGCTTCCGGCTGAAGACCGGGAAAATCTCGGACACGATGCCGAAGAACGGCAGGGCGATGATGTACACCTCGGGGTGGCCGAAGAACCAGAAGAGGTGCTGCCAGAGGACGGCGCCGCCGTTTTCGGGGTCGAAGATGTGGGCACCAAATTTGCGGTCCGCACCGAGGGCGAACAGGGCAGCGGCCAGCGGCGGGAACGCCATAAGGACGAGGATGGACGTCACCAGGGCATTCCAGGTGAAGATCGGCATGCGCCACATGGTCATGCCGGGGGCACGCATGCAGATGATCGTGGTGATGAAGTTGACGGCACCAAGGATGGTGCCGAAGCCGGACAGTGCGAGGCCGAAGACCCACAGGTCACCGCCGACGCCGGGCGTAAAGGTGGTGTTCGACAGTGGCGCATACGCGAACCAGCCGAACGATGCAGCACCCTGCGGCGTGATGAAGCCGGACACAGCAATGGTGGAGCCGAAGAGGAAGAACCAGAAGGCCAGCGCGTTCAATCGCGGGAAGGCGACGTCGGGGGCGCCAATCTGCAGGGGCATGATGACGTTCGTGAAGCCCGCAAACAGCGGTGTCGCAAACATCAGCAGCATCACGGTGCCGTGCATCGTGAACATCTGGTTGTACTGTTCCTTGGTCTGCAGGATCTGCATACCGGGTTCGAACAGTTCAGCACGGATCAGCAGCGCCATGACGCCGCCGAGGCAGAAGAACACGAAGGACGCAATGAGGTACATGTACCCGATGGTCTTGTGGTCCGTGGAGGTGATCCAGTTGACGACTATGCGTCCCTTGGATTTAGGAACTACGGGAGCCTCTAGGGTCCCGGCGGATTGAGTGTAAGTAGCCACGTCGCTCCCCTTACTTGGTTTCGATCAGGTCCGGGTTGCGGTCGTATTCCGCACCGAGCAGGCCCGTGTTGCCGTCCTGGCGAAGCTTGTCCATGTGGTCCTGGAATTCAGACTCGGAGACAACCTTGACGCGGAACAGCATTTCGGAGTGGTATTCACCGCAGAGTTCGGCGCACTTGCCATCGAAAGTGCCCTCCTTGGTGGGAGTGAACCTGATGTAGTTGGTCTTGCCGGGGATCATGTCCCGCTTCTGCAGGAAGGCCGGGACCCAGAAAGAGTGGATGACATCGCGGGAGTTCAGCTCCAGGTCAACCGACTTGCCAACAGGCAAGTACAGCGTGGGAAGCAGGTCCTTGTTGACCTCGTTGCCGGTCAGGTGAGCCTGAACGCCGGCCTCGTGGAGGTCTTCGTTGATGACCTGGCCCTTTTTGTAGTTGAAGTCCCAAGCCCACTGCTTGCCGCGCACGTCAATGACGACGTCTGCCGGCTGTGAGCGGTCATCGATCGCGCGCTGGTCCTGGTCGGTGAAGTAGAAGAACACCAGCACCATGAACAGCGGAATGGTCAAGTAGAAGACCTCAAGCGGCAGGTTGTAGCTGAGCTGCTTCGGGAATCCAATGGTGCCCTTGCGGCGGCGGTAAGCGATGATGCACCAGACCAGAAGGCCCCACGTGATGATACCGACTGCCAAGGCGGCGATCCATGAGTTGACCCAGAGGTCCATGATCCGGTCAGTGTGGTTGGTCGTGCCGCGCTCAGTTGGCAGCCAACCCTTCTCTACCTCTGGTGAACATCCGGTCAAAACCAACGCGCCGGCTAGTGCCAAGCCAGTGATCGAGGTGATCTTTATGCGTCGGCTGCCGGTTCGGTTCTGCGAACTCACAGACGGCCCTTCCTCTTGTTGCTGTCTCCCGGCAGGCCAAAGGCCACCGGGCACACTAAAAGTTTTACTACCCGATGTAGAGCTTACCGCTATGAAGCGGTTTTCGCGCACATGTCGGCGCCGTGGCTCCGAATGCGTTGGAACGCATGCAGAGGGGCGCCGACATGCGGCGATAGCTCACGTCAGTGGAACGAATCGCCGCAAGCGCAAGACCCACCGGCGTTCGGGTTATCAATGGTGAAGCCCTGCTTCGAGATGGTGTCCTCGAAGTCGATGCTGGCCCCACTCAGGTAAGGGACGCTCATCTTGTCGACTACGACCTCAACGCCGTCGTAGTCGCGGACGGCGTCGCCGTCGAGGAGGCGCTCGTCGAAGTAGAGCTGGTAGATCAAGCCGGAGCAGCCGCCCGGCTGGACTGCAACGCGCAGCCGCAGATCGGTGCGCCCTTCCTGTTCGAGGAGGCTACGGACCTTGCCTGCCGCGACATCGGTCAGATTGACCTCATGCGTGAGAAGCTCCTCGTCGGGGACGAGCTGTGCTCCGGTGCTGTTTTCGTTGGTTGCAGTGCTCATTGGCCTACCTTCTTATGACGCTTCTGGCGGCGGCGCCGGAACGCAGCCTGCCCTTACCCAATTACGTACGGGTTATAGCTCCATGCTACGTCGCGCAGACGCTGAGCTATAACTTCTGACGTAACCACGGACGGCAATTACTTGTTCCCGGCGTGCTCGACCGCCCACGGAAAGAGTCCCCCCGTAACGCCAACGCGCTGCTTACCGGTCCAGGCCTTCGACATTAAGCCGCGCCAGCATCAGCGCCTCGGCCAGCACAGCATGACGGAAATCGCCGATGTGAAGTGATTCGTTGGCACTGTGGGCGCGGGAATCCGGATCTTCTACACCCGTCACGAGAATCTGGACATCGGGATACATCTCGGTCAGGTCGGCAATGAACGGGATGGAACCGCCGATTCCCATTTCCACTGGTTGGACTCCCCAGGCCTCCCCCAGGGCCCAGAGTGCCACCCTGGCAGCTGCTGACGAGGTATCGGTCGCGAAGGCATTTCCTCGCTCCCCCGGCGTGAATGTTACTTCTGCACCGAATGGTGCACGGGACTGAACGTGGTTCCTTAAAGCCTCCATGGCGGCGTCAGGATCCTGACCGGGTGCCAGGCGCATGCTGAATTTCGCCCGGGCTGCGGGAATGAGCGTATTTGAGGCAACGGCAACAGCGGGAACATCCATGCCGATGATGGACAACGCCGGCTTGGTCCACAAACGCGAGCCGATCGTCCCGCTCCCGGCAAGTTTGACGCCGTCGAGCACTGAAGCGTCAGCGCGGTATTCTGCCTCGGTCAGGTCAACCGCAACGTCGTCATTTCCCACCAGGCCCGCCACGGCGACGTTTCCTTCGTCGTCGTGGAGCGTCGCGATGAGACGGGACAACAGGGTGGGGGCGTCCAGCACCGGGCCACCGTACATTCCCGAATGCACCGCATGCTCCAGCACACGGACTTCGAAGGTGCCATCCACGAGCCCACGCAGGCTGGTAGTTAAGGCGGGAATGCCGACCTTCCAGTTGCTGGAGTCCGCCACCACGATCACGTCGGAGCGGAGAAGCTCGCGATGTTCCTCAAGGAATGTCCGAAACGTGGGTGAACCCGCTTCTTCTTCGCCTTCAAAGAAGAAGGTTACGCCCAGGCCAAACTCATCCCCCAGGACTTTCGTAGCAGCGGCGTAAGCCGCCAGATGGGCCATGATGCCGGCTTTGTCGTCAGCAGCGCCACGACCATAGAGCCGGCCTTCCCGCTCCTCCGCGATGAAAGGCTCGGAAGCCCAAAGATTTCGATCGCCTGGAGGCTGGACGTCATGGTGCGCGTACAACAGAATCGTCGGCTGACCGTCGCGGGCCGGACGGCGGGCGACGACGGCGGGACCACCGGGCGTTCCATCCAATTTGTCGCAGCGAAGAATTCGGACGTCATCCATTCCCGTTGCCCTTACCAAGGAGGCGACAGCTTCAGCGCTGCCCTCCAGCTCGGCGGGGTCGAAACTGGGCCACGCGATTCCGGGGATCCCGACGAGGTCCTTTAACGAGCCGAGGGTAGCGCTAAATGATTCATCTACTGCTTTGGCCAGAGCGGCCACGCCATTGGAGTCGATGACCTGGTTCGACGACGGACCCTCCATGCTGTGGCCGGAGTTCCGTTGCTGATTCTGCGGGGTCTCCGCATGTGCTGATGTCATGCCCAAACTTTACAGCTGGCCAAGAAGCGGCGACGGAAGGCGCGGCAGGCTGCCACACGCCCACCGAACCACGGTGGGCCCGTAACCTGCGCCACCTTCCTGCGGGGTATTCTGTATGGGTGTTCGGACGCAAAAAGGAAGAGCCCAGCGCTCAAGCAGTAGTAGACCAGGCCCAGGCCGCCGCCCAGGAACCGGGCGTCGGAAAGGGCGCCCCTACGCCCAAGCGGAAGGACCAGGAGGCAGCCCGCAAGCGCCCGTTGGTGCCCACTGACCGCAAAGCTTCCAAGGAGGCCGAACGGGTAGCGGTTCAGGACCAGCGGCAGAAGATGCGGCAGGCATTGGACACGGGTGACGAAAAGTACCTGCCCCTGAGGGACAAGGGACCCCAGAAGCGTTTCGTTCGGGATTACGTCGATGCCCGGTTCAGCCTCGGTGAATACCTGATGTTCGGGGCCCTGCTGTTCGTGGTCATCTCCCTGATCATCCCGGCCAGCAGTTCACAGATTACGTATGTCCTGATTGGCTTCTGGATCATGTTCCTTGCCGTCTTTGTGGATGTTTTCATCCTTTCGCGCAAGCTCCGTAAGCGCTTGGGCGAGAAGTTCGGTGAAGTCGAGCGTGGATCAGTCTGGTATGGATGTATGCGCGCCCTGCAGTTCCGCAAGCTCCGCCTCCCCAAGCCGCAGGTCAAGCGCGGCCAGTACCCCGCTTAGCGCCACGCTGAAGAGGCCCCAACCCACTACTTATACGAAGACCCCGGACCATTGGTCCGGGGTCTTCGTATTGTCGCCTTCGTCCTGGCTCCTGGATGGAGGCCCTGGACCATCGGCAGCCCTGGCCTAGCGGGAGTTACGCTTCCGGATCTTCGCCAGGCCCTTGTTAATACGCGATGCCCAGAACGGGCCCTCGTAAAGGAACGCCGTGTATCCCTGCACCAGGGTTGCGCCTGCATTCAAACGGTCCTGGACATCCTGGGCTGACTCCACCCCACCCACGGCAATGAGTACGAGCTGATCTCCCACGGCGTCCTTGAGTCGTCGCAAGACCTCCAGGGATCGCTGCTTCAGCGGGGCACCTGAAAGCCCGCCCGCTCCCAGTGATCCAACCTTCGCGGCATCAGTGGTGAGCCCCTCACGGGCGATGGTGGTGTTGGTGGCGATGATGCCGTCCAGCTTGAGGTCAAGGGCAAGCCGGGCGACGTCGTCGATGTCCTCGTTGCTCAGGTCTGGCGCAATCTTGACCAGGAGCGGAACATGGCGGCCAGCAGCTTCATCTGCCGCATCCCCTACGGCCCGGAGCAAAGGCCGCAGAGTTTCCACGTTCTGGAGCAGCCGTAGTCCTGGCGTGTTGGGCGAACTGACGTTGACCACCAGGTAGTCGGCGGCGGGAGCGAGGGTCCGGGCGCTAACGAGGTAGTCTTCCGTGGCCTCATCCAGCTCAACAACTTTCGTCTTACCGATGTTGACACCAATCACGGGTCGTACATCGGCATGCAGGCGCTGCAGGGCAGCTTTCGCCGACTTGAGCCGCGGAGCAACTGCTGCTGCGCCATCGTTGTTGAAGCCCATGCGGTTGATGACGGCGCGGTCCTCGATCAACCGGAACAAACGCGGCTTTTCGTTGCCCGGCTGGGCCTGCCCGGTAATGGTTCCCACCTCTACATGGCCAAACCCCAGTTCGGCCAGCGCTTCGATTCCATGGCCTTCCTTGTCGAAGCCGGCCGCCAAACCGAAGGGAGAAGGGAACGTCAACCCAAAAGCCTCAGTTCGAAGGGACGAATCCGGAGCTGTGATCCTGGCAAGAACCCGGCCTGCACCGGTGCGGTGGGCCGCCCGGATCGCTTGAAAGCCGATCTTGTGTGCTTTCTCGGCATCCATCCAGGAGAAGGCGAGCTTGAAGAAGGTGGGGTAAACACGCATAGTCCTAGTTTTCCGGTTTACTGACAACACACCAAACCCGTGACCTTGCCTGCGGCTAGCATGTACGCATGCCGCTACAAGATCGTGATGCAGATCATGGGAATCGAATCCTCGCCGACGTCATCGTTGTAGGTGCAGGCTTGTCCGGGCTGGTAGCCGCTGCAACTGCCTATGCGGCAGGCAAACGCGTAGCGATCCTGGACCAGGAACCAGCGGCATCCCTGGGCGGGCAAGCGCATTGGTCCTTCGGGGGCCTGTTCATGGTTGACACCCCCGAGCAACGCCGGCTCGGTGTCAGGGACAGCGCTGAATTGGCGCTCTCGGACTGGATGGCCTCCGCAGGCTTTGACCGAGAACACGATGCGATGGCGCGGCAGTGGGCCGAGGCCTACGTCCAGTTTGCCTCCGGTGAGAAGCGCGCCTGGTTGAAGAGCCTCGACGTCGGCATCTTCCCTTTGGTGCAATGGGCAGAACGCGGGGGTTACGGCCCCCAGGGACATGGAAACACGGTTCCCCGATTCCACGTCACGTGGGGAACAGGCCCTGCCCTTGTGGAACCGTTTCTGGCCAAAGTGCAGGAAGGTGTCCAGGCCGGGAGGGTATCGCTGCACTTCCGGCATAGGGCTACTTCGCTGACGACGACGGCCGGCCGGGTGGCGGGTGTCTCGGGCCAGATACTGGAACCATCGACGGCGGTGCGCGGCCAAGCGTCCTCGCGAGCCGCCGTCGGGGGTTTCGAGGCCACGGCGGGCGCTGTCGTAGTGACGACAGGCGGCATCGGTGGCAATCACGAGACCGTGCGCCGGCAATGGCCCGGCAAGGCTGCACCGGCCGATATGCTCAGCGGGGTTCCTGCTTCCGTGGATGGTGATTTCCTTCCCGTTGCCGAATCCATCGGTGCAGCGTTGGTGAACGGTGACCGCATGTGGCACTACCCCGAGGGAATCCACAACTACGACCCCGTTTGGCCCAAGCACGGCATCCGCATCCTGCCCGGTCCGTCATCCCTGTGGTTGGATGCCGAAGGGCGCCAATTGCCTGCGCCCCTGTTTCCGGGCTTCGATTCCCTTGGCGCGCTTCGCCACATCGTTGCCACGGGCCACAGTTATTCGTGGTTCGTCCTGAACCGCACCATTGCGCTCAAGGAACTTGCGCTTTCCGGGTCCGAGCAGAACCCGGACCTGACCGGGAGGGACGTGTCACTGCTCGTTTCCCGACTGAAACCAGGCAGCGATACTCCCATAGAACGTTTCCTGGACAAAGGCATCGACTTCATTCAGGGATCCTCGCCCCATGACCTTGCCGGGAAAATGAACGCACTCGCTGGGGATCAACTGATCAGCGCTGACCGCTTGGAGGCGCTGGTACGGGCCCGGGACCTTCAAGTGTCCAGCGGGCTGGGCAAGGACCCCCAACTGGCTGCTATCCGGGCGGCCCGCCGTTTTGCCACTGACAAACTGATGAGGGTGGCTCCCCCACACCGCCTGGCGGATCCTGCCCATGGGCCGCTCATTGCCATCAGGCTGTCCGTCCTCACAAGGAAGAGTCTGGGAGGGCTGCAGACTGACCTCCGATCCAGGGTCCTGGATCAGGAAGGCCGAGTGATCCCGGGCCTTTACGCTGCAGGTGAAGCGGCGGGCTTCGGCGGAGGCGGTATCCATGGGTACAGGGCGCTGGAGGGAACCTTCCTGGGTGGATGCCTTTTCACAGGCAGGTCCGCGGGACGCGAAGCCGCGGCGGATGTCTAAGCTGAAGGCATGGAGTGGTCGGCGGATATCCTCGGAATGGACTTCCAGTCATGCGCCCTGGACGTGGAAGGACCTGACGGTGTGGTGCGGCGGGCAACCTTGGTCCGTCACAGGCCGGAGTCGATGACCCAGGAGGCCGAGGCAACCCGTGGCGCGTTGCTGTTCCTGCATGGCTGGAGCGACTACTTCTTCAACGTGGAACTCGCCAGGTTTTGGGCAAGGCACGGCTATGACTTCTATGCATTGGACATGCACAACCATGGAAGGAGCCTGACTTCAGGTTCGCCGGGCGGCTACGTGGCCAACCTTGGAGACTACGACGCCGAAATCAGCCGTGCCCTCGAGGTCATCCACAGCGAAAGCCCGGGACCTCGCCCGAATGGCGTTGCCATGATGGGCCATTCCACCGGAGGCCTCATTGCAGCACTGTGGACGAGCAAACACCCAGGCCAGGTGCAACACCTGATACTGAACAGCCCTTGGCTCGAAATGCATGGCAGCTCGATTGTCAGGCGGGCCGCGCAAGTCATGGTGGGACCCATTGCCAGGGTCCGGCCCGAGATGGTTTTAAGGCTGCCTGAGCGTGGGTTCTACTTCCGTAGCATCAGCAATACCGCCGAGGGCGAATGGCCGCTGGACGAAAAGTACCGGCCTCCCCTGGCCTTTCCCGTCAGGGCAGGTTGGCTGAGCGCCGTCCTGGCCGGCCATTCACAGGTTGCACGCGGCCTGGACCTGGACATCCCGGTCCTGGTCCTGACATCGGCTGCCAGCGCCAACGGAATGGTGTGGCAGGAGTCCATGCGACGTTCGGATGCGGTGCTGGACGTGGGCATTATCGCACTGCGTGCCATGGCCTTGGGTCGCAGCGTGACCCTGGAGAGAGTGGATGGCGGGCTGCATGATGTCTTCCTGTCCGCACCCAAGGTCAGGGCAGATGCCTACGCGAGGCTTTCACGATGGATTCGCGGGTACATGGAAAGTGAGTTGCCGCAGGTACGGCAGGAAGGGGACGCATGACCACCACTGAAGAATCGGTATCTCTGTGGCAACCGGACATCCTGGGCACCGGATACGAACGTCTGGAACTTCCCCTCTCCCCTGACGAGGAAGGACCGGTCAAAGCCACACTCGTCAGGCATGCCCCGCCAGTTACGGCCCCAACTCCTCACGGCATCCTCGATTTTCTATCCTCGTTCACACAACGCAAGCGACGTGAGGCGTCCATGGATCCCACGGGGGCGCCGCGGGTGGTCCTCTACCTGCACGGCTGGGCTGACTACTTCCTGCAGACCGAACTCGCCGAGTACCTGACGGCGTCCGGCTTTCATTTCTACGCGCTGGATCTTCGGAAATTTGGACGGAGCCTGTTGCCCGGTCAGACACCCGGATACACCACTGACCTGGCTGTCTACGACGAAGATATCGAGGCGGCCTTGCTGGAGATCGAACGGGATGTTGTGGCCAGGACCAACAACCCAGCATCACCGACCATTCATATGGTCGCGCACTCCCTGGGCGGGCTGATTGCTTCGTTGTGGGCTGACCGCCATCCACGCCGGATCGGGTCACTGGTCCTGAACTCCCCTTGGCTGGAGCTTCAGGGCAGCAGCCTGGTTCGCAGCATCGCCATGCATCTGGTGGAGCCCTTCGCGCGAACCGACCCCAAGCGTCCGTTCAGGTTCCCCGAAATGCCTGCGTACTGGGAGAGCGTCAGCAACCAGGCCCACGGCGAATGGGTGCTGGATTCTGTCTGGCGGCCGCGGGCCTCATTCCCCATCCGCGCTGGCTGGACGAAGGCAGTGCTTGCCGGCCACAAAGCGGTGGAGCGAAAACTGAACATTGACGCCCCGGTCCTGGTCCTTTTATCAGGCCGGACCAGGATCCAGTCCGAATGGACAGCCGACCTCATGAGGGCCGACGCCGTGATCGACGTCGAGGAGACATCCCGGCGCGCCTTGGGCTTGGGCAGGCGAACGGCTGTGTTCCGCTACCCAGGGGCACTGCACGACATCTTCTTGTCGCGAAGGACCATTCGCCAACAGGCTTACCGTGACGTGTCGGTCTGGCTTTCGTCCTACCCGTATTGAAGTAGCAGGACCATGTTGAAGTGGCAGACCCCTGCTAATTCGCGGCTGGCGCTGCGTCGACCGCCCCGCCGTACCGGCGATCCCGCTTGGCGTAAATCTCGACGGCGTCCCAGAGCGTGCGCCTGTCAACGTCAGGCCACAGGGTGTCCATGAAGACGAATTCAGCGTAGGCGGACTGCCACAGCAGGAAGTTTGACAACCTCTGCTCGCCGGAGCTGCGGAGGAAGAGATCCACGTCAGGAAGGTCTGGCTCGTCCAGGTACTTCTGGATGGTCTTTTCCGTCACCGATCCCGGCTTKAGCCGCCCGGCGGCAACGTCCTCGGCAATGGCCGAGACGGCGTCGGCGATTTCCGCCCGCCCGCCGTAATTAACACACATGGTCAACGTGCAGGTGTCGTTGGCCTTGGTAAATTCCTCGGCCTCTTCAAGCTCACGAATCACCGAACCCCAGAGGCGCGGCCGTCGACCGGCCCAGCGGATACGGACTCCCCATTCATCGAGTTGGTTCCGTTGGCGACGTAGCACATCCTTGTTAAATCCCATCAGGAAGCGGACTTCCTCCGGGGATCGTCGCCAGTTCTCCGTGGAAAACGCATACACGCTGACGTACTTGATGCCTAGTTCGATGGCTCCGGCCATCACGTCCAACAGTGCAGGCTCACCGGCCTTGTGCCCTTCAATGCGGGGCAATCCCCGCTGGTTGGCCCAACGGCCGTTGCCATCCATGACAATGGCTACGTGCTGCGGAATAAGTTCACTTGGAATGCTGGGCGGAACGGCACCTGAAGGATGTCCGTAAGGGGCCACTACGGGCGAAGTCCGCGCCCGGCTTGTCTTGCTCTTCTTGCCAAGTGCCACAGTCAGCTTCGCTCCACGTGTTTAAGTGATTTCAAGGCGCGTTCCAAATGCCATTGCAGGTAACTGGCCACCAGTCCGGCTGCTTCGCGTCGATGTCGCGAATCCGAGGCGTCAGCTACGCTCCAATCCCCAGTCAGGAGGGCTCCCAACAACACCACGGTCTCCGGTGCCGGGGCCGGGGAGCCGGGAGGGCGGCACTCGCTACACACCATACCCCCCAATGGCGCGGCAAACGCCGTGTGGAGTCCGGGCCTGCCGCACCGGGCGCAGTCAGTAAAGCTCGGCGCCCACCCGCCAGTGGCCAAYGCGCGCAAGAGATAGGAGTCCAGAATAAGTTCCGGAGCATGGTCCGAGCGGCTGAGCGCCGCCAGGGCACCCACCAAGAGGTTGTACTGGGCGGTGCCGGATTCGGCGTCCGCGTCCGTAAGCTTCTCGGCCGTCTCTGTCATGGCAGCAGCTACAGTAAAACGGCCATAGTCCGCTGCGATGCTGCTCCCATAAGCGCCTTTGGCCACAGCCTGGGTAACGATATCCAGAGTTCGGCCCGAGATGAGCTGCAAGTCCGCCACCATGAACGGTTCCAGGCGGGCGCCGAAACGACTGGTGGTCCTGCGCACACCCTTGGCAACTGCACGGACCTGCCCATGGTGCTTGGTCAGCAGGGTAATAATCCGATCTGCCTCGCCCAATTTATGGGTGCGGAGCACAACGGCATCGTCCCGATAGGACCGTGCTGCAAATGAGGAGGGATTGGCCACAACTAATCTTCGCACTAAGCCAGTGGCCAAGGAGGACCACAAGACCGTGTGGTGACGGTATTTCCCGTCACCACACCGTCCAGGCGTTAGGCCCGGGCGTCCCGAACTGCCCGGTTTACGGCAGAGATGAGTGCTTTCAGTGAAGAAGTCGTGGTGCTGGGCTCGATTCCCACGCCCCAGAGGACACGTTCTCCTACCGCGCATTCAACATAAGCAGCCGCGCTTGCGCTGCCGCCTTCCGACAGGGCATGTTCGCTGTAGTCGAGCACACGAACATCAACGCCGTCATGGTGCAGGATGTCCAGCAGCGCGGCGATTGGACCATTACCGTGCCCGGTCCTGCGCACCTCTACGCCATCAATCCGCAGGTTCGCGTTCATGGTCATGGCGCCGGACTCGTCCGTTTCAGTGCTTACGCTGCCCAGGGAGTACCGGCCCCACTGGGCTTGTTCCTCATCGGAGGGCAGGTATTCGTCCTGGAAGATCTGCCAAAGCTGCGCACCGCTGACCTCCCCGCCAACAGCATCTGTCCGGCGCTGGATAACTCCGGAGAATTCAATCTGGGCGCGCCGCGGAAGATCGAGATTGTGCTCGTTCTTCAGCAGGTAGGCGACCCCGCCCTTGCCGGACTGCGAGTTGACCCGGATGACAGCTTCATAGCTTCGGCCCAGGTCCTTGGGATCAATAGGCAGGTAGGGAACCTGCCAGGTGAAATCATCCACGGGTACGCCTGCTGCGGCAGCATCCTTCTCGAGTGCTTCGAAGCCCTTCTTAATGGCGTCCTGGTGCGATCCGGAAAAGGCAGTGAAGACGAGGTCGCCACCATAGGGCGAACGTTCGGGAACCGGCAACTGGTTGCAGTACTCAACCGTGCGGCGGATCTCGTCGATGTCTGAGAAATCGATCATCGGGTCCACGCCCTGGACAAACATGTTCAGGCCCAGGGTGACGAGGTCAACGTTTCCGGTGCGCTCCCCGTTACCAAACAGGCAGCCCTCAATGCGGTCTGCTCCAGCCAGGTAGCCGAGTTCTGCGGCAGCAACGCCGGTACCGCGATCGTTGTGCGGGTGCAGTGAAATGATGATGCCGTCACGGGGATGCAGATTGCGGTGCATCCACTCAATGGAGTCCGCGTAGACGTTGGGAGTTGCCATCTCCACCGTGGCCGGCAAGTTGATAATGACCTGCTTGTCGGCTGATGCTTCAAAAACGTCTGCAATCGCATTGCACACCCGGGCTGCATACTCCAGCTCGGTTCCGGTGAAAGACTCCGGCGAGTACTCGTACGTGATGTGGGTATCGGTCAGCGTCTCTTCATACTTCTTGCACAGGCGGGCACCCTGCAGGGCGATATCGAGGATGCCGTCCTCGTCCTGGTTGAAGACAACGCGGCGCTGCAGCACAGAAGTGGAGTTGTACAGGTGCACGATCGCCTGCTTGGCACCCACCAGCGACTCGTAGGTCCGTTCAATCAGGTGTTCACGCGCCTGGGTGAGGACCTGGATGGTGACATCGTCCGGAATATGGCCGCCTTCGATCAGCTGCCGAACGAAATCAAAGTCGGTCTGGGATGCGGAGGGGAACCCAACCTCGATCTCCTTGTATCCCATGTTGACCAGCAGCTGGAACATCTTCAGCTTGCGCGCCGGGCTCATGGGATCGATCAGCGCCTGGTTGCCATCGCGCAGGTCCACTGCACACCAGCGTGGGGCCTTGGTGATTACTTTGTCCGGCCACGTACGATCCGGAACCTCGACAGTGATCTGGTCCTGGAACGGCAGGTAGCGGTGAATCGGCATACCGGAGGGCTTTTGTGCATTACGCATGTCGTGTTGGCCTTTTCTCTAAGATCTAAATGAAAGCTTAGCCGGGCACAACTAAACTCCGCGGCGAGGGTGGCCCAGCTTTCAGATAGCTTTCAGGCCTCGCCGCGGCAGCTAAGAAGAAGCATTCCCGCACGCACAAGTTCACAGTAACACGGTGCGTATGATGACATTGCAACACCTCATGCAACGTCCACTATGCAGACGCAGCGACGGTGGCAACGCCGGCTGCAGCGTCCATTCAAGGAGCCACAGTGCCACAGTCGGGGATCACTCTTTCCAACATCGATCACAGCGTCCGGCCGCAGGACGATCTCTACCAGCACGTCAACGGTGCATGGCTGAACAGCACGACGATCCCTGACGACCGCCCGCTGGAAGGCACCTTCACCGCTTTGCGGGACGAGGCAGAATTGGCTGTCAAGGCGATCATCGAGGAAGCCGCGAACAAGGGAGCATCAGCCTCCGGCATCGAACAGAAGGTCGGCGGCCTTTACGCGAGCTTCATGGATGAGGCTGCGGCAGAGGCGAAGGGACTCGAACCCTTGCAGGAGCGACTGGAGGAAGTCCGGTCAGTGGGTTCGGTGGAGGAATTTTCGGCGTTGCTGGGCCGCCTGTTCCGATGCGACGTGTCCGGTTTGTTCTCGATCTACCCGGCACCGGACGCCGGAAACCCGGAGCGGATTCTTCTGTACATCGGCCAGGGCGGCCTCGGACTCCCGGACGAGTCCTACTATCGCGACGAAAAGTTTGCGCCGATTGTGGCCTCCTACGGTGAATACGTCGCGAAGTTGTTCGGCCTCGCCGGAGTTGCAGACGCGGAAGCCGCGGCTGGCCGCATCGTTGCCTTGGAAAAGGCCCTCGCGTCCCACCACTGGGACAACGTCACACTTCGGGATCCCCAAAAGACGTACAACCTCAAAACGGCGGAAGAAGCAGCGAAGCTGTTCCCCCTGCTGGATACCTGGTTTGAGGCCGGCCGTGTCGATGCCGGCAAACGCGCCGAGATCGTGGTCAGCACGCCGGACTTCTTTGCTGGCGCCGCAGCGCTTCTGGAATCGGAACCCCTCGCCGTCTGGAAGGAATGGCTGACCCTGAGGGTACTCAGCTCAGCCGCGCCTTACCTTTCTTCGGAGTTTGTGGACACCAACTTCGACTTCTACGGGACCACCCTCAGTGGCACCCCACAAAACAAGGAGCGCTGGAAGCGCGGCGTGGCCGTCGTCGAAGCAGCACTTGGCGAGGCAGTGGGTCAAATCTATGTGGAGCGCCATTTCCCCGAGGGGCACAAGGCCAGGATGCAGACCCTCGTGGCCAATCTGATCGAGGCCTACCGGGACAGCATTTCTTCCCTTGAGTGGATGGGTGAGGACACAAAGGCTGAAGCCCTTAAGAAGCTGGACGCATTCCGCCCCAAGATTGGTTTTCCTGAGAAATGGATAGACTACTCCGCTGTTGAGATCGACCCCCATGACCTCCTGGGTAACGTAGAGCGGGCCCACGACGCCGACGTCGATCGCCACCTGGATGAAATCGGCAAGCCGGTGGACTTGGACAAATGGCTCATGACGCCACAGACAGTGAACGCCTACTATCACCCGATGCTGAACGAAATCGTGTTCCCCGCCGCCATCCTCCAGCCGCCATTCTTCACTGCAGAAGCAGACGACGCAGTGAACTACGGTGGCATTGGTGCTGTAATCGGACATGAAATCGGCCATGGATTCGATGACCAGGGATCCCAATTCGACGGAAGCGGAGCCCTCCGCAATTGGTGGACCGAAGAGGACAGGACGGCCTTCGAAGCCCGGACGGCAAAGTTGGTTGCCCAATTCGACGCGCTATCCCCCTATGCCGCACCTGACCACAAGGTCAACGGCAAACTGACGTTGGGTGAGAACATCGGTGACCTGGGCGGCCTCACCATTGCGTATAAGGCCTACCTGCTCAGCCTCGATGGTGCCGAGCCTGAGGTCCTGGACGGTTTCACAGGCCAGCAACGGTTCTTCATGTCCTGGGCTGCCGGCTGGCGTCAGGTGATCCGAACCGAAGAAGCGATCCGCAGGCTTGCTACGGATCCACACTCCCCCAATGAGTTCCGCACGAATGCCATAGCCCGGAACCTCGACGCCTTCCACGAAACCTTCCAGGTCAACGATCAAGACCGGATGTGGATGGCACCTGAGGACCGGGTCAGTATCTGGTAAAGCCACTACGACGAATGGCCGGACCCCGTGGATGAATCGGGTTCCGGCCATTCGTCTTTTTCCTGCCTTTGCAGCCAATTACCGCTGCGATGACTGTTATTGGGTGATGTAAAGCGGGTTCACCTGTTGGCACACTGCTTCTTTGGCCGTCTGGTTGACTACATCAGGTGGAACAGAGGCCGCCCCATAGGCTGTCCCGGTCGCAAAGTCCGTGCCTACGTAGAGCTGCACGCCCGAAACTCCCTTGGCTTGCTGAACCTGTGCCGCAGGGATACCGAACAGCGCGGCAACGTCGGTAGCAACGTCGGCGAAGTCCGGACCGTAGTAGACCACGGTCTTCTCCACTGGGTTGGCCAGATACGAAACGGACTGTGTAAATCCATTGCCGGTCAAGGTGGCCAGGAGTTCCTGCGCCCTGGTCCCAACCCCGCTGCCGTTGGCGACTGCTACCGGCTGGATGGCTTTGTTGTAGGCCGGGACTGCAGGGGCAGCAGTAGTAGGCGCCGTGGATGGAGTACCGGCCCCAGGCTCTGTTGGAGCCGGGCTTGACGTTGCTCCGGGGTTTGTCAGATCCAGATCTGCGCGAAGGGCCGCAAAAAGCTGTGATGCCTGGGGCTCAACGAGCTCCAACCGGTTGGGGTCCAACGCGGCTGGCTGGGTGGGGACAGCAACAAAGGCGACTTTGGAGACATCAATGTCCTTCAGCCTTCCACCAATGGTCAGCAGCGATGGCACAGACGCCAACCCCTCATCGACGGTCAGGTTTTGCGTGACGACGTCAGCGATCTGCAGGAGCCTCTGGGGATTGCCGAGCGTGCCGTCGGCCTTCAGCTTCCGCGTCAGTGATGAAAGAAATGCCTGCTGGCCCTTGATTCGCCCGAGGTCGCCACCGTCTCCAAAGGCATGCCGGGTACGCAGGAATGCCAGGGCCTGCTCGCCTTCAACCTGGGAGTTACCCTTCGGCAAACGAAGATGGGAGTCGGGATCAAAGACGGGATCGCTGACACAAACATCCACTCCGCCCACAGCCTTGGACAGTTCCTTCACCGCATTGAAGTCGGCCATCATGAAGTGATCTATTTCCAGGCCGGTGAGCTTGTTGATGGTGTCCACGGCACAGCCGATTCCGGCTTCTGCCATGGCTTCGTTGATCATCACGCCGCTCCGCGCGGGGAACGTCTGGTTGTTGGTGTGGTCCGTGCACTGGGGCACATCCACCAGGAGGTCACGTGGGAAACTCATGACGCTGACACGTTTATTGTCCGCAGAAATGTCCAGCAGCATCATGACATCCGAGTGGCCGTAGCCCGTGGAATCGTCCGCGTTACCATACTGGGAGTTTTTCCCATCGCGGGTATCCGACCCGAGGATAAGGATCTGCAGTCGGTCCGACTTGTCATTGACTACCGCATCATTGCTATCGCGCGATTCGGCCGCGGAAAGAGGGGCCTTGGTGATGTTGGTCTGTAGTCGGATAAACCAGAAGGCCGCAAAAGCAACGCCGGCAACGAGAGCCACTGACACGAGGCCGGTAACAATCTTTAGCCACAGCGGGAGGCCCTTGGGCGCGTTCATGTGGCGCGGAGTTCCCTCGGGGTCCCCCCCATGGCGCGCTGCATCAGGAGCAGCGGTGCCGGGGCCCAGCGGGCGGGCGTCACGACGTCGCACTATTCGGTTACCTTTCCTCAAACACGTGGATCCCCGCAATCATAGTGGCGGATTCTGGGAAGTTCCTTATCGAGCCCGGGCCACGCCGTTGCCGTGACGCCGGTCAGAAGCCAAGTTTCACCAATTGCTTGGGATCACGCTGCCAGTCTTTGGCAACCTTGACATGCAAATCCAGGTAGATCCTTGTTCCCAGGAGCGTCTCGATTCCCTTACGCGCGTTGGTTCCGACCTCACGCAGCCTGCTGCCACCCTTACCAATGATGATGGCTTTCTGCGAAGGCCGCTCCACGTACAGATTGACGCGGACATCCAGCAACGGGTTGTCCTCCGTACGTCCTTCGCGGGGCACGATTTCCTCAACGACGACGGCAAGGGAGTGGGGAAGTTCATCCCGGACACCTTCGAGTGCGGCTTCACGGATGAGTTCAGCAATCATGACGGCCTCGGGCTCGTCCGTCAGCTCACCATCCGGGTAAAGGGGCGGCGACGAGGGCATATGCCCGATAAGTACGTCGGCAACGGTGGATACCTGGAAACCGTCGGCGGCAGAAACGGGAACGATGTCCGCCCAGCCTTGTTCTCCGAGGACTTCACGGCCCAATGCGGCAACAGCGAGCAGCTGCTCGGTCAGGGCCTGACGGTCCACGAGGTCAGTTTTCGTCACAAGGGCAACAATGGGCTTGCGGCCAACGGCAGCGAGCTGCGCGGCGATGTACTTATCGCCGGGACCGATTTTTTCGTTGGCCGGCAAGCAGAAGCCGATAGCGTCCACCTCGGACAACGTGTCAGCCACGAGGTCGTTGAGTCGCTTTCCCAGAAGCGTACGTGGCCGGTGGAGGCCCGGTGTATCAACCAGGATCAGTTGTGCGTCCTCGCGATGGACGATGCCACGAATCGTGTGGCGCGTGGTCTGCGGCTTGGCAGATGTAATGGCCACCTTCTGCCCTACCAACGCATTTGTCAGCGTGGACTTACCCGCGTTGGGGCGGCCAACGAGGACCGAGAATCCGGCGTGGAAGCCACCGAAATCGTCATCGGCGTCGAATTTCTTATTTTGCTTGCTCACGTGGAACTCCCTGTTGCGTTGTGTCGGCCTCATCGAGAAGGTCTTCAAAGTCAGTGTCTTCCTTTGGCATGGCTGCCGCAATGATGTGGCTGACCCGGTTTCGGCGACCCTCAAGCCTATCTGCCTTTAGCGACACACCGTTCACTTCAACGGAGCTCCCGACGATCGGAACCTGGCCGAGAGCCTTGGCMAGSAGGCCGCCAACGGTGTCCACTTCGTCGTCRTCGAGGTCGATATCGAACAGYTCCCCGAGGTCATCGATGCTCATGCGGGCACTGACACGGTAGGTTCCGTCGCCCAGGTCCACCGCTTCTTCGGCCGCGGAATCGTACTCGTCAACGATCTCTCCCACGATTTCTTCGATGAGATCCTCCAAGGTCACCAGGCCGGCGGTGCCGCCGTACTCATCGATGACGATGGCCACGTGGGTGGATTCCTTCTGCAGTTCCTTCAAGAGGTCGCTCACGGGCTTGGATTCCGGGACATACCGAACGTCCCGGGCGAGAGAATCGACGTCGTGCGGTTGCAGTCCGGGTTCCCCGCGATGCATCGCCGCGGCAACGTCCTTGAGGTAGAGAATGCCGCGGATCTGATCCGTGTTCTCGCCAATGACCGGTATCCGGGAATAGCCGGAGCGGAGGAAGAGTGCCATGGCCGCTTCAAGGTCCGAACCCGTCCCGATGCTGACGATGTCCGTGCGCGGAACCATGACCGAGCGAACCAAAGTATCGCCGAAGTCAAAGACCGAGTGGATGAGCTCTGCCTCGTTGTCTTCGATCATGTCCGATTCCGCCGCCCGGTCCACGAACTCGCGGAATTCTTCCTCGCTGACAAATGCGTCATCACCGCCGGGGGCGCCGGGCGCGACTGCGCTCCCCAACGCGACAAGCCAGCCGGGAATGGGTCCGAGGATCCAGCAGAGGAACCTGATCAGCGGGGCGGTAAAGCGGACGATGGGGCCCGAATGCGCGCGTCCCAGCTGCCGGGGCGAGACGCCAACCAAAACGAATCCGATGACAGCCATGATGCCGGTTGCCGCCAATCCGGCAAGCCACACGTTGTCCAGAAAACTGTGCATGACGACAGCGACGGCGACCGCTGCCGCCATCTCGAACCACACGCGCCAGAACCGCAGGGCACGCATATGAGCGACCGGCTTCTTGAGGATGCTCCCCAAGGCTTTGCCCTTGCTGCGGACTACCGATTGTTCAGCTTCGTGCCGGGGCAGGAAATTGAACGCAGCCTCGGCTGCGGTCAGCAAGGCGACGAAACTGAGGAAAACCAGCGCCATGCCGACCAGGATGAGCGAGGTCACTGCATGGTCTCCATGGGGGCATCCTTGCCCAGGAACTCAGACAGCAACTCACGCTGCAAACCGAACATCTCTTCCTTTTCCTCCGGTTCAGCGTGGTCGAAACCAAGCAGGTGGAGGATGCCGTGCGTGGCGAGCAACAGCATTTCGTCCTGGGTGGCGTGTCCGGCGTTCCGCGCCTGCACCTCGGCCACCTGCGGACAAATGGCTATGTCTCCGAGCATTCCCTGCGGCGTGGGCTTGTCAGGTGTGCCCGGCGTCAACTCATCCATGGGCACCGAGAGCACATCCGTGGCTCCTGGTTCGTCCATGAGCTCGATGTGCAGCTTCTCCATGGCGGGTTCATCCACCAGGAGGATGGACAGCTCAGCCTGCGGATGGATGTAGAGGCGCTCGAAGATGAACCGCGACAACGTCACCAGTTGGGCTTCGTCCACCTCCACGCCGGATTCGTTGTTGATTTCAATGCTCATTTTCGTTCTCCACGTTTGTGATGTGTGCCGGCGGCCCCATCCGTACGGTGCGCGTCATCCCACCTGCTGTAGGCCGAAACGATGTCTGCAACCAAACGGTGCCGGACGACGTCCGCAGCCTCCAGGATGGAGAAATTGACGTCCTCGATCCCACTGAGGATTTCCCGTACGATCCGCAGTCCGGAGGTGGAGCCAAAAGGCAGGTCGATCTGCGTTACGTCTCCTGTGACAACCATCTTTGAGCCGAATCCGAGGCGGGTCAGGAACATCTTCATCTGTTCAGGAGTGGTGTTCTGGGCCTCGTCCAGGATGATGAATGCGTCATTGAGCGTCCGTCCACGCATATAGGCCAACGGTGCGACTTCAATGGTGCCGGCAGCCATCAGCCTGGGAATGGACTCCGGATCCATCATGTCGTGCAAGGCATCGTAAAGCGGCCGCAGGTAGGGATCGATCTTGTCGCTCAGCGTTCCCGGCAGGAAACCCAGCCGCTCCCCCGCCTCAACAGCGGGCCGGGTCAGGATGATCCGGCTTACTTCCTTGAGTTGGAGGGCCTGCACGGCCTTGGCCATGGCGAGGTATGTTTTGCCAGTACCTGCCGGGCCAATACCGAAGATCACTGTGTTGGCATCTATGGCATCCACATAGTTCTTCTGATTCAAGGTCTTGGGCCGGATGGTCTTGCCGCGGCTTGAAAGAATGTTGTGGGTAAGGACATCCACGGGATTCTGGACCGACTGTGTCCTCAGGAGGGAAACGAGCTGCTGCAGGACATCAGGGGTAACGACCGTTCCCCTGGCTACCAGTCCGCGGACCTCTTCAAGGAGGCGCATGATGCGCGGGATGACCGTGGACGGACCGGACATGGACAATTCATTGCCGCGAACGTGGAAGTTGACGTCCGGGAACTGCTCCTCGATGTACCGCAAGGCTTCGTCATGGCTGCCCAATGAGTGAACCATCTGATCGGAGTTGTCGAACGTGACGATTTCCGTGCGCGTGCCCGGTAAGGTGTGCGGGAACTCGGTGGTGGCTGGGTTCCCGTTTCCGGTCCGCAGCCGCCCATTCAGGGATTCACTCATAGTGGTGGCCGTGCGGCCTCTTCTCCTCCGGTCGGATAACAGTTGGTCCATCGTTTCGACAACGGGACTGGCTCAACCGCCAGGCCATATGCCGGAATGCCTTCAATCCTACGCCAGCCCGGCAGACCTCGGGCGTTCGCCCGCGGATCCTCTGCCGTATCCTCCCCGCATCCTCCCCGCATCCTCCCCGCGAGGTCGTCCCTCGACTGCGACATTTTGTCTCAACTCGGCATCAAGCGGGTATCAATCCTGTTTCAGTTGCCGCCAGTGCCCGCAAACCCGGCCAGCCGCCGTCGACGATATGCCAAGCTGGCAGAGCGGGTAGTCAGACTACGCGCGTTCGACGGGCCGGCGAGAACCACCGGCCACCAAGGCAAGGAACCCCCATCGCGCAGTCAGTAAGCCATCAGCCCGGCGGGCGAAAGCGGAAAAAGTCCGCGGTCGCAGCGCCTGCGATGCTTGCTGTCCTTTTGCTGACCGGCTGTATCGCCAACGGCGGACCCACTCAAACTACGTCCAGTGCGCCGCCAGTCAGCGTCCAGGAAGCTCCGGCCAGCAACGCTCCCCTGGAGACCACCCAGGCGTCCACGAAGATCCCGGTCTACTGGATTGGGCGGAGCAAGGAAGATGTCTACCTCTACCGCGAATTCAGGGACATCTCCGGCGATGGAAACCCCGTCACCACTGCGCTGCGCATCATGATGGCCGAAAAGCCGTTGGACCACGACTTCTTCACCCCGTGGCAGGACCCCGGCAGCTTGGCAACATCCATCTCGGGCAAGAACGTGATCACCGTTGATATTTCCCGGGATGCCTTCAACTCCAACCTTGATGCAGGCATGGCGCAACGGGCTGTACAGCAGCTGGTCTACACTGCCACGGCAGCAGCTTCGTCGTCAGGCCTGATCAACTCCGGGCAGCAAATCCAAGTGGTCATCCTGGTCGACGGTCACACTGATTTCATGGCCTTCGGCCAGGTACGGCTCGGACAACCAATGGCAAGGGACGCTTCCTTGGTGGCGCCACTATGGATCATCGACCCGCAGGAGGACACCTCGCTCCCGGCCGGCGTGGTCAAGTTCAATGGCCGCAGCACTGACAGCTCCAAGCCGGTCAGCTGGCAGATCCTCCGGGACAACGGCAATGGCGAAAAGGCCAGCCTGCTGACCGGCCAGACAAAAGCCACAGGAGAGCCGGGACAATTCGGCGTCTTCTCCTTCAATGCGACCCTGAAACCAGGGAAATACGAATTGCGCGTGTCCCAGGTTCAGGACTCCGGGCAAGCAGACACATCCACCACCGATACGCGACTTTTCAGCGTCGGCTAGAGCCGGCGTCGCGCATTAGCTGGCGTTGCCTGGAAGGCGACACAGCCTACCAGCGGCCCAAGACATCGGAGGCGAGTACGACGGCGGCGGGTCCCGCCGTCGAAGACCTCAGGACGTGGTGCCCCAAGAGAGCCGTGACCGCCCCGGCGTCGCTGAGGCGCGTCACCTCGCGTGGCGAGATGCCGCCTTCCGGCCCCACGATCAAGAGGACTTCACGTGGTGAATCCAGGCCGCCGGCCTGAGCCACGATCGGCGCTTCCAGGACGGTCCGCAAGGGGTTCTTGGCGTCCTCGTGAAGGATTACAGCCAGGTCCGCGGCGGCAACAGCCTTTGCCAAAGCCGCGGAATCCAGGATCGGACGCACCTCCGGTATCCACGCCCTGCGGGCCTGCTTCGCCGCGGCAGTGACCACAGACTGCCACTTCGCGTGGGCCTTGGCAGCGCGATCCCCCTTCCAGCGGACGATGGATCGCTCAGCCTGCCAAGGAATCACCGCATCTATGCCCAGTTCGGTGGCCGTTTCAATGGCCAACTCGTCACGGTCACCCTTGGCCAACGCTTGGACCAGCACCAAACGCACGTTCGGCTGATCTTCGAAAATCACCTCGGATGCTGTGACGGACAAACTTCCAGGTCCAACCTCTGCGACCGTGCCTGTCAGGCGGGCTCCTGCGCCATCGGCAATGTCCACGGCCTCACCGACAGTGAGCCTCTTCACGGTAACGGCATGCCGGGCTTCTGCACCGTCGATGACGAACAACGCGCCCGGCTCAACACCGGACAGGCTCCCGGCAGGCGCGAAGAAGACGGGATTGCTCACCGCTACAGGTTACCGAGCTTGTCCCGCAGCTTGGCGAACATGCCGCCGCTGGCCACGAGTTTTCCTTCGCTGAACTGCTCGCCGCGCAACTTGGCAAGCTGCTGCAGGAGCTCTTCCTGTGCCGGATCCAGCTTGACCGGTGTCTCAACGTGCAGGTGCACCTTGAGATCGCCTCGGCCATAGCCCCTGAGGTGGGTAACGCCCAACCCGCGAAGCGTGATGACCTCGCCGGACTGGGTGCCGGCCTTGACATCAATCTCCTGGGGCCCGTCGAAAGTTTCCAGGCTCAGTTCCGTGCCCAAGGCGGCGGCTGTCATCGGAACGCTCAGTGTTGCGTGCAGATCGTCGCCTTCGCGGATATACGTGGAGTCATTGTTGACGCGGATCTCTACGTAGAGGTCGCCCGCAGGTCCGCCAGCTGGTCCTGCTTCGCCCTGTCCGGAGAGTTGGATGCGCGTACCTGTCGCAACACCGGCAGGAACCTTGATGGTGAGGGAACGCCGGCTGCGGATACGGCCCTGCCCGTTGCACTCGTTGCAGGGATCCTTGATGACCGTACCGAAGCCCTCACAGGAACCACACGGCGCCGTGGTCATGACTTGGCCCAGGATGGATCGAACGGCCCGCTGGACTTGGCCGCTGCCGCCACAGATGTCACAGCGCTCCGGGTGTGTGCCCGGCCGGCAGCAGCTGCCATCGCAGGTGGGGCAGACGACAGCCGTATCAACTTCGAGCTTCTTGTTGACACCAAACACGGCGTCCTTGAGGTCGATGCGGACACTGATCAGTGCGTCCTGGCCCCGGCGCACACGGGAGGCCGGACCAGCGTGCCCGCCGCCACCGCCGAAGAAGGTATCGAAGATGTCCTGGAACGCGAAACCCTGGCCGGAGTAGCCGCCACCAAAGCCGTTGTCAGTGCCATTCTCGTTACCGGTGGCATCGTAGACGCGGCGCTTTTGGGGGTCGGACAGCACTTCGTAAGCATGCGTCACGGCCTTGAACTGCTCCGCGACATCCTCCCCCGGGTTGACGTCCGGGTGAAGCTTTCGCGCCAACTTGCGGTACGCCTTTTTGATCTCTTCCCCGGTGGCTTCCGGAGAGACTCCCAAAACGTCATAGTGGCTGCTCAAAGTCTGTATCTCTTCCTTGTTATACGGTTACACGGCGATTCTTACCTCGGGGCTTGCGTCAGCCGCCGAGAATGCGGGAAAGGTAACGGGCCACGGCGCGCACGGCAGCCATGGTGGTGGGATAGTCCATCCGGGTTGGTCCGAGGATTCCCACCTTGGCACCGGAGCCGTACCCCGTTGCCACGACCGAGGCCTCGGCCAGGCCATCGTAAGGATTCTCGCGCCCGATGCTCACTGTCACGCCGCGGGGATCATCCCCCATATCGGACAACAACCTAAGCATGACAACTTGTTCCTCAAGAGCTTCCAGCACTGGCCCAATACTCAACGGGAAATCGACATTTGAGCGGGCAAGGTTGGCTGTTCCGGCCATGACGATGCGCTCTTCGCGGCTGGTGTCGCTGAGGGCTTGGAGACCATGGGCAAGATGCTGCGCGAGTCCCCGAAGCTCCGGCGGGCACAGCGCCACTACGGAAGGCAACACCTGCGGCAGCAGTGCCAGCTGGGTTCCAGCGATGCTTCCCAGGAACCGGGAGCGAAGGGCCATCAACGCCTCATTACTTACATCGGAGCCAGCCTCGATGACCTTCTGGCCAACGCTTCCTGTATCTGCGATGAGCACCACGAGCACCTGCTTTGGCGCCAGGAGGACAAATTCAACGTGACGGACCAGGGCACGGTTGGAGTGCGGGTACTGAACGACGGCGACCTGGTTGGTCAGTTGCGACAGTAGCCTGACCGTGCGCTCAAGGATGTCATCGAGGTCGTCCGGCCCTTCAAGGAGCGAGTGGATGGCTCGACGCTCCGCGGCGGACAACGGTTTGACCTGCGAGATGCGGTCCACGAACAGCCGATAGCCCTTGTCCGTGGGGATGCGGCCTGCGCTGGTATGCGGCGCTGCGATGAGGCCTTCTTCTTCCAGCACAGCCATATCGTTCCGGATGGTGGCGCTGGAAACGCCCAGATGGTGCCGCTCCACAAGTGCCTTGGATCCAACAGGCTCACGGGAATGCACATAATCCTCAACGATTGCGCGCAGCACTTCAAGCTTGCGTGGCTCACTCATTGCAACACCTCCTGACGACTGTCCGGGCCTTTATCGGGACGGATAAACAGCACTCACTTAGCACTCAACATGCCCAAGTGCTAACAAGTCTAGTATGAGCCAGCACGTTGCTAGCATTGAAACCGCCCGCGGGAGTTATTCCCAGCACAACCAGCACAGAGGGGTATGAAGTCCTTGGCTTTCGATACGTGGGGCCCGCAGGATCTGTCCGCTCCTGCCAAACGCCAACTCCCCGAGGTAGCCGTCCAGCGCGGGATGGTCCTTGAAGACGTCCAGTCCGGCTGGGTGGGCGAAGTCACACGGGTGGAGAAATCGGGGGGAATGCACATCGTCTCCCTTGAGGACAGGCGTGGCAAAACCAAGTCGTTCCAACTCGGGTTCGGTTTCCTGCTTGAAGGGCAGGCCATCCGTCTCATGCCTCCGGCAGCAAAGGCTCCTGGTTCGCCTGTGCAGTCGGGTCGAACGGCATCCGGGTCCGTCAGGGTCCTGGGCCATCGTGCACAGGTGGCCAAGGCGAGCCGTATTTGGGTGGAAGGCAAGCACGACGCCGAACTGGTGGAGAAAGTCTGGGGCGACGACCTCCGCATTGAGGGCATCGTCGTAGAGCCACTCCACGGCGTGGACGACCTCAAGTCAGCTATCGCCGCATTCTCGCCCGGGCCAGGGCGCAGGCTCGGGATCCTGGTAGACCACCTCGTGGCAGGCTCAAAGGAATCACGCATCGCCGCAGAAGCCATGACGGTGCCCGGAGCCGCCGGAAACGTCCTGATCGTCGGCCATCCGTATATAGACGTCTGGCAAGCCATCCGGCCAAAAGTGCTGGGTATTGAGCGGTGGCCGGAAGTTCCACGAGGCACTGACTGGAAGACCGGGATACTGACCGCGTTCGGCTGGCCGCACGAAACCGCCGAAGACATTGGACTCGGCTGGCAGCGCCTGCTTGGTGCGGTACGCAGCTACGCCGACTTGGAAGCGTCGCTGCTGGGAAGGGTAGAGGAAGTCATCGATTTCCTCACCACTGCCTGACCGTCTTGTCCTGAATTACGTTTCCTCAATGCACTTTTCGCAGGGACGTAACGGGGCGTTGGTCCCGGGATGACCCGGAACCCAGTATTCTGGGACAGCAACACTGCAGCATCTTTAAAGCAAAGGGAAGACACCGTGGCAGAGAACGCTCCTGAAGAACCGGGCAGCGCCGCAGGCCAGCCCCAGTACCATGGCGCGCCCGCAAACGCACTCCCACTGACGGCAAGCGAAGACCGGCAGTGGGCCACCCTTGCGCACTTCGGGGGAATTCTGGGATGCCTGCCGTCCCTGTTGATCTATCTCATCTTCCGTGATCGCGGGCCATTTACGGCGCAGGAATCCAAGGAAGCACTGAACTTCACGCTTCCTCCGACCATCGCGGCAGTCCTGGCAAATATCCTGGTTCTGCTTCCCGTCGTGGGCAATATCTTTGCAGTCATCGCCACGGGCATCTGGGTAGCCCTGACGTGCTTCTCAGTCTCGGCTGGTATCCGCGTCAATCACGGACAGCCCCACCGCTACAAGCTCAACCTGCGCTGGATTAAGTAGTCCAAGGCTTCCAGGATTCTGCAGACGATTAGTCCGGCAGAATCCTGCGCACCACGGCGTCGGCCAGGAGCCGGCCCTTAAGGGTAAGAACCAGGCGCCCCTTGAAGGCCGCACCCGGATCCACGAGTTCTTCAGCGATCAGTCCTGCCATCGCATGGCGGCCAACTTTGTCCAGCGCATCAACGGACAGACCTGTACCGAGCCGGGCCTCAAGCATGATGCGCTCGACTTCCCGGGTTTCGGCGTCAAGGGTTTCCCTACCAGCTGCCGGCGAGTCTCCTGCAGCCAGACGGTTGGCGTAAGCGGTGGGGTGCTTGACGTTCCACCAGCGGACACCGCCCACGTGCGAGTGAGCGCCCGGACCGATCCCCCACCAGTCATCGCCCCGCCAATAGGCAAGATTGTGACGGCAGGCCTGTTCAGGCGCTTTCGACCAATTGCTGACCTCGTACCATGTCAGCCCGGCTTCCGAGATCAATTTGTCGGCGAGCTCATATTTCGCGGCGTGGTCGTCGTCGTCAATTCCGGGAACTTCGCCGCGGCGGATTTGGGCCGCCAGCTTTGTGCCGTCTTCCACGATCAGGGCATAGGCGCTGATGTGATCGGGTTCGTAGGACAGGGCGGTCGCAAGGGACAGTTGCCAGTCCGCCATCGACTCTCCCGGCGTGCCGTAGATGAGGTCAAGGCTTACGGCCAGGCCCGCCTCGCGCGCCCACTGGACCACCAGCGGAACGCGGCTCGGGGTATGGGTCCGGTCCAGCACTTTGAGGACGTGCGGTACCGCGGACTGCATGCCAAAAGAGACGCGCGTAAAGCCTGCATCCGCCAGCACCTGGAGCGACTCGGGCGTTACGGAGTCGGGGTTGGCTTCGGTGGTCACCTCGGCGCCCGGTTCAAGTCCCCACTGCACGACGGCGGCACGAAGGATACGAGCCAAGTCCTCGGCAGGGAGCAACGTGGGTGTCCCACCACCGAAAAATACAGTGCTCAGTGGGCGCTTCGGCAGACCGGAGGCATCCATGGCGGTGGCTGCAAAGGCCAGTTCAGTGACAGCCGTGCCTGCGTAAGCATCCTGCGACGCCCCACCACCCAGCTCGGTGGCCGTGTAGGTGTTGAAATCGCAATAACCGCACCTCACCGCGCAGAAGGGGATGTGCACGTACAGGCCGAACTTGCGGTGCTCGACGCCGATCAGCACCTGCGGAGGCAACAAACCGTCCGCAGGTGCAGGGTCGCCCAAAGGGAGGACGCTGGGCATTTACTTCTTTGCCTTGTCCTTGGACTCGTCGGTGGTCAGCGCAGCGATGAAAGCTTCCTGAGGCACTTCAACGCGGCCCACCATCTTCATGCGCTTCTTGCCTTCCTTCTGCTTCTCGAGCAGCTTGCGCTTACGGGTGATGTCACCGCCGTAGCACTTGGCAAGAACGTCCTTGCGGATGGCCCGAATGCTCTCGCGGGCAATAATGCGAGATCCGATGGCAGCCTGGATGGGCACCTCGAATTGCTGACGCGGGATGAGTTCGCGCAGCTTGCCGGTCATCATGACACCGTAGGCGTAGGCCTTGTCACGGTGGGTGATGGCACTGAAAGCATCCACCTGCTCGCCCTGGAGCATGATGTCCACCTTAACGAGGTCGGCAACCTGTTCGCCGTCGGCCTTCCAGTCCAGCGAGCCATAACCGCGCGTCTTGGATTTGAGGATGTCGAAGAAGTCGAACACGATTTCCGCCAAGGGCAGGCGGTACCTGATTTCCACACGGTCCTCGGAGAGGTAGTCCATACCACCCATAACGCCGCGGCGGCTCTGGCACAGCTCCATGATGGCGCCAACAAACTCGTTCGGTGCCAGGATGGTGGCTGAGACCATAGGCTCGCGGACCTCGGAGATCTTGCCTGTGGGATATTCGCTGGGGTTGGTCACGTGGATCACCTTCTTGTCCTCCAGCGTTACCTCGTACTCCACGTTGGGAGCTGTGGAGATGAGATCGAGGTTGTACTCGCGCTCAAGACGCTCACGGGTGATTTCGAGGTGGAGCAGACCCAGGAAACCAACACGGAAGCCAAAGCCCAATGCGGCGGACGTCTCGGGCTCATAGACCAGAGCGGCGTCGTTAAGCATCAGCTTCTCGAGGGCATCGCGGAGCACGGGATAGTCAGTTCCATCAAGCGGGTACAAACCCGAGAAAACCATGGGCTTGGCATCGGCGTAGCCGCTGAGCGACTCCGACGCCGGCTTGGCGAGGTTGGTAACGGTATCGCCAACCTTGGATTGGCGGACGTCCTTAACTCCGGTGATCAAGTAGCCGACCTCGCCCACACCCAAGCCCTTGGAAGGTGTGGGCTCCGGGGAGCTGACGCCGATTTCCAGGAGTTCGTGAGTGGCGCGCGTGGACATCATCTGGATCCGCTCACGCGGGTGCAGCATGCCGTCCACAACGCGAACGTAAGTGACCACGCCGCGGTAGGTGTCATAGACGGAGTCGAAGATCATGGCCCGGGCAGGAGCATTGGCATCGCCCACGGGAGCCGGGAGGTCACGGACAATTTTGTCCAGCAACGCTTCCACGCCTACTCCGGTCTTGCCTGAAACCTTGAGGACATCTTCCGGGTCTCCGCCAATAAGGTTGGCCAGTTCCGCCGCATACTTCTCAGGCTGGGCTGCCGGGAGGTCGATCTTGTTCAGCACCGGGATGATGGTGAGGTTGTTCTCCATCGCCAGGTAGAGGTTGGCAAGTGTCTGGGCTTCGATCCCCTGTGCTGCGTCAACCAGCAGCACAGCGCCTTCACAAGCTGCCAGGGAACGCGAAACCTCGTAGGTGAAGTCGACGTGGCCGGGAGTATCGATCATGTTCAGGGCGTAGCTGGTGCCATCGAGTTCCCACGGCATACGCGCTGCCTGGGACTTAATGGTGATGCCGCGCTCACGTTCGATATCCATACGGTCCAGATACTGGGCCTTCATGTCGCGCTGTTGAACGACGCCGGTGTACTGCAGCATGCGGTCGGCCAAGGTGGACTTACCGTGGTCGATGTGGGCGATGATGCAGAAGTTCCGGATGATGGCCGGATCTGTTGCGGCGGGCACCGGTGCGGTGCGGGCCATGGGAGACACGCAGGATCCTTACTGTCGACACTCACACGGCACATCCACCGGCTGGGCAAAGGCCAGCCGGGACATGCCGCGCATCTGATCCTCTAGTCTCCCACGAACCAGCGGTTCACCGTACATTCCTGGTTCACCGTGCATTCCTCCCGGAGCACTACATTCCAGCCGGACTCGCTGAAACGCTGCGCACCGTTGCTTGGCAAACCATCGCTGTAGCGTTGTCCGCATGGCTTTGGACTTGCGCCCACTGGGCAAACTCATCCTTCGATCCCTCAAGGCGCTCGGCGGCAGCAGTACCGGTAGAAAGAACGCTCCCGCTGGTTCCCCTCCGCAGCGAACCCGGCAACCCGCCGTCGGGCAACAACCGGGCGCCTACCCCGGCGACTTCACCGGCGTGACGAAACTGCACTACTCCCCCAAGCCGGATGGTCGGCCGGATCCCGGTGAAATTGTGTGGACCTGGGTTCCCTTTGAAGAGGACTTCTCGCAGGGCAAGGACCGCCCGGTGCTGTTGGTTGGCAGGGATGGCGAATGGCTCCTGGGCCTCATGCTGACATCCAAGGACCACGACAACGGCAGGCGGGCTGGAGATTACGTTGATGTTGGGGTGGGGCAATGGGACCGTCAAGGGCGCCCCAGCGAAGTCAAGCTTGACCGCGTGATCCGGGTGAGCCCCCAGGCGATCCGGCGCGAAGGTGCAGTCCTCGGCAAGCCAGCGTTCCTTGAGGTTTCCCAGGCCCTGAGGGATCGTCACGGCTGGAGCTAATCACCGTTCCACACTGGGCCCGGCTTTCTGCTATCCTTTATAGCTGTGTGTCCGTGCAGGTCGACGGCCACTCATGGTTGGCTGCCATAGGCATCCCCACGCCGCTCAGTCGATGGCCAACCTGAAAACCCTCTAGACCATTTCCGCATTAAAAAGAGAGTTCATACGTGGCTAATATCAAGTCCCAGAAGAAGCGCATCCTCACCAACGAGAAGGCTCGCCTGCGTAACAACGCCGTCAAGTCCGAGCTGAAGACGGCCATCCGCGTCGTTGCCAACGCCGTTGAGTCTGCTGACAAGGATGCTGCTGCAACTGCACTTGTTGCTGCCAGCCGGAAGCTGGACAAGGCTGTCAGCAAGGGCGTTATTCACAAGAACAACGCTGCAAACCGCAAGTCGGCGATCTCCAAGAAGGTCAACGCACTCTAAGGTTTTTCCAGTTCGACTGAGCTGATCAAAAGGCCGGCGCCCACGGGTGCCGGCCTTTTGGGTTTAACCCCGTCGCTGGATTTAACCCCGCCGCGCGGAGGTAGCGATAACGGTTACCGCGTGTTCAACGGCATACACAGGATCGCGGGACAGGCCTTTGACTTGGGCGTCGGCCTCGGCGACAACCTGTATAGAGCGAATGAGGCCCTCGGGGGTCCAACGACGGACGTCCCGCTGGGCCTGCTCGACGAGCCAAGGCTGCATACCCAGGCTTTTCGCGATGTGGGCCGACGATCCTTGGGCTCCGGCAACCTTGGCCAACGTGCGCAGCTTTGCCGCAAGCGCAGCCACCAAGGGAACAGGATCAACCCCGGTAGACAGGGCATGCCGCAAGGTGGACAAAGCCACTGGCCCGTTGCCCGCCATCGCGGCATCGGCCACCTTGAACGCAGTTGCCTCGACGCGTCCGCCGTAGTAACGTTCCACGGTTGCTGCATCCACGGCTGTCGTCGCGTCAGCAATTAATTGGTTGCAAGCGGCCGCGAGCTCGGACAGATTGGCTCCCACTGCATTGACCAGGGCCTGCACAGCTTCGCCATCAATCCGGCGACCACCGGCTTTGAACTCCGAGACAACAAACGCAGTTTTGTCCGCGTCCTTCTTAAGAGGCTGGCAATCGATCACAGGCCATCCAGCCGATTTCACTGCGTCAAGCAGCTTCTTCCCGCGAACACCACCGGCATGGCGCAACACCAAAACCACATCCTGTTCGGGACGGGCCAAGTACGACAAAGAGTCGGCCAGGAACGCATCATTCATGGCTTCCAGGCCCTCAACTTCAATGAGCTTTCCCTCGCCGAACAGAGATGGGGTTACGGTCATCGCCAATGACCCGGCCTCGTAGGGGCCAGCGTTCAGCCTGCTGAGTTCAACATCCGGAGTTGCCGTCCGCACTTGGGATCTGATGCGGTCCATGGCCCGGATACCGAGGTACTCCTCCGGGCCCGTGATCAGCACCACGGCGGCCGGGGTCGCGTCCCGCCAGCTGACGTTGTTCGCAGCGACGCTCTTGGCCCGGGTGTTTTGGGCAGCAGCCACAGATGGTTCCTTCCGGCGGATTTTTTGCAGACTTCAAGTCTGCCATGCCTTCGCGGCCGTGGTGCCACTGCTGTTGCGGTCGGACTCTTCCCAACATCGAACACCTGGCTGCTGTGTGGATCTTCCCTCCGCCTGCGGCACGATTCGAACAATCTTCCTACTAGGTGTGTGTTAGCGGGCACAAGAAATCTGCCACAGGCACCTGTAAGGGGATACCGATGTACAAGAAATCGCTGCTGGGCCTCGGGGTCGTAGCACTCCTTGGAATGGCGCTGGGTGCATGCTCAGACCTTGGAACGTCGCCGGACACAGCTTCCGCTCAGCCCAGTGAGAAGGCAGCACAGGCGAAACAGTACAGCAACGGGGAACTACTGGATTTGGTCAAGCAGATCAAGGCGGCTGATGGCACCAGCCTGACCACGGTCTCCGGCGAGGAACTGTCCAGCCAGGAGAACCCGATGAAGGAACTACTGGCCTTGATGACCATTGAGCCCGCGGAATGCAAGGCACTTGGCGCCCTCGGCTCATCGGAGACCATTGCCGGATCCACAACGGCAGGAGGGGCATCAGTTGACACTGCCGGTGGCGTGATGACGGGTGTAACCCTGACCTCTGGTTTGGACGCAGACGCACTGCGCAATACGGTCCAGAACAACAAGTCCCAAGCAGCAGCCTGCGAGAACATCACACTCTCCATGGCGGGGCAATCAATGACCATGACAACGAAGCCGGTGGAGGGCGTCAGCTCTGTGCCTGACGCCGCGGCGTACAAGACAGCCATCAGCCTGCCCGATGGCAGGGCGCAGTCCACGTTTATCGCTTACGCCGTGAAGGACGGAGTGTTGATTACCGCTACAGCGTCAGGGCAGAACGCTGATGCAACGGGTGCCGCCGCTGCAGGTGCGCTCATGGATCAAGCAGCGGCACTCATCAAGTAGCGGACCACAAGCGGCGGCATCAGGAAATCCATGATGCGCGCTACTTCCTCCGTGCGATGTTGTCCAGCCGCTCCAACACAACCATCACCCGGTGATGAAGGACCCTCATCCGCAGAAGCACGCCGCCAGGATGCAGGGCTGTCCAGACGACGAGTACGGTAACCACCGAAGAGATGGACATGGCAACGATGCCTGCCGGTCCTTCTGCCCAGGGAAGCGCCGCGCCCGGTAATCCGGCAAAGAACCGCGCTATGCCTGCCACTCCACTGGCACAGCCACCCGCCAGCGCGATCGGAATCGCCGCTGCCAAGGGATGGATCGCGGAGAGCGGCACGGAAAGAGTCCCCAGAATCGTTATGGGAGCCACAAGCGGACCAGCGATCACGTTTGCAATGAGTGCATACGGCGAGAACTGCGGTTGGAGTGCCGCGATGACCGGTCCACACAGCACCTGCGCGGATAGCGGAACCGACACACCTACAGCCAGCCATTTGGGAATGGTGCCAGGAAACCACGACGCAATAGGGCTGGCAAGCAGCACGATGCCAAGCGTAGCCAGGACGGAGAGGAGGAAGCCAAAGTTGCTGGCAAGCGTGGGATCCAGCAAAAGAAGCACAACGGTAGCCAGGCATAGGAAAGTTAGCGGTCTTCCCCGCAACCCGCCCGTCAACGCAGCCATCCCGACAAATCCCATCACGGCTGCGCGCAGGACACTGGGCTCCGGTCCCACCAAGACTACGAAGGCACCAAGGCCACATCCCGCAAAGGCGGCGGCGGGAGGACGCGCCAGTCTGAGGCATCTCGCAAGCAGGATGAAGCCGCCCAAAATGAGGCTGCAATTCGCGCCGCTGACCGCCGTCAAATGGACCATTCCGGTCGTTTTCATGTCCGCTTCCAGGCTCTCCGGAAGAGCGCTGGTATCACCGGTCACCATGCCTGGCAGCAGCCCCGCGGCATCGGGAGGCAACCAACTTGCGGCATCGCGTAACTGCTCGCGCAGCTTGGCGGCCGAGTCTTGCAGGTCGAAGGCAGAGCCCAACACAACCGGTTTGGTGGAGGCTGTGAGAATCGCCGCTTCTGATTGTCCGGGCCGAACYTCCTTGAGYGTGCCAGTTGTTCKCACACGCTGTCCCGGGCGTATGTCCTGCCACGCATCGTCACCAATGACGATAAGAGAGGCAGAACCGCGAATGACGTTCCCTTCGGTGGTAAGGCTGACCAGGTTCGCCGGAACGGACCATCGGGTATTGCCGGAATGCCCGGGCTGCGGTACAGCAGAAGGGCTGCCTGTGACCCGGACCTGGATGACCACACCGGCGTCGGCGTCGACGGCGGCCCCGAGGGGACCTTGGTCCCGTTTTCCGGCAGCCAAAGCACAATGCCCAGCCGCCACAGCACCAAGTACGCAGGCCAGGGCGAGAGTAGCCGGAACTGTCCTGGCACGTGAAGCCGCGGTTGCCCGCAGACGCGAATGAAACAGCAAGGCGCTGGCGGCAGCGGCAAGGACTGCACCAATAGTCGCCGACCACGCAGCTGTGAGAACACTGCCAGCCAGTGCAGCGGCCCACGTGAAAAGCACAGCAGGAACCAACCGGAGATCCAGACGCCTCAGCAACAGATCGCGCTCTAAATCCTCAGCCACCCTTCACCGTCACCAAATCCTGGAGCGACTCCATAAGCTTGGGCCCGATGCCGTCAATGGCATCCAACTCATCCACTGAGGCAAACGCTCCGTGCTCTTTGCGCCAGTCCACGATGCGCTGGGCTGTCACCGGACCCACCCTTGGCAGTGTCCCGAGTTCTTCCACGGAGGCAGTGTTGATGTTGACCTTTGTGCCTCCGGATCCCGGGCTGGCCTTGGTTTCCGCTGGCCCACCTGCGCCGTTCGCGGGTCCGGTTTCCTGAGACGTCCCTCCCCCTGACGCCTCCCCCGCGGCAGGAACATGGATCTTTGCCCCATCTGTGACTACTTCTGCGAGGTTGAGACCATTTAGGTCAGCGCTGGCAGTTGCGCCGCCTGCAGCATCGATCGCCTGAAAGACCCGGCTTCCCTCGGGAAGCGAAACGACACCGGGTTTCTGCACTGCCCCGGCAACGTGGACCAACAGCATCTTCATGTCTTGTGGCGGCGTCGCTGATCGAGTCGATTCAGGCTCCCCACCCTCGGGCAATGTTCCGGCCGATACCGACTGACTCAAGGGCTCCATAGTGGGCTGGCCCGTAGTCGCCTGAATAAGGAACCAGGCTGCGCATGCTGCACCAACAACGAAAACGGCAACTGCTACCCTCCACGACGTTCGCCACCGAGTCCGCACCGTCATCGTCTCTTGACCATGGAGGAGATCGGTAGTCACTTTGTCCGGAACGGCCTGGTCCAACGGAGGGATGGAAAGCAAGGGAGCGGGACCCTCTGGAGGGTTCAGTCCAGAGGCAAAGCGTCGCCTGGCTGCCAGCGCTGCGGCGTCTGGGGATCCATCCCGATTCCAGCGTGGCATGATTCGAGCCTACGACCGACGCGATGGGAACTCAGCGGAGCTCTTTGCCTATGTGGATAAGCTCACGTGGGCGTACTGCTCTCCCCCACGATCACCGCCAGAACGCCCAAACCCGCGTGCGCCGCGAGGACTGCCGGCAGGGCGCTGATCTGCGCGGGTGGACAGTTCGGGCATTTATCGCTCAGCCGTTCTGCCAACGCTTCGGCCTCTGACTGGTTACCAAAATGATGAACCGCCAATCGTTGCTGACCAGCAGGTCTTGAAGCAACATCAGCGGCTACAATCTCCTCGAGCCGGGCTACGGCCCGGACAGCGGAACGGACCTTTTCCAGTGGAACGATCCTGCCGCCGTCGACCGCGAGTATTGGCTTGATGGCCAGCACTGTCCCCAGCAGCGATGCTGCCGCTCCAATGCGTCCCCCGCGCCTCAGCTGCTCAAGGCTGGGAACGTAGAAATAAACCTTGGTTCGCTCCATGCGCTTCTCCGCGAAAGCACGAACTTCAGCTGCGGACTGGCCAGCGGCCGCTGCCACTACCGCGCTCTGCACACCCATGCCTTGTGCCATGCCGACGGTGCGGGAGTCGAGCACCTCCACAGGGATATCAACCCGGGCTGCAGCCAAGCGCGCAGCATCGGCGGTTCCTGACAATTCAGAGGAAATATGGATCGACACTACCGCTTCAAAGCCGCGACTTTGAGCGGCGCGATATGCCTGTTCAAACTGACCGGGCGAGGGACGGGACGTCTTCACGGATGCACCCGATGCCAAGGCAACGGCCAACGTCTCGGTGATATCGTCTTCGCCCTCACCATAGATCTCGCTTCCCACCATGACAGGCATGGGAACAACAGCCAATCGGCCGTCCGCAGCAAATGCTGCAACCCAGTCAGCCGGCAGGGCAGCTGCAGAATCTGTTACTACAGCAGTCTTTACGACGGCGGGAAGCGCCTCATCGGCGACTGGAACCGGAAGCGCGGGCTGCCGGAGGCGGGACAGCCGTTCCTTGAGCCATATCCAGGCAGGTGGTTCTCGCTCGGGCACGCAACCTCCAACAAAGGTGACCGGCCGCCGGCACAATGCCGGCGGCCGTAAAGTCCCTGATGCCTTGTCAAGTGCCTCGTTTAGGCGGGGACGATGTTCACCAGTTTAGGCGCCCGGACGATCACCGTGCGGATGCCACGGCCATCCATGGCGCGCTGAACATTTTCGGACGAGAGTGCGAGTTCGCGGAGTTCGTCCTCGCTGATATCCGGCGATACTTCCAACCGGTCGCGGACCTTCCCCTGTACCTGGACAACGGCGGTGACGGTGTCCTGCACGAGCAGGGCGTCGTCGTGCTTCGGCCAGCCGGCATTGGCCACTGAGGCAGGATGTCCCAGCGTGTTCCAGAGATCCTCTGCCGTGTACGGAGCGAAAAGGCTCAGGATCACTGCAACGGCTTCGACGGCTTCACGCACGGCGGGGTCTGCTCCGCCTGCTCCGGAGTCGATGGTCTTTCGCGTCGCGTTGACCAACTCCATGAGGCGTGCCACCACGACATTGAACTTGTTGTTGTCCAGCAGTTCAGCCGCATCCGCGATCGTCTTGTGGGTGACAGTTCGCAGGGCGCGGTCGCCGGTGGCAGGATCGACGCCGGGCTCGCTGCTAACGTCCTGGCCGAGGCGCCAGGCACGTGCCAGGAACTTGGCCGAGCCGGACGGCGAAACGTCAGCCCAGTCGACGTCGTCCTCCGGCGGGGAGGCGAAGACCATGGTCAGGCGTACGGCGTCCACGCCGAACTTGTCCAACTGCTCGCCAAGGTCCACGCCATTGCCGAGTGACTTGCTCATGGCCTTGCCACCGTTGAGGACCTGGCCCTGGTTGAGCAGCGCGCTAAAGGGCTCGCTTGCCTCAATCAGGCCGATGTCCTTGATGACCTTGGTGAAGAAGCGGGCATAGAGCAGGTGCAGGATCGCATGCTCGACGCCGCCCACGTATTGGCCGACGGGCATCCAGTTGTTGATCTTTTCGGGATCAAAGGGACCTTCGGTGTAGTCCGGCGAAACGAAACGCAGGAAGTACCACGACGAATCCACGAAAGTGTCCATGGTGTCGGTATCGCGCTGGGCTGCGCGGCCACAGTTGGGGCACTCCACGTTGACCCATTCGACGGCGGCAGCCAGCGGGGAGGTCCCCTTCGGCGCCAGCGCCTCGCCACGGAGGTTCTCGGGCAGCTTCACGGGGAGTTGGTCGTCCGGGACGGGCACTTCACCACATTCGGCACAGTGAATGATCGGAATGGGCGTACCCCAGAAACGCTGGCGGCTCAACAGCCAGTCACGCAGGCGGAAGTTCACGAACTTTTCGCCGGTTCCCAGCTTCTCCAGGATGCCGATGGCAGCCGGGATGGCTTCGGACTTGGGCAGGCCATCCAGGTCGCCTGAGTTCTTGAGCGTTCCTTCTCCCGCGGTGGCAACCCCGGTCTCGGCGGGGTCTTCATCGCCGGTATCCAGCACGGCGCGAACGGGCAGGCCGAAAGCCTTGGCGAAATCGAGGTCGCGCTGGTCGTGCGCGGGAACGGCCATGATGGCTCCGGTGCCGTAGTCGGCCAGAACGTAGTCGGCTGCCCACACAGGGAGCTTCTCACCGTTGAGCGGATTGATCGCGTAGCGTCCGGTAAACACACCGGTCTTCTCGCGTTCCGTGGACTGGCGCTCGATCTCGGAGAGGGCCTTGACCTTTTCCCGGTATGCCATGAGTTCGTCATGATGCTCGGGAGTGACGAGGTCAAGGGCCAAATGTGCATCGGCCGCGACAACGAAGAAGGTTGCGCCATACAGCGTGTCCGGTCGGGTGGTGAAGACGGTGACTTCGCGCTCGGCCCGGCCCTGGGTAGCTTCGATGACAAAGCGGACGTGGGCGCCCTCGGAGCGGCCAATCCAGTTCCGCTGCATGGCCAGCACGCGCTCGGGCCAGTGGCCCTGCAACTGGTCCATGTCCTCGAGCAGGCGGTCGGCGTAGTCGGTGATCTTGAAGTACCACTGGTTCAGCGACTTCTTGGTGACGGGAGTGCCACAGCGTTCGCAGGCACCGTTAACGACTTGCTCGTTCGCGAGGACGGTGAGGTCCTTGGGGCACCAGTTGACGGGCGAGTCCTTGCGGTACGCCAAGCCACGCTCGTAGAAGCGCTTGAACAGCCACTGGGTCCAACGGTAGTACTCGGGATCGGACGTGTGCAGGCGCCGGGACCAGTCAGCCGAAATGGCGTAGCGCTTGAATGAAGCTGCCTGTGTATCGATATTGGCGTAGGTCCACTCGCTGGGGTGGGCGTTGCGCTTAATGGCCGCGTTCTCAGCGGGAAGGCCGAAAGAATCCCAGCCGATGGGGTGCAGGACATCGAAGCCCTTCTGGCGCAGGTAACGTGCGACGACATCGCCCATGGCAAAGGCCTCGGCATGGCCCATATGAAGGTCACCGGAGGGGTAGGGAAACATGTCCAGCACGTAGCGACGCTCCCGCGAACCGTCGTCAAGCGGGGTGAACACCTTGAGGTCCTCCCAGACCTGCGGCCACTTGGCTTCCATCGCGGCGAAGCTGTAGACGCCTTCTTCAGGCGCTCCAGCTGCGGCTGTCTGTGCTGTTCCGGTCTCTGTCTCCGGCTGAACGCTCACTGCTGCCCTCTTCTGTTCTTCGATGGCGGTATTGCCTCCTGCTGCGCCCCCAGGTAAGCCCCGGACACACAAAAGCCCCTCGACAATGGAGGGGCGGCCGCTCGGCAGTTGATTGCCGGGCGGCTAGCTAAGCAGAAGGATCGCACGCATAGATCTACAATAGCGCACGATCATCCTTCCACTCGCCGACAAATCATGGTTGGCGGCGCAGCGGCTGCTTACAAAAGGCCGGCTTAATGACGCCGTGCTGTTATGGGGGCCCGGGAGCGGCTTCGGGCGTCCGCGTAGCGGGCGGGGCCCCCATAACAGCTAAGGCGTCATGTCGCTGGCCTTACTTAACGTCTTCGTCGACCCAATCCATGGATTTGGTTACGGCCTTCTTCCAGAGCCGCAACTGGCGCTCCTGCTCCTCTGCGGGCAACTGCGGCTCCCAGCGCTTGTCCTCGCCCCAGTTGGCACTGAGTTCGCCCAGGTCCTTCCAGAATCCAACAGCCAGGCCGGCGGCGTACGCAGCGCCCAGTGCCGTGGTTTCAACCACCTTCGGGCGGACTACGGGTACACCGAGGATGTCGGCCTGGAACTGCATGAGTGCCTCGTTGGCGACCATGCCGCCGTCGACCTTCAGTTCGGTAAGGGGAACGCCCGAGTCCGCGTTGACGGCGTCCAGGACCTCGCGGGTCTGGAACGCAGTTGCCTCGAGGGCAGCACGGGCAATGTGGCCCTTGTTGGCGAAGCGGGTGAGGCCAACTATGGCGCCGCGCGCGTCAGCCCTCCAGTACGGAGCGAACAGGCCGGAGAAAGCCGGGACGATGTAGACGCCTCCGTTGTCCTGCACTGCGGCTGCCAGGTCTTCGACCTCCGGAGCGGAACTGATCATGCCGAGGTTGTCACGAAGCCACTGGATCAATGAGCCGGTGACGGCGATCGAGCCTTCAAGTGCGTAGTGCGGCTTGTTGTCGCCCAGCTTGTATCCCAGCGTGGTGAGCAGGCCGTTCTTCGAGTGGACGATCTCTTCGCCCGTGTTGAAGATCAGGAAGCAGCCGGTGCCGTAGGTGTTTTTCGCTTCGCCGGCCTGGAATGCTGCCTGGCCGAACGTTGCTGCCTGCTGATCGCCGAGGATGCCGGCCACTGGAGTTTCCCGGAGCAACTGGGAGGTGTGGACGTGCCCGTAGACCTCGGAGGAGGACTTGATGGCGGGCATCATGGAGGCCGGGACGCCGAAGACATCAAGGATTTCCTGGTCCCATTGCAACGTCTCAAGGTCCATGAACAGAGTGCGGGACGCGTTGGTGACATCGGTGACGTGCACGCCGCCGTCGACTCCACCAGTCAGGTTCCAGAGAACCCAGGCGTCGGTGTTTCCAAACAACAGGTCACCGGCTTCGGCGCGTTCGCGGGCGCCGTCGACGTTGTCCAGGATCCATTTGATCTTGGTCCCGGAGAAGTAGGTAGCCAGCGGGAGGCCAACCTTCTGTTTGAACCGTTCAGGTCCACCATCCTTGGCAAGCTCGTCCACGATCGGCTGGGTGCGCGTGTCCTGCCAGACGATGGCGTTGTAAACGGCCTCGCCCGTGTTCTTGTCCCAGACCACTGCGGTTTCGCGCTGGTTGGTAATACCGACGGCGGCGATGTCGTGCCGTGTCAGGTTCGCCTTGGACAGGGCGGAGGCAATGACCTCGCGGGTGTTGTTCCAGATCTCGGCGGGGTTGTGCTCAACCCAGCCTGCCTGCGGGAAGATCTGCTCGTGTTCCATCTGTCCCGTTGACACAATATTGCCCGTGTGGTCAAAGACGATGGCTCGGGAGCTGGTGGTGCCCTGGTCGATGGCGATGACGTATTGATTCATGGTGACGTCCTTGTCTCAGTGGTTCTATACGGTATGCGGATGAGTGTGAGTGATGTGTTCAGGACAGCATGTCCATGAATCAGCCAGCGACTGAGGGCATAATGGCCGGCACCCAGAGGCCCACGAGGCCGGCAAGGGTACCGCCAACAAGGGGCCCGACGACCGGGATCCAGGAGTAGGCCCAGTCGCTGGAGCCCTTCCCCTTGATGGGGAGGATGGCGTGTGCGATTCGGGGACCCAGGTCACGTGCCGGGTTGATGGCGTAACCGGTCGGTCCACCGATGGAGACGCCGATACCGACCACGAGCAGCGCCACAGCCAACGGCCCAAGGCCCGAGGGGGTGCCGCCAAAAGTCAGGATGACGAAGACCAGGACGAACGTGCCAATGATTTCGGTGATGAGGTTCCACGGGGTTGACCGGATGGCAGGACCGGTGGAGAACGTTCCCAGTTTGTTGGCTGCCAGCGGCTCCTCATCAAAGTGCTGCTTGTAAGCGAGCCAGCAAACAACGGCGCCCAGGAATGCACCGAGCAGTTCGCCGCCGAAGTACGTCAATGTGGACGCGAAGTCCACGCTGACATCGGGCGCGTATTCCTTGCTTCCCTTCACAAGCAGGCCCAAGGTGACAGCGGGGTTCAGGTGCGCACCGGACTTTGCGGCCACGAAAACGCCCGCGAAGACCGCAATACCCCAGCCCCACGTCACCATCAAGAATCCACCGTTGTTGCCCTTGGTGCCTTTGAGCGCAACGTTGGCCACGACGCCACAACCCAACAGGGTCAGCATCATGGTTCCGAATACTTCGGAAAGGAAAACTATTCCAAGAGACATCTTTGACTCCTCATTTTTCTGTTGTCAGCCTCCTCGCGGGTTGAAAAGGCTGTTGGGACGGTTCCGTTTTCCGCAACCACCCCGGTGTAGTGGGCCCCAAGGGGCTCACCTACCCCGTTTTCCGTCCCCTCTGAGAAGGTGGACGGTCAGCATTTTGTGCAGTCGTCCTCAGGCTACGAGACTGTGGACGTCAACCTTGTGGAACCGCTGCAGGACTTCCTGGGCGTGGCGGATTTCAGCCTCACGGACAGCGGCATCCCAAACAAGTGGTTCAGCCAATGCCGCAGCAATTTCATTCAGCAACTCGCCGGTCACAAGCCCCCGGAACGCCAGGGACGTCCGTCGGATGAGTACATCCACGAGGTGCCCGATCTGCTCGTGCTCAGCCATGAAGGCCAACTCGCGAACACTGAGTTCCCGGGTGGAACGAAGGGGCGAGTCGTGTCCGGCGTTGAGGTAATCGATGACCGCCTCTGCCCGCGTTCCATACCGGGTCAGGAGCCCAGCCACGCGATCGGCGTCCAAGCCCGGCCCCATGTGCTTCTTGATCCACTCCTGCTCGCCTTGTTCCGTGGCAGGGAAGCCGGCGCCACCGCCGATGGCGAGTTTCGCCGTCGAAACTTTCCGTTCCTGACCCAGCTCGCGCAGGACGTCGTTGGTCATGTGTTCGGCAAGCGCCCGGAAGGTGGTCCATTTGCCACCCACCAAGCTGAGTACGACGGCGGCCTTACCGCTTGGCGTCGCCATGGCACCTTCGCCGGAGCGGACGCTGCGCTCGATCCTGTAGTCCCTTGAGACGAATCCCGGCTGGGTGGCGTCGTGACGCGGCAGGGGGCGGACCCCAGCGAAGCTGTACACGATCTGGCCACGATCCACTGTGATGCTCGGGAAGACGTGGCCGATCAGCTCGAAGAAGTAGTCGATTTCGGATTCTGTACAGACGGCGTCTTCTGACATGTCGGCGTCGACGTCCGTGGTGCCGACCAACACCCGGTCCCCCATGGGGTAAATGAGGACGATGCGGCCGTCTGTGTGTTCGAAGAAGATCTCCCGGCCATTGCAGGCGGCCAGCAGTTCAGGGTGGTCCAGCACGATGTGCGAGCCCTTGGTGCCGCCCATGAACTGGCTGGCGGCTCCCATGGCTTGGTTGGTGAGGTCTACCCATGCACCTGTGGTGTTGACGATGACGTCGGCCTGGAAATCGAATTCCTTGCCGGTCAGTTCGTCGCGGAGCCGCACTCCATCGGTGCCCATGGAAACCAGTGAGACGTAGTTGCTGGCGCGGGCCGTCCCGCCAGGGAGGCCACCGCCGCGCCCGGCCTTCTCGCCATCCTGAAGCACGTCCAGGGTGAGCCGCTCAGGGTTGTGGACCGACGCGTCAAAATAGGTTGCCGCGTATTTGATTCCCGGGTGCAGCTTGGGTAGCTCCGCCAAAGCCTTGTCCTTGCCGCGGAACTGGTGCCGGGGGACGCTGCCGCCGTCACGGGAGAAGAAATCGTACATGCTCAAGCCGAGCTTGATGAGGAAGGCGCCGCGTTCGTTCGGTTTGCCCTGCTTGTGGGTGAGGAAGCGCATGGGCGCGGACAGGATTCCCGAGAAGGTGCTGAAGATAGGAATGGTGGTCTGCAGCGGCTTGACGTAGTGCGGGGCGATCCGAAGGAGACGGTTGCGCTCCACCACTGATTCCTGGACAAGGCGGAACTCACCGTTCTCCAGGTATCGAATGCCGCCATGGATCATGTGCGACGATGCACCGCTGGCTCCTTGGCAGTAGTCCCCACGCTCCACGAGCGCGACGTCAATGCCCTGCAGGGCGAGGTCCCGGAAGGTTCCTACGCCGTTGATACCGCCACCGATAATGAGTACTTTCGCCGAAGGCCGCTCCCGCAAGGCGGTTACAGATTCACGCCTGTGCGCATCAGAGGAGGTACCGGAAATCCTGTTGTGTCCCAAAACTGCTCCCTTGGGCTTGGTTTGTGCGCGGCGTTACGTTCGCTGCACCTTTCACCACTAATCTGGCGAAGGTGGAAAATGGAGTCAAGCTATTTGCACAAACGTGCAGTAAGGAAATGAGATGGGACGCTCACGTCACTCGGATGCCCTCCGGGCCGCACAAATGTATTACCTGCAGGACCTGACCATGGACGCGATCGCGCGGGAGCTCAGGACCTCTCGCTCCACCGTCTCCAGGCTGTTGTCTTCCGCCCGGGAAACAGGTCTGGTCCAGGTCCAGATCCGCAGCCCGTTTGACACCGCTCCCGAGTTGGAGAGCCAGATTCGCGACAAATTCAAAGTGGACGTCCACGTGGTGCCGGTGCTGGACACCTTGAACGAGGCGGAGACGCTGGACCGCGTTGCCATGCAGGCAGCGCGGACCATAGGACCCCTGGTGGATTCCAATGCCATCATTGGCATTGCCTGGGGTGCAACGCTAAGCGCTGTGAGCCGGCACCTGACCAGGAAGGTCACGCACGACACCATCGTTGTCCAACTCAACGGCGCCGGGAACATGCAAACAACCGGCATCACCTATGCGAGCGACATCATGCGGCGCTTTGGCAGCGCCTATGGAGCGCGGGTGGAACAATTTCCGGTGCCCGCGTTTTTTGATCACGCAGCGACCAAGACGGCCATGTGGAATGAGCGCAGCGTTCAACGCATCCTGGATCTGCAGGCGCGCATGAGCATCGCTATTTTCGGTGTTGGATCCGTAGATTCGGACTATCCAAGCCATGTGTACGCTGGCGGCTACCTCGACGAACGAGACCTCAACATGTTGGCTGCCGACGACGTAGTGGGCGACGTCGCCACGGTCTTCTTCCGCAGTGATGGATCATCTGACGGCATTACGCTGAACGAACGGTCCACCGGCCCAAGCCATGAACAGTTACGGCAGGTACGACGCCGGATTTGCGTCGTGTCCGGCGCCTCCAAAATCAATGGCCTGCAGGGCGCCTTGGCAGCGGGACTTGCCACCGACCTCATCCTTGATGAAGCCTCAGCGCGCCGCTTGGTGAGTTTCAGTGGCCAGTCCTGAGGCATTCCGCCGCGGAATGGGTAGAGTCGTTGCTATGAGATTCCCGGCCCGGCTGACCTTGAACAACGGCGTGATGATGGACCGCTTGGGATTCGGGCTCTATAAAGTGCCGCCAAAAGAAGCTGAGACTTTGGTGAGTACTGCCCTCGGCGAAGGCTACCGGCGCTTCGATACCGCGGCCATGTATCAAAATGAAGTGGGCGTAGGCCGCGCGGTTGGTGGTGCAATCGGCGACGCCAACGAGGCAAACCTCGGCACGGGCGGTTCCGGAGAATCCGTGCACGCCTTGGCGCGGGAAGACGTCTTTGTCACCACCAAGGTCTGGAATGACGACCACGGCTACGACTCCACGCTCCGCGCTTTCGATTCATCGATGGCCAACCTCGGATTGGACTACGTGGACCTTTACCTCATCCACTGGCCATGTGCCGGCCGAGGCCTCTTCGTAGAGACGTATAAAGCCATGGAAACCCTTTACAGGGAAGGCAAAGTGCGGGCCATAGGAGTTTCGAATTTCCAGCCCGGGCACTTGGAAGAACTCATGCAGAAAGCCGAAGTGGTCCCAGCCGTTAATCAGATCGAGCTGCACCCTTGGCTTCAGCAGGCCAGGCTGCGGACACTGCACGAACAACTCGGGATCCGAACCGAAGCATGGAGTCCATTGGGCCGTGGACAGGTCCTGGCCGACCCCGCGATCGTGGACTTGGCTGAAAAGTACGGCAGGACCCCCGCCCAGATCATCATCCGGTGGCATCTCCAGCTTGGGAACCTCGTGATTCCGAAAGCCAGCTCCGCTGGTCGGATCAAAGAGAACTTTGCTGTTTTCGACTTCGAACTCGAGGCAGCAGACATGGACGGCATGGCCGCGCTTGAACGCCACCACCGCACGGGCTCGCACCCGGACAACGTGAATTAGGAACGCCGAATGGAAAAAGTGGACACCGCGCACACCCCTGAAGGTGCAGATGCCCCGATTGAGTTCTTCAGCAAGTCCCTGCCGGGACGTACCGTTGCCTCCGACGTGGACGTCGATGGCAGCAAAGTAGCTTATTGGACATACGAACCCGTCAAACACACGCAGGATACCCGCACGATTTTGGTCATTCACGGTTTTAGGGGTGACCACCATGGATTACTCCGTGTAGCGGACCTGCTTCCGGACATGCGGATTATCATGCCCGACCTCCCGGCGTTTGGCAGTTCAGATCCTTTCCGCGACGACGAACACTCGGTTGAGCGTTACGGACATTTCATCTCCGGCTTCATGGCCGCGCTGGGCCTGGGTCCCAAGACCGTGCTGCTGGGCCACTCGTTTGGCTCCATCGTCGCGAGTCATTTTGCGGCCCGGAACCCGGGCGCCATTTATCCCTTGATCCTGATCAACCCCATCGCTGCACCCGCTTTGGAAGGTCCCAAGGGGATCATGACCAAGCTCGCGGTGTTTTACTACCAGGTGTCCGCCAAGCTTCCAAAGCGCCTCGGACTTGCCCTCCTGCGCAACCGCGCCATTGTCCGGGTCATGAGCATCACGATGGCCAAAACCAAAGACAAAAACCTGCGCCGCTTCATCCATGGCCAGCATGATGCCTACTTCAGCGCCTTCGCCGATCGAAGGAGCTTGCTGGAGTCATTCAAGGCATCCGTATCGGGCACCGTGGGGGCCRTCGCCGAGGAGTTGAACCTCCCTGTGCTGCTGATCGCCGGCGAAAAAGACGAGATCGCCACTTTGCCCAACCAGCACAAACTGATGGAGCGCCTTCCCGAAGCCACGCTGGAAGTGATTCCCGACGTCGGGCATCTGATCCATTACGAGACGCCGGCCCCGGCGGCCGCAGCTATCCGCACCTTCCTGGAGGAACACCCCGCGTGAAAATTGTCATCGACGCCCGCTTCACCAGGACGGACCACCACGATGGCATCAGCCGGTACGGTTCAAGCCTCATTGCAGCAACATCCAAAATTGCGGATGTCACCATGCTCATCAATGACAAACGCCAACTCGCGTTGCTTCCCGACGTGCCCTATGTGATGGTCAACAGCCCGCTGTCCCCTCGTGAGCTGTTCGTTGCCGCCAAGGTCAACTCCTTGGGCGCGGATGTGGTGGTGTGCCCGATGCAGACCATGGGAACCTGGGGACGGAAGTACGGCCTGATCCTTACGTTGCACGACCTCATCTACTACGAACACCCCGCTCCCCCGGGATTCCTTCCGGCTCCGGTGCGCCTCCTGTGGAGGCTGTACCACAAGGCGTTCTGGCCGCAGCGCGTACTGCTGAACCGGGCCGACGTGGTGGCCACCATCAGCAGGACCACGGGGGCTTTGATGGCCAAGTACACCTTGACCCGGCGCCCCGTGCGGATCGTTGGCAATGCCCCACAGCCCGGCCAGACGCCCCGCGATCCTTCGGCCGGGGCGGATAAGACCCTGCTGTATATGGGTTCTTTCATGCCGTATAAGAACGTGGAAACCATGATTCGGGGAATGGCAGGCCTGCCCGATTACACCCTGCACTTGCTCAGCCGGATTACTCCCCAGCGTCGGGCGGAACTTGAGGCCATGGTCCCCCACGGGGCCAAGGTCCAGTTCCACAACGGTGTAACAGACGCCGAATATGGAGGGCTTTTGACCAGGGCGACTGCACTCATCAGCTTGTCCCGGGCCGAGGGATATGGCTTGCCCCTGGTGGAGGCGATGGCACTGGGAACTCCTGTTATCGCCAGCGACATTCCGATTTTCCGGGAAGTGGGCGCCGATGCGGTCAGCTATGTTGACCCCGAGTCGCCTTCGGAGTTCGCTGCGGCTGTCACGGCGTTGGGCGATGACAGATTGTGGCAAGAACGTTCCCGCAGGTCCGTGGAACGTGCTGGAGACTTCAACTGGGACGAATCCGCCCGGCAGTTGCTGGCTGCGGCAGAAGAGGTTGTGGCGCTTCGTAAGCGCTACAAGACGTCCACGCCGTCCAGCCGCAGCTGAACCGGGCCGGCTATGCGCTTTGCCGCATTCGCTGCCTTGACGGCACGCATGGCACGGGTAGCGTCTGCGGCATCTGCGTAAGGAATGAAGTACAGAGTGCGGACGTCGGCCTCGGCCTCACTTCCAGAGCCTTGAGGCCCAGCGGAGAACAACTGAACGGGCGCCGGTCCGGCGCTACGGAGCTTTGTACCGGACTTCAGCTTGACGCTTGCCTCGAAGGTATCGGAAAAGCGCGCGACGTCGGCCCTTGGCCCGGTCACTGAAGCTACCCGCACTGCCGGGGGAAGCTGGAGTTCCTTCCGGAGTGCCAGTTCACGCGACGCGTAGCCCGGTGCGTCCCAGCGCAGCAGGGCTCCGGTAGCGGTTGTGTCGTCTGCCGTGATGATGACCAATCCCCCCTGCTTGGCGGGTCTGACCAGGGACGCAGCGTTGAACCACCGCCGAACAGTGTCCTCACCGGCCCGCAGGTTTTCCCGGCGGAGCAATGAATTGCCATCCAGAAGCAACGCCGCTGCGTACCCTTGGGGAGCCACGGGTTCGGCGCCAACTGTAGCAACGACCAATGCCGGAGCATCAGGCACCGTTGCCTTGATGTTCTCCCCCGACGAGGTGATAACCGTTTTTCCAGGAAAAGCCCGCCCTAGTTCCTCCGCCGTTCGCACGGCGCCTGCCGCAACCCGTCGCAGCTGCGTGCCGTTGCAATGGTTGCAGCGCCACTGCGGTGCCGGCGTGGAACACCAGCGGCAAAGCGGCATGGCGGAACTGCTGGAGATGGCCAGCGGTCCTTGGCAGTTGTTGCAGCGGGCCAGCTCCCGGCACGTCTCGCAAGCCAAAGAGGGCGCGTAACCAGCACGTGCAACCTGCACCAGCACAGGGCCATGTTCGAGGCCTTCCTTGGCGGCGCGCCATGCCGCTCCGGGCAAACGTGCAATCCGGGCCAGGGGATCACGTTCCTGTTCAAAGCTGTCAGCTGTGTTCAGGACACGCGGAACAGTGGAGCGAATGACCGTTCGCGGCGCCTCGATCGGCACGGCCCATTGCATTTCAACCAGGCGCTGGAGTTCAGTGCTGCGGCTGTGGGATGCCATCAGGCAGGCTGCGTTCTCCTGCTCGGCCCGCAGGAGCAGCACTTCGCGCGTGTGCGCATAGGGAGCCCGCTGATCGATGTGGAGGTCGTCACCGTCGTCCCAACAGACTACGAGGCCCAACTCCCGGACAGGCGCATAAGCGGCGGATCTGGTGCCGATGGCTACACGCGCTTCGCCACTGAGGATTCGCAGGAAGCTCCGGTAGCGCGGAGTTTGACCGTCGTCAGCCGTCAGCCGCGCGACGTCACCCGCTGGCAGGACTTTGGCAAGTGCGACTTCCAGCTGCTCGAGGTCCCTGTAATCGGGAACGACCACCACTGCACCACGGCCGGATGCCCGAACTGCCGCAACCGCTGAGGCAACCAACGAAGGCCAACCCCCAGGGCCGAATCCCTGAAGCGCCGTGAGGACAGCCTTGGGCGATCCGCCACTGGCCAGGTGGTGGAGGTACTGTGCTCCGTTGGAGTAGGAACCCCAGGCATGGGCGTCTGGCACATTTGACGGAAGCTCCGAATCCCGTGCTGCGTCTCCGGAGAATAGCTCCTTCTCCACTTTGGCAACGCGAGGAGGAACAGCAGTACGCAGGACATCGCTCAAGGTTCCGGCGTAGCGCGCAGCTACCGTTCCAGCCAACTCAGCGATGTGGGGCGTCAGGACCGACAGTGTGGAGATTACTTTGTGAAGTGGGGTCAGCGGGTGACCGGCATCCGAAGTATCGACGCGTTCCAGCACGAAGCCGTTAAGCTCCTGGCCGTTGAACTTCACTTTCACGCGGACTCCGGGAACAGCAGAATCAGAGAGGTCAGCGGGCACGCTGTAATCGAAGGGCCTGTCCAAGTGAGGCAGGGAGGATTCCAGCACCACGCGGGCTATCGGATTCTCAGCCGCCAGCGCAGGTCCACTGACGGGGGACTTATCCGGGAATCCTTGCAGCAAAGAAGGTTGAAGCAGCGACGGCTGGGCTTCGTGTCCGGCCATGCTCGTCACCTCCAACTCAGTTGCGCGGGCCTTCCACGCAAGAAACGAAGGATGCCCGCAGCGGGATTGACCCACTGCGGGCATCTCTCTGGCTCCAGCCAATCATGGGCCACCGACAAAGTTACAAACACGCCGCTGGCACAGGCGGATGAGCGGGAGATCAGGCGTTGAAGAATTCCTTCAGGTCCGCCACACGGTCCAGGCGTTCCCACGTGAAGTCGGGCTCGTCGCGGCCGAAGTGGCCGTGAGCCGCCGTCTTGGTGTAAATGGGACGCTTGAGGTCCAAGGCATCAATGATGGCGCGGGGACGGAGATCGAAGAGCTCGTTGATGGCCTCGCTGATGCGGGCCGGGTCAACAGTTTCCGTGCCGAAGGTCTCTACATAGGTTCCCACCGGACGTGCCTGGCCAATGGCGTAGGCAATCTGGATCTCGGCGCGCTTGGCCAGACCTGCAGCTACCACGTTCTTGGCAACCCAGCGCATGGCGTAGGCAGCCGAACGATCTACCTTGGACGGGTCTTTGCCGGAGAAGGCGCCTCCACCGTGGCGGGAGAAGCCGCCATAGGTATCGACAATAATCTTTCGACCAGTCAGACCGGCATCGCCAACCGGGCCGCCGATCACGAAGGCGCCCGCAGGGTTCAGGATGTTGGCTACATGGGAGATGTCAAGGTTGGATGCGGCCAGAACGGGATCGATGACGTGGCTCGCGAGGTCGGCGCGCAATTGGTCCAGGCTCGCATCTTCGGCGTGCTGACTGGAAATCACTACCGTTTCAACCGAAACCGGGCGATCGCCGTCGTACCCTACCGTGACCTGCGTTTTGCCATCCGGACGGAGGTACGCAAGTTCGCCGCTCTTGCGGACCTCGGTGAGGCGCTCCGACAAACGGTGGGCAAGCCAGATGGGCGTCGGCATGTAGGACGCAGTCTCATCGCTGGCGTAGCCGAACATGATGCCCTGATCGCCGGCACCTTGGAGATCGTAGTCGTCCTCTTGGCGGCCTTCACGTGCCTCAAGGGAGTTGAAGACGCCGCCGGCGATGTCGTTGGACTGCTGCCCGATGGACACCGAGACGCCACAGCGGGCACCGTCGAAACCGTTGGCGGAAGAATCGTAGCCAATGCCAAGAATGGTCTCGCGGACAATCTGCGGTATCTCGACGTAAGCGTCAGTGGTTACCTCACCGGCCACGTGGACCAGGCCGGTGGTGGCCATGGTCTCGACGGCAACGCGGGATTCAGGATCGGCAGCCAGGAGCCCATCCAGGATGGCATCGCTGATCTGATCGCAGATCTTGTCCGGGTGCCCTTCAGTGACCGACTCTGAAGTGAAGAGCCGGAGCTTGGACGGGGTGCCATGGTGTTCATGGTGCAGCGGTAAAGTCACTCGACCACCTTACTGTGTTGCGGGGCGGCGGCATCTGCCGTGTGTCCCTTTGCTAAGAATTGGGGGCGGAGGCTACCGCCGGTAGATGTTACGGAGCCGGAAAAACCCTGGCCAACTCGGCGCCTACCCGATCAATAACGGCCGCAGCGACGTCAGACTTGGATCCGGACGCCGACTGCGGTTCGGCACCATGGCCGGAAAGGATCACTACGGAGTTGTCGTCCTGGCCGAAGACGCGGCCAACCCCGACGTGGTTGACCACCAGGAGGTCGCAGCCCTTGCGCTTGAGTTTCGCCGTGGCATGCTCCAGAACGTCGCCTTGGGCATCACCGGTCTCGGCGGCAAAACCTACGATCAGCTGCTGGCCACCCTCGGCGTTGCGCCGTTCGACCAGTTCATGCAGGATGTCCGGGTTTCGAACCAGGCGCACCAACGGCGCGTCCTCGCCGTCGACCTTTTTGATCTTGGTGTCCGAAACCTCTGCGGGACGGAAATCCGCTACAGCCGCAGCCATAATTACGACGTCGGAATCCACCGCCGCTTTCAGCGCTGCCTCACGCAGTTCCAAGGCTGATTCAACGCGGACGAGCTCGACGCCGGCGGGCGGCTCGACGTCCATATGCGCGGCCAGGAAACGCACTGTGGCACCTGCAGCCAACGCTGCCGCGGCCAAGGCCGCACCCTGTTTCCCTGACGAACGGTTACCCAGGAAACGCACCGGGTCCAATGCTTCCCTGGTACCACCTGCCGAAATCGTCACCGTACGGCCAGCGAGGGAAGCATGTGCTGCCGGCACAGTCTTGGGTGAATCCGCCTCCGTGGTGGCCTCAGCCAACGCCATGGCGGCCGTGAAAATGGCCTCAGGTTCGGGCAGGCGGCCCGGGCCGGAATCGGCACCGGTCAGGCGCCCGCTGGCAGGCTCCAGGACTGTGACGCCACGACTCCGCAAGGTTTCCACGTTGGCCTGGGTTGCAGCATGCTGCCACATTTCCGTGTGCATCGCAGGAGCGAACAGCACCGGACCGTGAGCCATGAGGAGCGTGTTGGTCAGCAGGTCACCGGCCTGGCCCGTGGCTGCCTTTGCCAGGAGGTCCGCAGTGGCCGGTGCGACGACGATCAAGTCAGCCTCGTGGCCCAGACGGACATGGTTGACCTTCTCGACGTCGTCAAAGACGCTGTTGCTGACCGGGTTTCCGGAGAGTGCCTCCCACGTAGCAACACCGACGAAACGGGTTGCTGCTTCGGTGGGGATCACCGTCACGTGGTGACCGGCTTCAGTAAAAAGCCGGAGGAGCGATGCAACCTTGTAGGCTGCGATCCCTCCCCCGACTCCGAGGACTATGCGCACGTGACCTCCGTCAACAGGCAGTCTGTTTTATTCTGCGGGCTCGATCGGCGTGGAAACCAGAAGGCCTTCGTTGATCTCGCGGAGGGCGATCGACAATGACTTCTCATTCAGCTTGGTGTCTACCAAGGGACCGACGTACTCGAAGAGGCCCTCGTGCAGCTGGGCGTAGTAGGCGTTGATCTGGCGGGCACGCTTGGCGCCGAAGATTACCAGGCCGTACTTGGAATCGGCAGCCTCAAGCAGCGAATCGATCGGCGGGTTGATGATGCCTTCAAGGTTCGTGGACACGAAATCTCCAAATTCTAGCGGGCCGACAAGTGCAAGCGCTTTTAGCGCTCGTGCGGGGTTAGCCCCATGAGTGAAACAAGCTCGTCCGCTGCCCGGCGAACGTCGTCATTAATGACGGTGTGGTCAAACTCCGGTTCAGCAGCAAGTTCCAGTTTAGCGGTTTCCAGCCTGCGCTGCTGTTCCTCGGCAGTTTCGGTGCCGCGACCCACAAGCCGGCGCACCATTTCTTCCCAGCTGGGCGGGGCCAGGAAGACGAACTTGGCATCCGGCACAGCCGCTTTTACCTGGCGTGCGCCCTGAAGATCGATCTCGAGCAGTACCGATTTTCCCTCCGCAATGGCAGCATTCACGGTACTCCGGAGCGTGCCGTACCGGTTCTGGCCGTGGACCACGGCCCACTCCAGGAGTTCGCCATCAGCTACCAGCGAGTCAAACTCTTCGGCGGACTTGAAGAAGTAGTGAACCCCGTCCTTCTCCCCTGGACGCGCGGCGCGGGTGGTGGCGGAGACGGAAAGCCAGACCTCTGGATAGTTGTCCCTGATGTAGGTGGATACGGTTCCCTTGCCAACAGCAGTTGGGCCTGCGAGGACAGTCAGTCCAGGTTTCTTGCTCACGGATTCCTTCGGGGAGATGCGTCAAACGCTTTGCTGGGTGTCCATAAAATCTACCAGCGCCCGGGCCTGGTGAATTCCCAACCCCCTGATGCGCCGGGATCCGGCGATGCCTATCTCCGCCATGATCCCGGCCGCACGTACAGGTCCTATGCCTGGGAGGGCCTCCAACAGCTCCACCACCCGCATCCGCGCAATGGCTTCATCCGTAGTGCCTGAAGAGATCAGCTCAGCGATGCTCAGTTCACCGCGTTTGAGCCGCTCCTTGGCTGCGGCCCGCACAGCACGCGCCTTCGCAGCCTTATCCAAAGCATCGGAACGCTCCTGCGGTGTCAGCTCTTTCAGACCCACGGCCAAACCCCTGTCAGATCGGATTTGTGATTCACGTCACGCGAAACTGATCCTGAACCTACCGGCAGGCGGCAGGTTGCGCAATGAGGCGTCAGTGAATCATTCCGCTCGTAGCCCGTCGAGTGTTTCCTGGGTAGCCGCCCGCAAGGCAGCCTTCGTTGGACCGGCGGCAAGGATGCCCCGGCTCGACGTAGCCAGCACTGTGGGATAGGCGGCGCCGAACGTGGAGCGGAGATCCGCGGGCGTAGCACCCTGCGCACCCAGGCCAGGCGCCAGGATTGCTCCGCGGACCGGGCCGAGGTCGATGTCCAGATCTTCGAGTGCAGAACCGATGGTGGCGCCCACAACAAGTCCCACTGAACCCAGGACGCCCGTGTAGCGCTTGTTCTCGGCTGCGGCGGCGGAGACTATCCCGCGGGCGACGGAATTGCTTCCGCCAACGTGCTGGACAGACTTTCCCTCCGGATTGGATGTCAATGCGAGCACAAACACTCCCCTGCCATTTTGCGCAGCAAGGTCCAGGGCCGGACGCAGGGATTCGAAGCCCAAGTATGGACTCAAGGTCACTGAATCTGCGGCCAGGGCTGAACCGTCACGCAACCATGCATCTGCGTAGGCAGCCATGGTGGACCCGATATCACCGCGCTTGGCGTCGGCGATGCTCAGCACATCCGCCTCGGCAGCTGCGGCCAGGGTCCGCTCCAGGACAGCCATGCCCGCCGAGCCGTGGCGTTCGTACAATGCCACTTGCGGCTTCACCGCGGCAGCGAGGGAAGCCACGGCCTCCACAACGCTGAGCGAGAAGCGCTCCAGCCCGGCGACGTCGTCGTTCAGTCCCCAGTCAGCCAGAAGCTGGGGATGAGGATCGATTCCGACGCACAGCGGACCGCGGCTGGCCATTGCGGCAGCCAGCCGGGAGCCAAATGACTCCCGGTCCGGCTGCTGCGCGTCCTGGGCCTCGTGCCCAACAACAGAGTCAGGCATTGACGGCGGCCTGTGATGCGCTCAGGTTGGCTGCGTGCTCCTGCAGGCTGGTGACCGACCACTCGTAGGTGCGAAGTGCCTCAATTGCCTGCACGGCTGCGTTGAACTCAGCCACAGTGGTGATGCAGGGAATGCCGATGGAGGTAGCCGCTGCCCGGAGCTCGTAGCCATCGCTGCGGGCTTCCCCACCGGACGGGGTGTTGAACACCATGTCGATCTCGCCGGCAATGACGAGGTCTGCGATAGTGCCTTCACCTTCGGCGCTGCTGCCCTCGGCCACCTTGCGGACCGGAGTCGCCTGGATGCCGTTGCGGCGCAGGACGTCAGCCGTGCCACCCGTGGAGACGATCTCGAAGCCAAGGTCCGAGAGGCGCTTGACGCCCATGATCACCGAGCGCTTGTCGCGGTTGGCTACCGAAACGAAGATCTTGCCTTCGGTGGGCAGCGCGTTGTTTGCGGCGGCCTGGCTCTTGGCGAATGCGGTATCGAAGTGCTTGTCGATACCCATGACTTCGCCCGTGGACCGCATTTCGGGCCCGAGCAGGGAGTCGACAACCTTGCCCTCCGGAGTACGGAAGCGGCTGAACGGCAGGACAGCTTCCTTGACGGCGACCGGAGCGTCCAGGGGCAAGGTGGAACCGTCACCGGTTTCCGGCAGCATCTTGTAGGCGCTGCGGAGCTGGTTGATGGTGACACCGGTACCGATCAGTGCGGCAGCCTTGGCCATCTGAACGCCAGTGGCCTTGGAAACGAACGGTACCGTACGCGAAGCACGCGGGTTCGCTTCAAGGACGTACAGGACGTCGGAGGCCAGCGCGAACTGGATGTTGATAAGGCCACGGACGCCCACGCCCTCAGCGATGGCCCGCGTTGCAGTGCGCACGCGCTCGATCACGTTGTTGCCAAGTGTGATCGGAGGAAGGACACAGGCCGAGTCTCCGGAGTGGATACCGGCCTCCTCGATGTGTTCCATGATGCCGCCGAGGTACATGTCGGTGCCGTCGAAGAGGGCATCGACATCGATTTCGACCGCGTCTTCCAGGAAGCGGTCAATCAGCACCGGGTGGTCCGTGGTGATTTCCGTGGCGTTGGCGATGTAGCGGGAGAGGTTTGCCTCATCGTAGACGATCTCCATCCCGCGGCCACCCAGGACATAGGACGGACGGACAAGCACGGGATAACCGATCTCGTCAGCGATCTTCTTGGCATCCTCGAAGGAAACGGCGGTCCCGTTCTTCGGGGAGGTCAGGCCCGCCTCGTCCAGGACACGGGCGAAGGCGCCACGGTGCTCTGCGAGGTCAATCGCCTCAGGAGAGGTGCCCAGGATCGGCACACCGGCGTCGGCAAGCTGCTGTGCAAGCTTCAGGGGCGTCTGGCCACCGAGCTGGACGAAGACGCCCATGACGCCACCGGTGCGCTCTTCAGCGGCGATGACCTCGAGGACGTCCTCAAGGGTCAGCGGCTCGAAGTAAAGGCGCGTGGAAACGTCGTAGTCGGTGGAGACAGTCTCGGGGTTGCAGTTGACCATGACGGTCTCGTAGCCGGCCTTGCGCAGCGCCATGGAGGCGTGGACGCAGGAGTAGTCGAACTCGATGCCCTGGCCAATGCGGTTGGGCCCTGAACCAAGGATGATGACGGAGGGCTTGGCGTGCAGGCCTACCTCATCTTCCTCGTCGTAGGACGAGTAGTGGTACGGGGTGTAAGCGGCAAACTCAGCGGCACAGGTGTCCACCGTCTTGTAGACCGGACGGATACCCAAGGCCTGGCGGACGCCGCGGACCACTGCCTCATTGTTGTGCGTCAAGGCACCGATCTGCTCGTCGGAGAAACCATGGCGCTTGGCGTTGCGCAGCATTTCCTCGGTGAGCACGCCAGCCTTGCGGATCTCCTGCGCGGTCTCGTTAAGGAGCTGCAGCTGGTCCAGGAACCAAGGATCGATCTTGGTGGCTTCGAAGAGGTCTTCCACCGTGGCGCCACCCAGGAGCGCGCGCTGCACCTGGTGCAGGCGGTCCGTCGTGGGACGCTTGGCCTTCTCGATGAGCTCGGCAACCTCGTACTCCGGCACGGAGCTGAAGTCCAGCTGCGAGCCCTTTTGCTCCAATGAGCGGAGGGCCTTCTGCAGGGCTTCGGTGAAGTTGCGGCCCATGGCCATGGCTTCGCCAACGGACTTCATGGTGGTGGTCAGCGTGTTGTCGGCTGCCGGGAACTTCTCAAAGGCGAAGCGCGGCACCTTGACCACAACGTAGTCCAACGTCGGTTCAAACGATGCCGGCGTCTTCTGGGTGATGTCATTCGGGATCTCGTCCAGGGTGTAACCAAGGGAGAGCTTGGTGGCGATCTTGGCAATGGCGAAGCCCGTTGCCTTGGAGGCCAGCGCGGAGGAACGGGATACGCGCGGGTTCATCTCGATAACCACGACGCGTCCCGTAGCGGGGTCGATGGCGAACTGGATGTTGCAGCCACCGGTGTCCACGCCGACTTCGCGGATAACAGCGATAGAGACGTCCCGAAGCTTTTGGTACTCGCGGTCCGTGAGGGTCAGCGCCGGAGCAACCGTGATGGAGTCACCGGTGTGGACGCCTACGGGATCGAAGTTTTCGATGGAGCAAACAACAACGACGTTGTCGTTCTTGTCGCGCATCATCTCAAGCTCGTATTCCTTCCAGCCGAGAATGCTCTCTTCGAGCAGGACCTCGGTGGTGGGGCTGTACTGGAGGCCCTGGCCGACGATGCGGCGGAGGTCGTCCTCGTTGTAAGCCAAGCCTGAGCCCAAGCCACCCATCGTGAAGGACGGGCGGACCACCATGGGGTAGCCGAGGTCTTCGGCCGCAGCGAAGGCTTCGTCCATACTGTGAATGATGTGGCTGCGGGCCGACTCGGCGCCACAACGCTCAACGACGCCCTTGAACTTCTCGCGGTCTTCTCCGAGCTCAATGGCAGCAATGTTTGCGCCAATGAGTTCCACGTTGTACTTCTCCAGCACACCGTTCTTGTCCAACGCGATGGCAGTGTTCAGAGCCGTCTGGCCACCCAAGGTGGGCAGGATAGCGTCCGGACGTTCCTTGGCGATGATCTTCTCAACAACCTCGGGCGTGATGGGCTCGACGTAGGTCGCGTCGGCGAACTCGGGGTCCGTCATGATCGTGGCCGGGTTGGAGTTCACGAGGATGACGCGGAGGCCTTCCTCCTTGAGGACGCGGAGAGCCTGGGTACCGGAGTAGTCGAACTCGGCTGCCTGGCCGATGACGATGGGGCCGGAACCGATGACAAGGACGCTCTTGAGATCTGTACGCTTGGGCATTACTTCTTGTCCTCAGTCTTGGATTCGGTGGAGTTGGCGGCGCCGACGGTGGCCGATTTGGTTTCGGCCATGAGGTCGATAAAGCGGTCGAAGAGGTACGCAGCATCGTGCGGGCCAGCCGCAGCTTCAGGGTGGTACTGGACCGAGAACGCGGGGATGTCGAGGCAGGCGAGGCCCTCAACGACGTCGTCATTCAAGGAGACGTGGCTGACTTCCACGCGGCCGTAACGCTCCTCGGGGGCGATCGTGGCACCGTTCAGCGGCGCGTCGACGGCGAAGCCGTGGTTCTGCGACGTGATTTCAACCTTGCCGGTGCGGCGGTCCATCACCGGCTGGTTGATGCCGCGGTGGCCGTAGCGGAGCTTGTAGGTTCCAAAGCCGAGGGCACGGCCCAGGATCTGATTGCCGAAGCAGATGCCGAAGTAGGGCAGTTTCTCGTCCAGAACCGAGCGCAGGAGTGAGACCTGGTGGTCTGCGGTGGCAGGGTCACCGGGCCCGTTGGACATGAAGAAGCCGTCCGGATTGACCGCGTTGACATCCTCCAGGGTGGACGTCGCCGGAAGGACATGCACCCGCACGCCGCGCTCCGCGAAGCGGACCGGGGTCATGGCCTTGATGCCGAGGTCGACGGCGGCGATGGAGAACCTGGGCTCGCCATCCCAGCCGTGGTCCTTGGGTTCCACGACGTACGCCTCATCAATGGACACCTCTTCAGCCAGCGCCGCGCCTTCCATGGGGGCGCTTGCCAGCACGGCGTTCAGGAGCTCCTTGTCCGATGCCTGGGCGGCCTCGCCCGAGAAGATGCCTGCGCGCATGGTCTTGTGCTCGCGGAGGTGCCGGGTGATGGCACGGGTGTCGACGCCCTGGATGCCCACGATGCCTTGCTCCACGAGTTCATCATCGAGACTGCCTTCCGAACGCCAGTTGGAGGGGCGGCGGGCAGCGTCGCGCACAATGTACCCTGCCACCCAGATGCGGCGGGACTCAGCGTCTTCGCTGTTGACGCCCGTGTTGCCGATGTGGGGTGCTGTCTGCACCACGAGCTGGCGGGCATATGAGGGATCGGTGATGGTCTCCTGGTAGCCGGTCATTCCGGTGGCGAAGACGGCCTCACCGAGGGCCGTTCCCTGGGCGCCGTAGCTGCGGCCGCGGAACATGCGGCCGTCTTCCAGCACCAGTACTGCTGCGGAGGGGGTGGGTGTGGTGGCTGCTTTACTGTCCGTCACTTTATTACTTTCCACTATCGGCATCTGCCTGAGGGGCTGCGGAGATCAATTCTTGAATGGCTTCGAGGAGGAGCTCTTTGTCGGCTGCATGCCTGGTCCGGAATCCGGTATCCAGTTCCTTGCCGCCCAGCTTCCAGCTGACGACCAGGAGTCCGTCTTTTTCCACGAACTTCCCGGCCATGCCGGCTGCTTGGCGGCTGTCAGCCACTGCGGCGCGCGGGATGAACACCGGGGCGGCGCCCGAGCGGTCGAACAAGATGCCTTCAGTATGGATGCTCAGTTCCGCATTGGTGCGGAGTCCGAGGCCTTGCACTGCGATCCGGTCCAGCCAGTCACCTGCCGTGGTAGTGGCAACGTACTGGCCCTCCGCTACTACCGTGGCCGGTGTCAGCTGCTGCGGCACCTCGGGGAGGCGTTCGACGTCGGCTTGTCGCCTGAGCCTGTTCCGCCACCCCAGCCAGATCATCATCAGGACGACGATGATCAACGGCACCGTGATGAGCACGGTGAGTGTCTGGTTGCTCATCAGCTACCGCTGACTGCCCCGGCGGCATCCGGGGTTGGGTAGTTTCCGGCGTACCGGTACGGGGTGTTGAGCTTGCCGTTGAGAACCGTTGGGTGGCCCTTGAAGAAGGTTGCCACCACGGATCCGGGCAGCTCTTTGCCCTTGAACGGTGAATTGCGGCCCATGGTGGCCATCTTATGGGGGTCGACCGTCCAACGCGCAGCCGGGTCCACCAGGATGACGTTGGCGGGCTCGCCTTCCTCCAACGGGCGGCCCTGGTCCGCCACGCGGCCGATAACTGCCGGCGTGAAAGAGGTGACCCTGGCGAAGTCGGCCCACGTCATGAGTCCGGTTTCGATCATCGTCTCCTGGACAACAGACAATGCCGTTTCCAGGCCAGTCATGCCCATGGCCGCCTGGGCCCATTCGCATTCCTTGTGCTCGCTGGGGTGCGGGGCGTGGTCCGTGCCGACAACATCGATCGTGCCGTCAGCCAGGCCTTCACGGAGCGCCTGGACGTCCGCATCCGTACGCAGCGGCGGGTTGACTTTATACACGGGATCGTAGCTGCGGACCAGTTCGTCGGTGAGGAGCAGGTGGTGGGGCGTGACCTCGGCCGTGACGTTGATCCCCCGGGCTTTGGCCCAGCGGACGATTTCAACAGATCCAGCGGTGGAGACGTGGCAAACGTGGAGGCGGGAACCCACATGCTGCGTGAGCAGGACGTCGCGGGCGATGATGCTTTCCTCTGCCACGGCCGGCCAACCGGCGAGACCCAGCACCGCCGAGACAGCGCCTTCGTTCATCTGCGCCCCGGCGGTAAGGCGGGGTTCCTGCGCGTGCTGGGCAACCACGCCGTCGAACGCTTTGACGTACTCCAGCGCGCGGCGCATCAGCACGGGATCGTGCACGCAGATGCCATCATCGGAGAACATCCGCACCTGGGCGCGGGAATCCGCCATCGCACCCAGTTCCGCAAGTTGTTCACCGGCCAGGCCAACCGTGACAGCGCCAACAGGACGCACGTCCACCCAGCCGGACGCGCGGCCGAGGCTGTGGACCTGTTCGACGACGCCTGCCGTGTCAGCAACGGGGTTGCTGTTGGCCATGGCGTGGACGGCCGTGAAGCCACCCAGGGCTGCGGCACGAGTGCCGGTCTCGACCGTTTCAGCATCTTCGCGGCCGGGTTCGCGCAGGTGCGTGTGGACGTCAACCATGCCGGGGAGGGCAACCAGGCCCGTCCCGTCGATCACTGTGGCGTCGTCGTCGTGCAGATCCTTGCCCCGGGCGGCGATGATGCCATCGCGGATCAGCAGGTCTTCAGCTTCGCCGCCGAGAATGGCGGCCCCGCGGATCAGGTACGTGTTCTCGGCCATCAGTTGCTCTCCTTGGTGGGCTGGCTTACAGAGTGGGGGGTTGCTGCCGTTGCGGCAGTTGCTTCGCGGGAATCCCCGGAGAGCAGCAGGTAAAGGGCGGCCATGCGCACTGAAACACCGTTCCGCACCTGTGCAAGCACTGTTGAGCGGGGCGAATCGGCGGCGGCCGAGGAAATTTCCAGGCCACGGTTCATGGGGCCGGGGTGCATGATGATGGTGTCTTTCATGCCAAGGTCATCCAGTGCCCGAAGCCGTGCGTCGTCGAAGCCCCAGCGCCGTGAGTACTCACGGGTAGACGGGAAGAACGAGGCATGCATGCGCTCACCCTGGACTCGCAGCATCATCATCGCGTCGACGCCCGCTTCCAGCGTTTCGTCCAGGTTGTAGCTGACCTTGCAAGGCCAGTGCTCGACGCCGATCGGCAGCAGTGTGGGTGGCGCAACCAACGTGACCTCGGCACCCAGCGTTCGCAGGAGCCAGACGTTGGACCGGGCCACTCGGGAGTGCAGGACATCTCCGACGATCGCCACACGCATGCCTCGAAGGTCCGCACCAGTGGATTTCGTCCCCTTGAGCTGGGACCAGTGGCGGCGCATGGTGAACGCGTCCAACAGCGCCTGTGTGGGGTGTTCGTGGGTGCCATCGCCTGCGTTGATCACTGCGGCGTCGATCCAGTCCGTAGCGGCAAGCCGGTGCGGAGCGCCGGAAGCCCAGTGACGGATGACCACCGCGTCCGCGCCCATGGCGGCCAGCGTCTGCGCAGTGTCTTTGAGGGACTCGCCTTTGGACACCGAAGATCCTTTGGCGGCGAAGTTGATGACATCGGCTGAAAGCCGCTTTGCTGCAGCTTCGAAGGAGATCCGCGTACGGGTGGAGTCCTCGAAGAAGAGGTTCACTACCGTACGGCCACGGAGGGCGGGGAGCTTCTTGACCTCGCGGTCGCCGACGGCCGACATTTCCTCGGCTGTATCCAGGACGCGGATGGCGTCGAAAGCGCTGAGGTTCTCAGTGGAGAGGAGGTGCTTCACTTTCCGGCCTCGATTACTACCTCGTTGACCGGAACGCCGTCCACGGAGTCGATTTCCTCGAGGTGGACGCGGACCTTTTCCGCGGAGGAAGTTGGTAGGTTCTTGCCTACATGGTCCGCACGGATGGGAAGCTCACGGTGGCCCCTGTCCACCAGGACGGCCAGGCGGACAATCCTGGGACGGCCAAGGTCCACCAAGGCGTCAAGTGCAGCCCGGATGGTGCGGCCCGAATACAGGACGTCATCAATGAGGACAACAACCTTGTTGTCGATACCGGACAGTGGCAGGCGTGTGTGGTGGGGCGGCCTGGTGGGCTGGTGTGAAAGATCGTCACGGAACATGGTGACGTCGAGTTGCCCGACGATCGTTTCCGCGTTGACGCTGGGGTCAGCCGCAGCGATCTTGTTGGCGAGCCGCACGGCCAAGGGATAACCACGGCTGGGAATGCCCAAAAGAACCAGATCCTGGGAACCTTTGTTGGCTTCGAGGATCTCATGGGCGATACGAGTCAGCGCGCGATCAATGTCCGCTTGGTTGAGAACAACCCGCGACGGAACCTGCGCTGAGGTGACTTCAGTCATTCGCTCGTCTCCCCTTTCCCCGCCTCACGGGACGGAATTAAAAAAGGAATATTTGCCTTCCAAAACTACCACAGCGCAAACTGGCAGCCTCACCGGGCGGCGGACGAGGCGGTGAGTTAAAGCTCACAGTCAAGGCTGTGGAATAGGCTCTAGGCCATGAGCAGCAACCATCCTGGGCACGCCGGCGGACACCAGCCCTACCCGCGGCCCTATCTGGAACCAGCCGCCAATCCAACATGGATCGGACGCGTACATCCCGGAAACTACCAACCAGCCCCCGGGAACCCCGGCGACCTTCCCCAGCAGACCTGGGCGGCTCCACCGGCATCCCGGGGACGCCGGTCGCCGGGCACACTCCCCCTGCTCCTGGCGGGCGTCATATTAGTCCTCGGCAGCCTTCTCCTGGTGGTTCCGTTCCTGCTGGGCAATACAGGAATCGCCGGCTTCGTGATCGGGTTCATCGCCTCCCTGATCCCGTTGTCGGTAGTGCTGCTGACCGTACGGCTCATTGACCGTTGGGAGCCGGAACCGAAAAGGCTGCTCTGGTTCGCTTTCACGTGGGGAGCCGCAGTTTCGATTGCCGGAACCCTGTTAATCCAGCCCCTCTTCGCCTTGGCAGCTCCTACCACCAGCGAAGAAGCATTCACATACTTCATGGCCACGGTCCAGGCTCCCATCGTGGAGGAATTCACCAAGTCGCTAGGCCTGTTGCTTCTCATCCTTGGTGCCCGGAAGTACTTCGATGGCCCCGTGGATGGTGTCGTCTTTGCTTTTACCATCGCCGCCGGCTTCGCTTTCACGGAGAACATCCTCTACTTCGGCCGTGAGATCGCGTCATCATCGGAGCCCGGCACGGACCTTGTCCGCATCTTCATCCTGCGTGGGGTAATGTCACCCTTCGCACATGCCATTTTCACGGGAACAACCGGCCTCGTCATGGGATTCGCCGCCCGGAGGTGGCATTCCGGCTATGCAGTCCTGGCCTTCGTCATCGGCCTCCTGCCGGCCATGTTCCTGCACAACAGGTGGAACAGCATGGGCCAGGACTTCCTGCTGGACTACTTCGTGGTGCAGGTGCCAATCTTCCTGATCGCGGCCCTCGGCATCATTTTCCTGCGCATTGCCGAAGGCAAACTCACGCGCCAGCGGCTCCTCGAATATGCCAGGGCCGGATGGTTTACGCCTGCCGAAGTTGAAATGCTGGCAACATCCCAAGGAAGACGACATGCCCTTCGGTGGGCGGCCTCCAGTGGTCGCGCCGCACAGATGCGCGCATTCATCAAGGGTGCCACGGCCTTGGCGTTCACGCGCCAACGCATCCTCACCGGCCGCGATGTGCTCCTTCATCAGCAGGATGAACTTGACCATCTTCGTGCGATTCCAGCGCTTCGGGCGGCTGTGCTGCACTAGGAGCTTGAGCACGCTTAAAGAGAAGGACCCGCATCCTGAATGGATGCGGGTCCGGCGGTGCACTTAGGCGAGAAGCGACGGCTTGAGCTTCTGGAGCCGGCCAAGCAAGCCGTTGATGAAGGCCGGTGATTCGTCCGTGGACATCGTCTTGGCGAGGGCCACAGCTTCGCTGACAGCCACTCCGTCCGGGACTTCGTCGTTGTAGAGGAGTTCCCAAGCGCCAATGCGGAGGATGATGCGGTCTACCGAAGGCATCCGCTCCAGTGTCCAGCCCTGGGCATAGGTCTGCAGGAACTCATCGATGGTTGGCTGCATGGAGACGACACCCTCAACGATTTCCATCGTGTAAGGATTGATGACGAGATCCGTCTTCTCCCGACGCGCCTTGAGCGCGTCAAAAGCCGAAACGGAGCGCTGCTCCGCCTCGAAAAGTACTTCAAGTGCCCTGCTACGGGCTTTACCGCGTGCGCTCACTAGTCGTTGACCCGGCCCAGGTAGCTGCCGTCGCGGGTATCAACCTTGACTTTGGTACCCTGCTCCACGAACAGCGGAACCTGGATTTCGTAGCCGGTTTCCACGGTCGCAGGCTTGGTGCCTGCCGAGGAGCGGTCGCCCTGGAGGCCGGGCTCGGTGTAGGTGATTTCGAGAACGACGCTCGGCGGCAACTCGATGTACAGCGGCGTGCCTTCGTGGATGGCGATGTTCACCATCTGGTTCTCAAGCATGAAGTTTGTGGCGTCGCCGACCGTGGCACCGGAAACGGTGATTTGGTCGTAGTCCTGGGTGTCCATGAAGACGAAGTCTTCGCCATCCTGGTACAGGTACTGGTAGTCACGGCGGTCAACCGTAGCGGTCTCGATCTTCAGTCCGGCGTTGAAGGTCTTGTCAACCACCTTGCCGGACATGACATTGCGCATCTTGGTGCGAACGAAAGCGCCACCCTTGCCCGGCTTGACGTGCTGGAACTCAATGATGTTCCAGAGCTGGCCCTCGAGCTTCAGTACGGTTCCGTTCTTGATGTCGTTTGTGGTTGCCACTCGTATCCTCTGGTTTCTCTCACTGGTTCTAGCTACGGTTTCTAGCTTCCAGCCGGGTATGCCAGCCAGCACGCCAAAAGGCGTGCCAGCGCGTATTTATCAAAAATCCAAGAACCATTCTACCGTCAAATGCACAGTGGCTTGCCTACGGGTGGTTTCGCCCGGGATCAGGACGCGAGTTCCAGCACATCCCTGGCCCGCTGGAGGGCCACCGCAGAGGAGTAGATCAGTGCGGCATCGGCAGCCTTGGCAACCCTTAGGTCCAGTGCCTTGGCGAACTCCTCGGATGCTGCCAGCGCATTTCCGCTGACGAAATATGCCCGGCCTAAATACTGGTGGACGATCGCTTCCTTGGAAGTACCTTGGACTTCCTGCAGCAGCTGGCGGAACAGTTGGATGGCACGATCCAGGCGATTGGTGGCCCGGTGGACTTCGGCTTCAAAAATCCGCAATCGGAAGGATTCCGGGTCCTTGTAGCGTGCCTCAGCGAGCAGTTCCGCCGCTTCCTTGGGCTGGTTTTCCAGCAGCAGCGCCATGATCCGGTCCGCAGGGTCTTCCGAAGCCGCCAACGCAGACTCCAATGCGTCTTCGTTGACGATGACGGGCAGCAAAGTATCGGGGTTCGTGCGGACGCCCGGGAATCCGCCGGTTGGCCAGTCGCTGACGCCTTCTCTGAGGGCGGTCATCATGAAGCAATCTCCTGGTAAGCGGCAAACAACAGGGAGGTATCCGGGACGTCCAGAATGCCGGGCTTGCCCACGCCGTCCAGGACAACAAAGCGCAGGAGGTCCCCACGGGACTTCTTATCCCGGCGCATCCCGTCCAGCAGGCCTTGCCAGCGGTCCTTGCGGTAGGTGATAGGGAGGCCAAGGCTCTCAAGGATGGTGCGGTGCCGATCGGCGTCGGCGTCCGAGAGACGTCCAACGCTCCGGGCCAATTCCGCAGCGAACATCATGCCTACCGACACGGCCGCGCCATGGCGCCACGAATAGCGCTCCACGAGTTCAATGGCATGGCCCAGGGTGTGTCCATAATTCAGGATCTCGCGCAGCCCGGATTCCTTGAGGTCCTGGGAGACGACGTTGGCTTTGACCGCAATGGCACGCTCGATGAGTTCACGGACAACGTCCGATTCCGGGTCCATCACTGCGTCCGTGTTCTTTTCAACGAGGTCCAGGATCACGGGATCGGCGATAAAGCCGCACTTGATGACCTCTGCCATTCCGGAAATCAGCTCATTCCTGGGCAAGGTCTTGAGCGTGTCCAGATCCGCCAGTACAGCCGCAGGAGGATGGAACGATCCCACCAGGTTCTTGCCTTCGGCAGTGTTGATACCCGTTTTGCCGCCAACTGAGGCATCCACCATACCCAGCAGGCTGGTGGGCATGTGAATGACTTTGACTCCCCGCAGCCACGTGGCTGCAACGAATCCGGCGAGGTCGGTCACAGCGCCGCCACCGACGGCAACAATAGCGTCCGAGCGGGTGAAGTCGTTCTGTCCCAGTACCTGCCAGCAGAAAGCGGCAACCTGTATGTGCTTGCCTTCTTCGGCGTCCGGGATCTCGGCTGTCAGTGCCGTAAAGCCAGCAGCTTCGAGCTCATCGCGGACGGTGTCCCCGGTCAGGCGAAGGGCGCGCGGGTGAATGACAAGCACGCGCCGAACCCGCTCGCCAAGTTTGGCGGGGAGGGATTGCAGGAGGCCACGGCCCACCACGACGTCGTAGTTCTCCGCGGTTGATTGGCCGGTCACCTTGATGACAGTTGCTTCGTTGCTCACTTTTCAACTTCCTCTTTCAAGGCTGCATGCTGGCGCAGCCGCTCCTCCAACTGGAGGCCGATTTCAGCCACGGATCCCGAACGGACGTCCAGGACGATATCTGCAAGACGCTCATAGACCGGACGCCTGGTGGCAAACAGGGCCTCCCATCGGGACATAGCGTCGCCCTGCAGCAAAGGCCTTCCGGTGTTTCGCGCGATCCGGTCCGCAACAGTCGAGGCATCGCATTCCAGGTAAACCACGGTGCACTCCCCCAGCAATTGCTGGGTTCCCGAGTCCAGGACGGCTCCGCCACCCAGCGAAATCACCGCTGGTTGTTGCTTGGCGCCCTCGATGGCCTTCGCCACCGCCCGGGCTTCAATTTCCCGGAACGCGTGTTCTCCCCGACCAGCAAAAATGTCAGCGATGCTGCCGTGCGCTGCGACCACCACGGCGTCGGTGTCCACGAAGGGAACGCCGAGCTGCTGCGCAAGTTGCTGGCCGATCGCAGACTTGCCAACTGCCATGGGGCCCACCAGGACAACGGGACGGCCAGCGCAGCCGTCCTGGGTAGCGCGGCCCACTACCGGCCGACCGAGTCCAAGGTTGCCGGAATGTTATCCAGGTAGCTCTGCAGGTTACGCGTGGTCTCGGCAACAGAGTCACCGCCGAATTTCTCGGCAATGGCTTCTGCGAGGACAAGGGCCACCATGGCCTCCGCCACAACGCCCGCTGCCGGAACTGCGCAGACGTCCGAACGCTGGTGGTGCGCCTTGGCTGGCTCCCCGGTGCTGACATCAATGGTTCGCAGCGCACGGGGAACTGTGGCAATGGGCTTCATGGCGGCGCGGACGCGCAGAACTTCGCCGATGCTCATGCCACCCTCGATGCCGCCGGCACGGTTGGTCTGACGAATGATTTTGCCGTTCTCATCCTTGAGGATTTCGTCGTGCGCTGCAGAACCACGGCGGGCAGCGGTGAGGAAGCCGTCACCGACCTCCACGCCCTTGATGGCCTGAATACCCATCAGCGCTGCGGCGAGGCGGGAATCGAGGCGGCGGTCCCAATGGACGTAACTGCCCAATCCAGGGGGAAGTCCGTAGGCAAGGACCTCAACCACGCCTCCAAGGGTCTCGCCTTCCTTGTGGGCGGCATCCACCTCGGCCACCATGGCATCCGACGTTTCGCGGTCGAAGCAGCGCAGGGGATCTGCGTCAAGGGCGATGACGTCCTTGGGCAGAGGCAACGCCTTGCCCTCAGGTACGGTGACGCTGGCGATGGAAACGGTGTGGCTGACCAATTCCACGCCCAGCTGCTTAAGGAACTGGGCGGCAACGGTACCGAGAGCAACACGGGTGGCGGTTTCACGCGCACTTGCGCGCTCAAGCACCGGACGGGCTTCGTCAAAGCCGTACTTCTGCATCCCGGTGAAATCGGCGTGCCCAGGGCGCGGGCGGGTCAGCGGGGCGTTCCGGGCTTGGTCGGCAAGGACTTCAGGGTCCACTGGATCAGCAGACATAATCTGCTCCCATTTTGGCCATTCGGTGTTGCCCACCTGAATGGCAACCGGACCACCCTGGGTGATGCCGTGACGCACGCCACCGAGGATCGTGACTTCATCCTGCTCAAACTTCATGCGGGCGCCACGTCCGTAGCCCAGGCGACGACGCGCCAAAGCATCACGGATTTGCCCGCTGGTGAGCTCAACACCGGCAGGCACGCCTTCAACAATTCCGATCAGAGCCGGACCATGGGATTCACCGGCAGTCAACCAACGCAACATATAACCAATCCTGCCATGTAAGGCCTCTAGAACACTCGCCGGGGGAGCCCAACTGAGTCGCACATCACATCTATGACGGAGGCGTCAACGTCACAGCCACTGAACTGCCGGATCTGCTCCGCCGCTTGGTACATCAGCATTTCAAGTCCGGGAACCACCGCTCCCCCATGGCCGTGCCAAACCTCGGCGAGGCGGCTCGGCCAAGGGTCATAAGCGACGTCCAGCAAAACCCCCGCCCCTGTTCCTGGCAGGGCAGCGAGTTCCTCCGCAAGCGCATCGGCCGCGCGCGGAGGAAAGGTGGAGATGACCAGCCCGGATCCGGCCACTGCTGTAGCCGCCTCACTGAGGGGGCGGAGCCGCAGGGAAATTCCGACGGCGGCCGCGGCGGCTTGCGCGTCGACGGCGCGTGTTGTGTCGCGAACGAAAACGTCGACGTGTTCAGCTCCGAGCTCGTGGATGGCAGCGATGGCGGCAGCTGAGGTACCCCCACCGCCAAGAACGGCGGCATGCTGTGCAGAAGCGATTCCTGCGTAACGTACTGCCTCCACGATGCCCTTGACATCGGTGTTGTAGCCGACGCGGCGGACCGATCCGCCGTCGTTCTCGAAGACCACCGTGTTGATAACACCCAAGTGGGCGCCAGCGCCACGAACCTCGTCGACTTCCCTGACCATGGCCGACTTCAACGGCATGGTTACCGAAAGCCCACACCACGCCCCATCCCCGCGAAGGGAATCCATGAACGCCGGAAGCCTATCCACTGTCAGGTCGATGGCCGAGTATTCGATGTCCACACCGAGCTTGGCATAGGCAGCAGTGTGCATCGCCGGAGACTTCGAATGTGAGATCGGGTGCCCGAGGACAGCGGCGCGACGACTCACACGCACCGTCCGGCGTTGGCCTGGCACCATGCGTTGTACTGCTCAACGTAAGTGCTGTGTTCGGCCAGTGTCTTGGAGAACTTGGTCTCCTTGGTGTCCAGGTTGATGGTCACCCAGTACAGGTAATCATTTTGCGTCGGTTTGGCCGCCGCATCGATCGCCGTCTTGCCCGGGGAACCAATCGGACCGGCCGGCAGCCCTGGGTTTGCATAGGTGTTGTAGGTGTTGGACTTGTCAGCCTTCTCTTCATCCGTGAGGTGGAAGGACTTCTTGCCCAGACCATAGGTGACTGTGGCGTCTGACTGGATGAGGCCGTTGGTCTCGGTGTTATTGGGCTTGAGCCGGTTATAAATTGCGCCGGCGACGTTTCCGTAGTCGGCCTGGCCGCCCTCTGCCTGGACGATGCTGGCGATGGTTACGGTGTCGTACTGCTTGGCCGGATCCGTAATTCCTTGGGCCTTGAGCTCGTCAAGGGTGCTGGATACCAGCTTCTGGATGATGTCCTTACCCGATGTGCCCAGCGGGAAGCGGTACTCTCCCGGAGCGAGGAAGCCCTCCAGGTTCTTGGCCTTCGCAGGCACCCCGAATTGTCCGGGCGCCTGGTTGAAGCCATTGAGCTGGGCCATGGGAATGCCGGAGCCCTTGGAGATTGCCTCCAACGACTCGTTGATCCGGAGACCTGCACTCAAGGCGAAGTAGATCACCTTGGAAGCGTCTTTGTTGGCGAGGACCGCAACGGCGTCGGAGTTTTTCATCTCGGTACGGAAGGTGAATTCCCCCGGCGAGAGTTCACCGCCCTCGCTCACGAATTCCTTGACGAAGGAATCCGCATCTGCCACGACGTGGTTTTCCACCAAGGCGGTTGCCACAGCCTTGGGGCCGGCCCCTTCCGGCACCGTAATGCTGACGGAGCCAGTGCCCGGACCGGGGTAATCGGTGACTTTGTCCATGCCAAGGAGGGGCTTGAGGAATTGCGCGCCGATCGCGATGGCGGCAACAAAGACTCCCAGCGTGATCAGCAAGGCAAGGACACGACGGCGGCGCCGCGCCTTCTTGGCCGCGGCTTTGGACGCGGCCGTAACTTCTACTGGAGCGATGAGGTGGTGGTGCTCGTCATGTAGCTCTTCATGAAGGTCTTCATGGAGCTCCATGTGACCTTCGTGGGCTTCGTAAGCGTACTCGGGCGCATGTTCTGCAAATGCATGATCGTCAACGTGGACAGAGCCTTCGTGGACCGAGCCTTCGTGGACACCGTAATGGTGGGCCTCGTTGGCATGACCGGCATAGACATGTGCAACAGCTGGTACCGGAAGGGCATCGTCATGGTGCTCCTCTTCCGAAAGCACAGGATCCACGTGTTCACTGGCATCCACGTGTTCACTGGGAGCCGGCGTCGCAACTGCCGGTGCTGCTTCCGGAACGGGCGGAGTCACGACCGCCCGCACGGGTTCGGGCGCAACCGGTTCAGGCGCAACGGGTTCAGGCGCAACGCGTTCCGGCACAACCGGTGCAGGCGCAGCTGCTGGCCTGGGAACAGCGGGAATCGGGCGGGGCAGTTCAGGCTCAACGTCAGCCGAAGGCGCTGCTTCCCCCGGCGTCGCTTCGGGAACGGGTACGACGTTCTGGTTCTGGGTGGCGAGGAATCGTTCCCGCGCCCGCAGTTCCTTGCGGGTCAGCGGCATGCCGCCGCCGGCGGTCCCGCTGGAGGGGTCGTTGTTGACCGGGCTCACAGTTGCAGTCCCCTCGTAGAAGAATCTGGTTCAGGGCCGGAGGAAGCCTGCAGCGTTGGGGCACTGCTGGATGTATCGGACTGCGCCGGTGCATTTACGCGGCGGCCAACGTCCGTTCCTCTGGCTTTTTGCATGTCGATCGCGTGCTGAAGTATTCCAGCAGCGGCAACCTGATCAACCACTTTACGGTGGTTCTTGCTGCTCATGCCAGCTTCGTGCAGGTTCCGGTGCGCCGTAACAGTGGAAAGACGCTCATCTACGAGGTTCACGGGAACGTCCAAACCGGCGCGGGCAAGCTCGCCCACCAGCAGTTCGGCGTACTCCGTTGCCATCTGCGCGGAGCTTCGTTCCTCGCCCTTCATGGTCTTTGGAAGGCCCACGAAAATCTGCACGGCCCGCATCTCCGCAGCCTGTTTAACCACCACGCGAACATCGGAGTTCTTCTTGGCGTCGCGGCTCACTGTCTTGAAGGGCGTGGCCAGGATTTCGTCGGGGTCGCAAATGGCCAGCCCAACCCTGACGGTGCCGACGTCTACCCCCAGCTTGATGCCTTGGGGGTAGACGCCGCTGTTCGTACTGGAATTCACCGTTAACGCTTGGCTATCGCATCCACCACCGCTGTGAGGGCCTCAGAGACCTTCCCAGCGTCGGTGCCGCCACCTTGTGCGACATCGTCCTTGCCACCGCCGCCACCACCGAGGATGCCCGCGGCAAGGCGCACCAACGCTCCGGCCTTCACACCGGCTTCACGGGCGGCTTCATTCGTGGCAATCAAAATGACGGGGCGATCATTGCTGACACCGGCAACTGCCACAGTGGCGGCTTCGGAGCCCAGACGGTTGCGGAGATCGAGGGCAAGGTTCCGGAGATCGTCTGCTCCACCCACTTGGCCGGCATCGTGGGCTACAACCCGCACACCCGCGGCGTCCTTGGCGGTACCCACGAGGTTGGCGGCCGCTGCGGCCAGCTGCTCCTTGCGAAGGCGGTCGAGTTCCTTCTCTGTTGCCTTCAACTTGTTCAAGGTGCTGGAGATGCGGTCCGCGAGCTGGCCGGAGGGAACCTTCAGCAGTTCCGTGAGTTCCGTAACCAGTGCTCGCTCAGCGGCCAGGTGGCGGAAAGCGTCCAAGCCCACGAAGGCCTCCACGCGGCGGTTTCCCGAGCCGACGGACTGTTCACCCAGCAGGGAAAGGCTGCCAATGAGGGAGGTATTGGACACGTGGGTGCCACCACAAAGCTCGCGGGACCACGCGCCGTCGATCTCCACCACACGCACTTCGCTGCCATAGTTCTCGCCGAACAGAGCCATGGCGCCCAGCGCCTTGGCTTCTGCCAGTCCCATGACTTTGGTGTCCACCCGGTAGTTGTTCCGGATAGCGATGTTGGAAACCTCTTCAATTTCCGATCGCGTGGCGGGACTCAGGCCCTCACCCCAGGCGAAGTCGAAGCGGAGGTAGCCGGCCTTGTTGTAGGAACCACGCTGGGTAGCTTCCGGGCCCAGGATCTGGTGCAGCGCGGCATGCACAATATGCGTACCAGTGTGCGCCTGCTCAGCTGCGTGGCGCCGTTCACGATCGACGGCGGCGCGCACCAGGGCATCGGTGGCGATCTCACCTTCCCGGACGATTGCCTTATGGACGCTGAGGCCCTTTACCGGGCGCTGGACGTCCAGGACCTCGACGACGAATCCGTCGCCGGTGATGAGGCCTGTATCGGCCGACTGTCCACCGGCTTCTGCGTAGAATGGCGTCTCATTGAGGACCACTTCGATTTCGTCGCCCGTGGAGGCGTGCGCCACCCGCTGACCCGCGCTGAGGATACCGCGAACCTTGGACTCGCCATCAAGCTCGTCGTAGCCGGTAAAGGTGGTCTCGCCTTGGCCCAGCATTTCCTGGTAGGCGCTGAGGTCGGCGTGGCCGCCCTTCTTGCCTTTGGCATCTGCCTGTGCGCGCTGGCGCTGTTCAAGCATGAGCGAACGGAAGCCGGCTTCGTCAACCTTGAGGCCGGCTTCTTCAGCCATTTCCAAAGTGAGGTCAATGGGGAAGCCGTAGGTGTCATGGAGCGCAAAAGCGTCAGCGCCGGACAAGGGAACGCCTGCAGCCTTGGATTCGGCCACTGCATCCTCCAGGCGTGCTGTACCAGAAGCAATGGTGCGCAGGAACGCCTTTTCTTCGGCGTAGGCAATACGGCTGATGCGGGCGAAATCGGTCTCCACCACCGGGTAAACACCCTTCATGGCGTCGCGGGAAGCCGGAAGAAGGTCCGGCAGGCAAGCCTTTTCGACGCCGAGCAAGCGCATGGCGCGAACAGCACGGCGGATCAGGCGGCGCAGAACGTAGCCGCGGCCTTCGTTGGACGGTGCCACGCCGTCGGCAATGAGCATCAGGGCCGAACGGATGTGGTCTGCAACAACGCGCATGCGGACGTCGTCAGTGTGGTGGGGATCATCGGCGGATTCTGCAGAGGTGTACTCACGGCCGGACAGCTCAGCAGCCTTGTCAATGACAGGACGGACCTGATCGGTCTCGTACATGTTCTCGACGCCTTGGAGGATCATCGCGAGCCGCTCCATGCCAAGGCCGGTGTCGATGTTTTTCTGCGGCAGTTCGCCGACGATGTCGAAGTCCACCTTGGAGCGGACGTTCTCAATCTGGTACTGCATGAACACGAGGTTCCAGATTTCGATATACCGGGTCTCGTCAGCCAGCGGGCCGCCTTCGATGCCATAGGCAGGGCCGCGGTCGTAGTAGATCTCCGAGCAAGGGCCGGCGGGGCCCGGCTGGCCAGTGGACCAGTAGTTGTCAGCCTTGCCCATGCGCTGGATGCGCTCGGCCGGAATGCCGGTGTTCTTGAGCCACAGTTCCTTGGCTTCGTCGTCTTCTTCGTAGACCGTCACCCAAAGGCGCTCGGCCGGAAGTCCATAGCCGCCGTCGTCAACGCTCTTGGTGAGTAGCTCGAAGGCGAACTTGATGGCATCTTCCTTGAAGTAGTCGCCAAAGGAGAAGTTGCCGCACATCTGGAAAAACGTGCCGTGCCGGGCCGTCTTGCCGACTTCCTCGATATCGCCCGTGCGGATGCACTTCTGGACGCTGGTGGCGCGCTTGTAGGGAGGCTCTTCGCGCGCGGTCAGATAAGGAATGAATGGGACCATGCCGGCCACAGTGAAGAGAAGTGACGGGTCGCTTGAAACGAGCGACGCGGAGGGAACGGCGGTGTGGCCCTTGCTGACAAAAAAGTCCACCCAGCGTTTGGTGATCTCCTGCGACTTCATTAGCTGATTACTTACCCTTCTCAATTCACTGCACACGTTGTGCGCGGAACCGGCTGTTGCCCTTCCGCAGCTTTCCATTCTGCCCTGTTGCGGGCGCGGGAGCGAACCGTGTTCGCTAGCGCCGGCCGGCGTTGGGGTTGTTATCCGTACTGGTAATGCCCAACGCGGCCCTCAAGTCCTCTTCGCGTTCATGCATGCCTGAACGCACGGCGTCGGCGAAATCGAACAAGCCATCGGCCAGGCGGCCAACCGCACGGTTCAGGCCGTCCGGGCCGATGCTGGCCTGGGCCTCGGTGACTTTGCGGAAGGCGATAATGCCAATGGCGACGCCAATGCCCATCCAAACAATTCTTTTCATGTGTTCCTGGTCTCCAATTGGTTCAGCGGCTGCGGCGGCCGGAGGAAGGAGCGCGACGGCCCGCGAAGGCTGAACGGACACCATAGCTGAAGGCTGCAACCTTGATCAGCGGCGAACCAACAGTGGCAGCCACCAGGGAGGACAGGGCTGAAATGTTCGCCGATGCGTCGGACACGTTCGAGGCGATGCCGTCGACCTTTTTCAGTTGCTGGTTGGTAGTGGAAACCGTTGCGGTTACTTCATCCATGAGGGGCGTCGCCCCGTCGCTGATGGATCGGATGGTGGTGCGCACTTCGTCAAAGACGCCACCGAGCTTCAAGATAGGCACGGCCAACAGCAGGACCAGGAGTGCGAAGACTCCTGCTGCGATCAGGCCGGCGATGTCGCCACCAGACATAGAATTCATCTCCTAGATTGTTGCGCTGCCCTGCACGGCCGGAATCCGGCTTCGGCCAAGGCCTCCCCAGTACCCTATCCAAAAAGAAAGCCCGTGGCGTGTGCCACGGGCTTCCTTGTAAGCGCTGCTTGAATTTAGCGAGCGTAGAATTCGACGACGAGCTGCTCTTCGCAGATCACGGGGACCTCAGAGCGCTTCGGGCGACGAACCAGGCGGGCCTGCAGGGCGTCGAGCTTGACGTCCAGGTATGCCGGCACGTTGTTCAGGGCGTGGGCACCAGCAGCTGCGACCTGGAACGGAGCCATGACCTCGGAGCGGCTGTGAACGTGGATGAGCTGGCCTTCGCCAACGCGGAAGGACGGGCGGTCCACGCGGATGCCGTCAACCATGATGTGGCGGTGCACGACGAGCTGGCGGGCCTGTGCAATGGTGCGGGCGAAGCCTGCACGCAGTACCAGGGCGTCCAAACGCATTTCGAGCAGCTCAACCAGGTTTTCACCGGTGAGGCCCTTGGTGCGGCGTGCTTCTTCGAAGGCACGGGTCATCTGGGCTTCGCGGATGCCGTACTGTGCGCGCAGACGCTGCTTTTCGCGCAGACGTACGGCGTAGTCGGAGTCCTGCTTCTTGCGGGCACGGCCGTGCTCACCGGGGCCGTACGGGCGGCGCTCCATGTACTTGGCGGCCTTGGGGGTCAGAGCAATGCCGAGTGCACGCGAAAGGCGTGCGGTACGGCGAGCACGAGTGTTGTTAGCCACTTGTGTCCTTCCAAATTACTGCGGTGTGTCAGTGTTACTGGCCTCCATCAGGGAGAGCATCGGCCAACCGCTGCCTTTTGCTACTGGCCCGCGGCACAGCTCCATTGAAGGAATCTTCAAAGGGATTGTGCGTCGGGTCATGCCAGACAAGCAACTATCCTACCACGCTACTGTCCGCGGATGATCTTCCGGAGCCGTTCCAGCCTGGCGGCTATATCGCGTTCGGCGCCGTTGTTTGTTGGCTCGTAGTAGTCCTTCCCCACGAGGTCATCCGGCGGGTACTGCTGTGTTGCCACCCCATGCGGTTCATCATGCGCGTACTTGTAGCTCTTGCCGTGTCCCAATTGTTTGGCACCTGGATAGTGCGCGTCGCGCAGATGCATGGGGATTCCCCCGCCGAACCCGGCACGGACGTCTGCAACTGCCTTGTTCAGGCCCATGTACGCCGCATTCGACTTGGGTGCGGTGGCAAGGTGGACGACAGCTTCCGCCAGGACAATCCGGCCTTCCGGCATCCCTATCAACTGGACGGCCTGCGCGGCTGCCACAGCTGTTTGCAAAGCGGTGGGATCGGCCATGCCGATGTCTTCCGCAGCGGAGATGACGATGCGCCGCGCCACGAACCTCGGGTCCTCCCCCGCCTCCAGCATCCGCGCCAGATAGTGAAGGGAGGCATCAACGTCCGAGCCCCTGATGGACTTGATGAACGCACTGGCGACGTCGTAGTGCTGGTCGCCGGCCCGGTCATAACGAACAGCAGCGGCATCCAGGGCACGCTCGGTGTGCCTGAGTTCCACCAGTACAGGAGCGTCGGGGGCGCCGTCGCCGGCAAGCCCCGGTTCGCCGTCGTCGGTGACATTGGTCTCCGCGGCAGTGTGGGTCCCGGCGGCGGCTTCCTCCTCGACGGCGGTTGAGACGGCATTGCTGTCTCCGAAAGCGACGCCGGCCGCAGCCTCCAAGGCAGTGAGCGCCCTTCGGGCGTCACCTCCGGAGAGCCGCACCAAATGATCCAAAGCCTCCGGACTGAGTTCCACGCGCCCGGCAAGCCCACGGGCATCGGCAACAGCCCGCTGTAACAACCCTGCGATGTCGTCATCCGTCAGTGGCTTCAACGTCAACAAGAGCGAGCGGGACAGCAGCGGTGATACCACCGAGAACGATGGGTTCTCGGTGGTGGCCGCCACCAGGACCACCCACCGGTTTTCAACGCCAGGCAACAGTGCATCCTGCTGCGCCTTGTTGAATCGGTGGATTTCATCAAGGAACAGGACAGTGGTCTTCTTGTACAGGTCCCGGGCGGTCAAGGCCTCATCCATCACCCGGCGAACATCCTTTACGCCAGCAGTAATGGCGGACAGTTCCACGAACTTCCGCCCCGGCCCGCGGGCAATGACATGCGCCAGCGTGGTCTTCCCGGTGCCCGGAGGCCCCCACAGAATGACGGAGCTCGGCCCGGCCGGCCCCGCAGCTTCTGCACCGGCGGCGAGCTGCCGAAGCGGGGAACCGTGACCCAGCAGATGCTGTTGGCCCACCACGTCATCCAGGGTCCGGGGCCGCATCCGAACTGCGAGGGGGCTCCGCTGGGACGCCATCCATCCGGCGTCGGACGCTCCCCCGGCGGCAGGCAGATCCTCCGACTCGTCGTCGTTGTTTGCACCGGCACCAAAGAGATCTTCCACATGGATAGGCTACTCATAGTTCCAACAAAGGAGACATCGACGTGGACCGCCGCGCATCCGCCCCGCAACAACGGCAGCCGAAGGCCTCCAGCCGCACGGCCCTTGTCCCCGCATCACGGCTGTCCGGTTGGGTGGATCGCTTTGCCCACAGCCATGGCCCACTCACTGAAGAGACTGACGACGGCGGAATCCTCCTCCGCGCCGCTGACGGGGCTTCTGCCCTCCTCAAGGCACCGTGGCCGGTGGATGGACGTCCAGGCCGGGGCACCACTGACATCGAACGGCTTGCCGCTCTTGCAGGCCAGGAACGTGGCCTTGGTATCCTGCTGGTGCGTCGGGGCGGTTTCGCCGTGGCTGTGGCGAGCGGAAGCAAGGTCCTGGAATCCAAAAGCGGTAACCGCTACGTTCAGTCCAGAACCGCTGCAGGCGGCCAATCCCAACAACGGTATGCCCGGCGCCGCTCCAACCAGGCGGACGCCTTGGTGGACTCCGCGGCGGAACACGCCGCGCGTATTTTTGCCAGCCACCGTGTTGAGTACCTTGTACCCGGCGGGGATAGAGCCTTGGTGGACCTGGTTCTGGCGCAACCCTCCATGCGCGCTCTGGCCAGCCGAAGCCAACTTGCTTTCCTGGACGTCCAGGAACCCAAAACTGCTGCGCTTGCAAAAGCTGCTTCGGATGCTTGTTCCATCCGGATCCTGGTGACTGATCCACCGGCGTAGGTGATCCTCAGCAGCCTCCAGGCGCCCTCCTCAAGGGAGCCTGCCGATACAGATAACTCCCTTGTTCCACGAACCCGGCCCGCGAATACAACGCCTGGGCACCGCAGTTGGATGCAGTGACCAACAGCCAAAAACCCCGGAGATTGCGGGCCGCTCCCTGATCCAGTAGCGCTGACAGGACCATCGTTCCGTAGCCCCGCCTGCGGTGGGTGGCCGAGGTCGCCATGCTGTAGAGGCCTCCCCAGCCGTCCACCAGGGCGAGGCGTCCGACGGCGGCCGGTACGCCGTCGTTGTCCCTCACCAGCGCGTAGAGAGACTCGCATCCGGTAAGAATGGCGCGGGCAACCTCCAGTTCCGCCTGGCCACCACGCCCATCCACGGACCACCACAAGCGAAGCCATTCATCGGTGGGCGCGTCCGAGAGTTCTACCCCCTGGGGCCCGGCATCCAAGGTTTCCAAGACGTCCATGCCCCGGACCATAATCAGGGTTTCGGACTGCCTGGTGAAGCGTTGCCCGTCCAGGACGGCGTTAAGGCCTGCACTACGGGAGTCATCGAATATCTGGAAAATGAGCGGGAGACGCCGCTGCCTGTACCACGCTGACGCCGAACTGACTGACCGCTCCAGATCCGGAATGCTTTCCAGGTCCGGAATGCTTTCCAGGTCCGGACTGCTTGCCATGTCCGGCGCGCCGGGCAGCATCCCGGGCAGGTTCTTCGCCCACACGGAGTTCGCCCTCTGCGTGACCCCATCGGACGCACGGAGCACCCACTCCCCTGCACTTCCCGAGTCAAGGGTTTCGCGCTCTGCTGCCGGCCACGCCTTATCCATGAGGGTTTCCAAGAATGCTTGTTCCAAGATCGAGGCACCTTTCATCTGCAGGAACACCAAAGGCCCCCCACATCAGTGGGGAGCCTTTGGCTACCGTCTTATTCGGACTTGGTCTCCGGCTTGGCCGCAGGCTTGGTTTCCGGCTTGAAGTCGACGCCGGCTTCCTTTCGCTGCTGTGCCGTGATGGGGGCAGGAGCGGCGGTCAGCGGGTCAAAGCCGTTGCCGGTCTTCGGGAAGGCAATGACGTCGCGGATGGACTCGACGCCGGCGAGCAGAGCCACTACGCGGTCCCAACCAAGCGCGATGCCGCCGTGCGGCGGCGCGCCGTACTTGAAGCCCTCCAACAGGAAGCCGAACTTGGTCTCGGCGTCCTCCTTGTCCAGGCCCATGAGCTGGAAGACGCGTTCCTGAACTTCGCGCTCGTGGATACGGATGGAGCCGCCACCGATTTCGTTGCCGTTGCACACGATGTCGTAGGCGTAGGACAGCGCAGACTCCGGATCCTTGTCAAAGGTGTCAAGGAACTCCGGCTTGGGAGAGGTGAAGGCATGGTGCACGGCTGTCCACTGGCCGGCACCCACAGCAACGTCACCGGAGGCAACTGCAGCGGCAGCGGGCTCGAACATCGGCGCGTCCACGATCCATACGAAAGCCCAGTCTTTGGGATCGATCAGACCAGTGCGGTGGCCAATTTCAACACGTGCAGCGCCAAGGAGGGCCCGTGATGCGGACTTCTCGCCGGCGGCGAAGAAAATGCAGTCACCCGGCTTGGCACCAACGGCGTCGGCCAGGCCTGCCCGCTCTTCGTCGGTGAGGTTCTTTGCCACGGGGCCGGCGAGTTCGCCGTCTTCCTTGTAAAGAACGTAGGCCAGTCCCTTTGCGCCACGCTGCTTGGCCCATTCCTGCCAGGCATCCAGGGCACGGCGCGCCTGCGAGGCGCCCCCGGGCATGACGACGGCGCCAACGTAAGGTGCCTTGAAGACGCCGAAGTTGGTGTCCTTGAAGAACTCAGTCAGCTCGGTCAGCTCCAGGCCGAAGCGCAGGTCCGGCTTGTCGGAACCGTACTTTGCCATGGCGTCCAGGTACGTCATGCGTCGGATCGGCGTGGGGACCTCGACGTCGATCAGTTGCCACAGGGCCTTCACAATCGCTTCACCGAGCTCGATGACATCGTCCTGGTCAACGAAGCTGGCCTCGATGTCCAACTGGGTGAATTCGGGCTGGCGGTCCGCGCGGAAATCTTCATCACGGTAGCAGCGGGCAATCTGGTAGTACTTTTCGAATCCGCCCACCTGGAGCAGCTGCTTGAAAAGCTGCGGCGACTGCGGCAGCGCGTACCAGGAACCCGGGGCAAGCCTGGCGGGGACGACGAAGTCGCGGGCGCCTTCCGGCGTCGATCGCGTCAACGTGGGTGTCTCAATCTCGACGTAGCCGCGCTGGTGCAGCAACTCGCGGGCGATGCGGTTTGCTTCTGAGCGGAGGCGGAGGTTCCGGGCCAGGCCAGGGCGGCGAAGGTCAAGGTAGCGGTGCTTAAGGCGCGCTTCCTCGCCAACCTCGACGTGCTCGTCGATTTGGAACGGCAGGGGGTCCGAGGTGTTCAGGATGATGACCTTGTCCGCCATGACCTCGATCTCGCCAGTAGCAAGCGCAGGGTTTTCATTGCCTTCAGGACGCTTGTTGACGGTACCCGTCACCTGCAGGACGTATTCGTTCCGCAGGCCGTGGAAGACCTCTTCTTCACGGACAACCACCTGGGCGACACCGGAAGCGTCACGAAGGTCAACGAATGCAACGCCACCGTGATCACGGCGGCGGCCCACCCAGCCGGCCAGGGTAACGGTTTGTCCAATGTGCTCGGAGCGAAGAGATCCGAGGTCATGTGTGCGCAGCACAGCATTCCTTTCAGCATGAATTTTCAAGGGATCATTGCAAAGACGATCCCGTCCGAGTTTACCCGCCCCGGCCGCGGCTGAATCACCTGGCCTGGATCAGGCGGTGATGACCCGGACGTGCAGATCTTCCTCCGACGGCGACCAACTGGCCGGGTCAGCGTCCACCTGCGCGCCGGACCGGATGTCCTTGACCTGGTGCTTGCCGTCATCGTCAGTGAACCAAACAAACGGAATTCCGCGACGATCCGCGAACTTGATCTGCTTGCCGAACTTTTCAGCCTTCGCAGCAACTTCAGTCGCAATACCTCGGCCGCGAAGCTGTGCCGCGACGTCCTGTGCCGCGGACCAACTGTCGTCGTTATTCAAAGCGACCAGGACAGCGGTCGGCACTGCCCGGGTAGCCGTGGCAAGCTCCTGGCTCAGGATCCGCGAGACCAGGCGGGTGACGCCGATGGACAAGCCGACGCCGGGAAACTTCCGGTTTCCCTTGCTGGCCAGGGCGTCGTACCGGCCGCCCGAGCAAATCGAACCCAGTTGTTCATGGCCTACCAGGACAGTTTCGACGACGGTTCCGGTGTAGTAGTCCAGTCCCCGGGCGATGCTGAGGTCAGCGACCACCTTGCCGGGCGCGCGCTGGACCGCAGCCTCAATGACCTGCTGGAGCTCGCTCAATCCTTCCTCGAGGAGGTCATCAGTCACCCCCAGGGCACGTACCTGATCCACGAACGAGGTGTCCTCCGTGCGGATGGTGGCAAGCTTGAGCGCCAGTGCCGCCTGCTCATCCGAGGCGCCGAGCTCGCTCTTGAGCAGCTCAGCGACTTTGCCTTCGCCAATCTTTTCCAGTTTGTCGATGCTCCGCAGGACTCCGGCCGTATCAGTCAAGCCAATACCGCGGTAGAAGCCTTCAGCGAGCTTGCGGTTGTTGATCCGGAGGCGGAAGTCCGGAATCGGGAGGGCGCTCAGCGCCTCAGCGATGACCAACGCGATTTCAACGTCGTAGCGGAACGGCAACTCGCCATCGCCCACCACATCTATATCTGCCTGGGTGAATTCGCGGGCACGGCCTTCCTGCGGACGCTCGCCACGCCAGACCTTCTGGATCTGGTACCGGCGGAAGGGAAAGGCAAGATAACCCGCGTTCTCCACGACGTACCGGGCGAAGGGAACAGTGAGGTCGAAGTGCAGGGCAAGCGCATTCGGATCGGCTTTGTCTGCCTTGTCCGTGGTGGTTGACCTGGATGCTTCAGCTTCGTCGTCCTGCAGGCGGCTCAGGCCATAGACCTCTTTGTCGATCTCGCCTTTACGCAGCAACTGGCCAACCGTTTCAACAGCACGCGTTTCAATCGAGGAGAAACCATGCAGTTCGAACGTTTTCCGGAGCGTGTCCAGGACATGGAGCTCCACCAACCGCTCCTGGGGAAGCCACTCGGGGAATCCGGACAGGGAGGCGGTACGTGCCATGGTGGATAAATCTCCTCGAAGAAAGCTGACTCAGGAATGAGCACCGCAGCTTTAAAGGCCTTTTCGGCGATTATGGGGCGGGCGTCCAGCCGGTCATGCATAAACTATGTGCGGCAGCCAGTTTATGCTTTCCGCGCGTGCACATCTAATGCAGCATGCCCGGTCCCTGCAGGCGGCCGGCGAACGTGGACACAATCAGGAGGACTCTTGGCAACAAGGTCGCGGGATGACCGCGAAGCGAGACGCCGCATCCGGCAGATGGAAGCCAAGCGTGCCCTGCGGCAGGAACAGGGCAAGCGGCGCAAACGCGACAACACTGTTGCCATCGGCGCGGGCGCTGCCGCTGTGGTCCTTGCGGTGGTGCTGCAACTGACAGTTTTCAGTTCCAACCCCACTGAGGCAGAGTTCGCCGCCGCAGAGGCCGGACTGAACTCCCCGTCGGCTTCTCCTTCGGCCTCCAACAGCGCAGACATACCCAGCCCGGACACCGCAGCCGGTAAAACCTTCACCGGCGAGCTCGCCCTGAACAGCGGCGTTGTGGGAGTGGAATTGAACGGAACTGCTGCGCCCCAGGCAGCGGCGGTCATCAAGTCCCTCACCGATGCCAGTTACTACAACGGAGCCTTCTGCCACCGCCTTACAACCTCCGAGACATTCGGCCTGCTGCAGTGCGGCGCCAAATCCGAAGACGGCGCAGACGATCCCAACTACCGCTGGGGTCCCCTGGAGAACACACCAACGGACAACACATACCCGGCTGGAACAATCGCCGTTGCCCGCTCGGGAAACAACGCCTATGGCAACGGTCATCAGTTCTTCATTGTCTATAAGGACACAACAATTCCTGCGGACACAGCCGGGGGTTACACAGTGGTGGGCAAAGTCACCAGTGGTTTGGATGTGATCACGAAAATCGCTGCAGCAGGCCTGAAACCCGGCGAAAACGCGACCGACGGCGCCCCTGTGGCACCTGTCACGATAGACTCGTTTTCTCTGAAGTAACCAGCCTTTGGCCCCGGTCCGGGGTGCAGTACCTTAGCAGTCCCTCCAAGCGAAAGACTTTTAGCGGTGACAGACAGTCAGAAATCCGACGAAACAGCAGTAGTGGCCAACCAAGACGCAGTCGAGGCAAACAGCCCGAACGGCACTGAAGCAGCACCTGCGGCTGAACAAACTCCCGCAGTTGCGGCCGACGAAGCACCGGCAGAAGCAACCGAAGTGGCACCCGCAGCCGAGGAGGCACCAGCAGCTGAGGCGGCACCCGCAGCGGAGGAAGCACCAGCAGCTGAGGCGGCACCGGCAGCGGAGGAAACCAAGCCTGCCGATTCGCGTCCCGCTCCTTCCCCTGCTGCCTTCGCGGCCCGCCCCAAGGCTCCTGCCGCCGTCGTTCCGGCTGCACCAGCAGTGTCTGCCGCCTCGCTTGCAGAGGCAGCCAAGTGGGGGCGCGCCGAAGGCGACGGCCACGTATTCCTCACTTTGGATGGCGAAGAGATTGCCGTTGGCCAGTACCCGGGTGTTAGCCCTGACGAAGCCCTGGGCTACTTCGCCCGGAAGTTCGACGACGTCATTGCCCAGATAGTCCTGCTGGAACACCGCGTGGAATCCAAAGCCCCGGCAACGGACATGCAGAAAACAGTGACCCACCTCCGAGAGCAGCTCGCAGAGCGCAACATGGTGGGCGACATCCGTTCGGCCGAAGCACGCCTGGACACGCTGTCCGAGCAGATCGCCGAGCTGGAAAAGTCCGAGAAGGCAGCCCATGAGGCCGTCCGCGCCAACGAGCTTGCCGCGCGCGAAGCCATTGTGGCGGAGGCAGAGGCCATCGCTGGCCAGGATCCTGCGCAAATCCAATGGAAGACGTCCAGTGCGCGAATGAACGAACTCTTCGAGACGTGGAAGGCTGCGCAGAAGAGCGGGGTCCGTCTTGGCCGCAGCAATGAAGACGCACTCTGGAAGCGCTTCCGCTCGGCACGCACTGTCTTCGATCGCCACCGCCGCGCGTACTTCTCGCAGCTGGACAGCAACAATTCTGCGGCCAAGGTGGCCAAGGAAGCATTGATCGCAGAGGCTGAGGCGCTTTCCTCTTCCACTGACTGGGGCTATGCCGCCGGGGAGTACCGCAGGCTCATGGATCAATGGAAGGCCACCCCACGCGCCAGCCGCAAGGATGACGACGCGCTCTGGGGCCGTTTCCGCGCCGCGCAGGATGTGTTCTTCAGCAACCGGCAGGCCGCGAACGAGCAGATCGACCAGGAGTACACGGCCAACCTTGCAGTGAAGGAGCAGTTGGTAGCTGAGGCCCAGGCGCTGCTGCCGATCAACGATCTCAACGCAACGAAGAAGGCCCTGCAGTCCATTCGTGACCGCTGGGAAGATGCCGGTAAGGTCCCCCGGGCGGACATGGGCCGCATCGAGGCCGGTCTTCGCAAGGTGGAGGACGCAGTCCGCGAGGCTGAGGAGGAGAAGTGGCGCCGGAGCAATCCGGAGACCAAGGCCCGCACCAACAGCGCTTTGTCGCAGCTTGAGTCCGCGATTGCCGGGCTCAAGGAGGATCTGGAGAAGGCTGAAAAAGCCGGAGACCAGCGCCGCATCAAGGCTGCGCGTGAAGCTCTCGAAGCACGTCAGGCGTGGCTGGACCAGATCCAGCGCTCAGCGAGCGATCTCGCCTGACCCAGCTTTGGGTTCATGGTGAACCATGTTTCTTCTGCAGGCCCTGTACCGGTTATCCACATGCCCGGTACGGGGCCTGTACTGTTGCGGCCAGGACACGGAATGATCAATGAATGGTCCCACCCGTCACAGCCCCGCAACTGCAGGAACCCGTTCTTCCCGAGCTCTACGCACCCAGCCGCATCTTCACCTGGCCTGAATTGCAGGGCATGGCGCTGGATGGCATCCTGCTTCCCTTGTACGGAAGGAGCTATGCGTCGCCCGGGATTGCAGTCACGCCCCGCCTCCGCGCCCGTGCGGCTGCCCTGACTGTCCCGGACCGGATGCGGACCAAAGTGGTCGCGGGCAGGCTTACCGCGGCCTGGATCTACGGATGCGCCAGCCCTCCGGAGCGGCTATCACTCCTGGTGGATGCCAAGCATCGTATCTCAAGCGTGCGCAGTGCCCGGGGGTGCAACCTCCATGAGGTCCGGCTCGGCCAACTCGACGTCGTAAGCCTTGGTGGGATGCTCGTCAGCAGCCCCTTGAGAACAGCAGCGGATATTGCACTGCACGTCGAGTCGGATCAGGCCCTGCCGGCCCTGCGGCGACTCCTGGACCACCCGGAGCTCGGCATCAGGCTTCGTTTACTCACCCTTGCCGTGGAGGCAGCGCCGCGGGTTCCCCACAAGAAGCGTGCGCTCGCTACGCTCGCACGGCTCATGTCCCCGAACTAGCTCCTGCGCCTGTTACCCGTGGTGCGATACACGTCGAAGACCCCGTCGATACGCCGCACCGCGCTGAGGACATGGTGCAGATACTTTGGGTCACCCATTTCGAAGGCAAATTTAGAGATCGCCACCCTGTCGCTTGACGTGTGAACCGAGGCCGCAAGGATGTTGACATGGTTTTCAGACAGGACACGCGTGACATCGGACAAGAGTGACTTCCTGTCCAGGGCTTCCACCTGAATCTCCACCAGGAAGACACTGGACTGTGTTGGTGCCCACTCGACCTCGACGATCCTGTCCGGCTGGTCTCGCAACCCGGAGACGTTGGTGCAATCGGTCCTATGGACCGACACGCCGGAACCGCGGGTGACAAATCCAAGGATCGGGTCAGGGGGCACGGGAGTACAGCACCGGGCCAGTTTTACCCATACGTCTCCCACGCCGCGAACGATGACACCGGAATCGGAAAACTTGGACTTCGCAACCTGCGTGGGGATGCTGACCTCGTCGAGGTCCTCATCCGGGGTCTCGTGTCCACCAAGGTGTTCTACGAGCTTCTCCATGACGGACTGGGCAGAGGTGTGGCCGTCACCCACCCCTGCGTACAGACCGGAGATGTCAACGTAGTGGAAGTCCTCGGCGACGGCAGACAGCGCGTCATGCGTCATAAGTCGCTGAAGTGGGAGGTTCTGCTTTCGCATTGCCCGCGTCAGCATGTCCTTGCCGCGGTCAATCGCTTCCTCACGGCGTTCCTTGGTGAACCACTGGCGGATCTTGTTCCGGGCCCTCGCTGACTTGACGAAGTGTTGCCAGTCCTGGCTTGGACCCGCGCCCTCCGCCTTTGAGGTGAATATCTCGACCCAGTCGCCATGGTTCAGTTCGCTGTTGAGCGGCACAAGCTTGCCGTTAACGCGGGCTCCGATGGTCCGGTGACCCACTTCGGTGTGAACCGCGTAGGCGAAGTCCACGGGAGTCGATCCGGCAGGCAAGGCCATGACTTCGCCCTTGGGCGTAAAGACGAAGACTTCCCGTGCGTTGATCTCGTACCTCAGTGAATCGAGAAATTCGCCCGGGTCCGACGTTTCCTGCTGCCAGTCCACCAAGGACCGCAGCCAGCCCATATCGCCGTCGCGTGGGCTGCCAGGGCCAACCGCAGTACGGTTGGGTTGGTCCTTGTACTTCCAGTGGGCTGCAACGCCATACTCAGCCCGGCGGTGCATCTCATGGGTACGGATCTGGATTTCCACGGGCTTTCCACCCGGGCCGATGACCGTAGTGTGCAGGGACTGGTACATGTTGAACTTCGGCATGGCGATGTAGTCCTTGAACCGCCCTGGGAGGGGGTTCCATCGCGAGTGCAGGGTACCAAGTGCCGCGTAACAATCCCGGACCGAGTCAACCAGGACGCGAACGCCCATGAGGTCGTTGATGTCGTCAAAGTCCTTATCGCGGACGATCATCTTCTGGTAGATCGAGTAATAGTGCTTGGGCCGGCCGGTGATGGTCGCCTTGATCCGCGCAGTCCGAAGATCATCGGCAATCTGGTTGCGGATGACACTCAGGCTCTTCTCGCGTTCGGGGGTGCGGTCCCCCACCATGCGGACGATTTCCTCGTACACCTTGGGGTAGAGCGCCGCGAAGGACAGATCCTCCAACTCCCACTTAATGGTGTTCATACCCAGGCGGTGTGCCAGGGGAGCGAAGATCTCCAGGGTCTCGCGGGCTTTACGGGACGACGACTCTGCCGAAACGAACCGCCATGTGCGGGCGTTGTGGAGCCGATCGGCAAGTTTGATCATCAGGACCCGGATGTCCTTGGCCATGGCCACGACCATCTTGCGGACCGTCTCCGACTGGGCTGCTTCACCGAAACTGACCTTGTCCAGTTTGGTCACGCCGTCCACAAGCATGGCGACTTCCGGGCCGAAGTCGCGGGTGAGGTCATTCAGGGTGTAGGGGGTGTCCTCCACCGTGTCATGGAGCAAGGCAGCGGCCAGAGTGGTTCCTGTCATCCCCAGCTCAGCAAGGATGGTGGCTACTGCCACCGGGTGGGTGATGTAGGGATCACCACTCTTGCGCTTCTGCCCTTGGTGGCTGCGCTCTGCTACGGCGAATGCGCGCTGAATGAGGTCGAAGTCTTCTTTGGGGTTGTTGGCCCGCACCGTTCGCAGGAGCGGTTCCAGAATCGGCGAGTACGGCGCCATCCCCCGGCCGGTCAATCGCGCAAGCCGGGAACGCGTGCGCTCCCGCCTACCCGGAAAAGTTGGACGCACGCCGGGAGTATCGACTGGAACCGTACCAGCAGTCCGTCCAGCCACGCTTGTTGCCGGAACCGCCACACCGTGGTGACTGTCCTCCCCGCCCGTCGGTGGTGCCGACGTCGCACGTTCTTCCACAGAAGTACCCCTCACGACCTATTTAATTCTTCCAGTCTATTCCCGCAGGCGAATGCTTCCGCAACCGGACAGCACATGACGCACGCCCCGGCAAGTCAAAGAGAAAGGACCCCGCTGTAAAGCGGGGTCCTGCTCCAGGACGTAATGCCCAGTGGAAATAGTCTAAACAGTGGCCTCGGCCCTGCGGTGAGCCACTTTCTTGGCCTGCTTCACGAGGTCCGGCTCGCCCTGGCGCAGCCAGGCGTAGAGCGGTGCCGCAATGAAGATGGTCGCTGCCGTTCCGATGAGGATTCCGACGAACAACGCCAGGGAAAGGTCCCGCAGCGTTCCTGCGCCCAACAGTCCGGCCCCGATGAAGAGGATCGCCGCAACCGGAAGGACGGCAACCATCATGGTGTTGATGGAGCGGACCAAGGTTTGGTTGACGGCAAGGTTGACCTCTTCACCGAAGGTCCGGCGTGTGGAGGTGGAAATGTCCGCCGTGTTCTCGCGGATCTTGTCGAAGACCACCACGGTGTCATACAGCGAATAGCTCAGGACAGTCAGGAATCCGATGATGGCCGATGGCGTCACCTCGAAATCACTCAGGGCGTAGACGCCCGCTGTGGTGAACATGGTGACGAGCATGCCCACCAGGGCAGAGAGTGACATCTTCCAGGTCCGGAAATACAAAGCCATGAGGACAGCAGCGAGGCCGACGAACACGACCAGCCCAATGAGTGCCTGGCGTGTGACATCCTGACCCCACGTGGGACCAACAAAGTTTGATGTCACCTCGTTGTCCGTTACGCCGTAAGCGGTGGTCAGGCCTTCTTTGATGCGGTTGGTCTCGTCATCGGTCAGCTGATCCGTCTGAATCCGCATGGTGTTGCCCGCCACGTTCGCAACGCGGGGAATGGCACCGGATACGACGTCATGAACAGCCTTTTCGCCCAGGCCGGCATCGGTGGTCTTTACGTTCGAAACGGTGAACTCGGAGCCGCCACGGAACTCGATGCCGAGGTTGAAGCCGCCCTTCAAAACCGGGATCAGGATGGAGAGTGCCACAGCGACCGCAGCAATGATGAACCAGATTTTCTTGGAATCAACAAAGTTGTAAGAGCGCTTGCCCGTGTAAAGCTCGTTGCCGAAGGTTGCGAAGCTCGTGGTCATTACTTCTCCTCCTTGGTGCCGTTGGAAGGACCGGTCAACTGGCCCTTCTCGGCGAGGCGCCGTTCGGCGATGGTCATGCGGCGTTCCGCTTCAGCCGCGGCACCTGTATTGCGTGCACGGACAACAGCCGGTTTCTCAGCAGGTGTGCGAAGACGTCCGGCTCCCCGATACAGCGGGACAGCTCCCAGACGGTCAGGTGACAGGCCGGAGAACCTGTGGCCTTCGCCAAAGAACCTTGTGCGGGCAAGGACCTGCAGCATGGGGTGCGTGAACATAAACACCACAATGAGGTCAGCCACAGCCGTGAGGCCAAGCGTGAACGCGAAGCCACGCACATTGCCTACAGCCACAAAATAAAGGACCAAGGCTGCCAGCAAGTTCACTGCCTTGGAGGCCAGGACAGTCCGTTTGGCGCGCTTCCAGCCATTCTCGACGGCGGACACGAGCCCGCGGCCTTCGCGAAGTTCATCGCGGATTCGTTCGAAGTACACAATGAACGAGTCGGCCGTCTGTCCGATGGCCACGATCAGGCCTGCAACACCTGCGAGGGAAAGGCGGTAGTTTTCAGTCCACCCCAGAATGGCGATGGCAAGGTAGGTCAAACCACCGGCGACAACCAGGGAAGCGATGGTGACAAAGCCAAGGGCCCGGTACTGGAACAGCGAGTACACAACCACCAGCAACAAGCCGATGAGTCCGGCAAGCAGGCCGAGCCGGAGCTGATCGCCACCGAGCGTGGCAGAGATCTGTTCCTGGGACTGGATCTCAAAGGAGATCGGCAAAGCACCATAGCGGAGTTGGTCGGACAGTGCTTTTGCTGAGGCCTGGGTGAAGTTACCCGTGATCTGCGGTTTTCCGTCAGTGATGACAGCAAGCGACCTCGGTGCTGAGATGACCTTGTCATCAAGGACAATGGCGAATTGCGCCTTGGGATCGTTGCCGCCCTGGGCAAGGGACGCGGTGTAGAACTGGTTCAGCCGCTCCGTAACTTCCTTGAACTTGGCAGTTGCCTCGGAGTTGAACGTGATGTTCACGCCCCAGGAGTTCGTCACCGATCCCTGTGCGCCCTGGACCTGCGAGAAGGACGAGGAGCTGATGTCCTGGCCTTTGACCTCGACCGGACCAAGGATGTACTTGATGGCGGGAGTCTTGTCCGTGGCCGGTTCGCAGGTCACCAGAGGCTTCGCCGGATCAGAACGTTCCCGCTTCTCAGTGGAAGGGTTGACGCAGTCGAGCGCCTCGAATTCCTTGTAGATCTCAGGAGTCACCCAGTTGGTGTCGCTCGCGTTGGTGGGCTCTGCAGTGGGCTTGGGCAGCTTGTCATCCGGTGTACGGGATTCGACAGGGACGGCAGCAGGATCAGCCGCAGCGATCACCGGGCGGAAGTTCATGTCCGCCGACGCCTGGATAAGATCACGGGTTTCCTTGGACGGAGTTCCCGGGAGGCTCACCACCACGTTGCGCCCCGACTGGGTGCTGATCTCGGCTTCGGCAACACCGGAGCCGTCTACACGCTGCCGGATGATGGCAACTGCCTGGTTGAGCTGTTCCTCAGTGATCTCGCTGGAACCCTCTACCCGCGGTGCCAGGATCATCTGGGTACCGCCCTCGAGGTCCAAGGCAAGTTTGGGAGCCCAGCTTGCATGGCCGGAAATGACTCCGCCACCCAGGACAGCGGTGAGTACAACGAATATTGCTCCAAGCCAAGTCAGCACCCTGCGGGCTGAGTTTTTGGGGCCGGTCCGTGCCATTATCGATCTTCCTTTTATCGCCGGACAGCCGCCGGCGGACGCTGGTGAGCGTCTGCCGGCGGCTTTCCGCTGCCGTAGAAGTGTCCTTGCGCGGTGTTGCCGCGACTGACGGTGCTAGTTGTCCTTCTTGTCCTCTTTGTTGAGGCGCGCGATGGTTTCATCCGGCGTCTCAGTCGCAGCCGGGGTCTCATCGGCAACGGTCAGCGAAGAAGCGTCGTCCGGAACAACAGGGGCTTCCTCTTCAGCCTTTTCGACCACCTTGGTGACGGCCTGGCGGTGAACCGTAGCTTCGTTTCCGGGAGACAGCTCGATAACGACCTTGTTCTCAGCTTCATCGATGGACACGATGCGTCCGAAAAGACCGAAGCTGGTCATGACATCGACGCCCGGAGCGAACTTGGACTGCATCGCAGCCTGCTGCTGCTGGGTCTTCTTGTTGCGGCGGAACATCATGAAGACAAAGAGTCCAAGCATGACGAACAGCAATATGGTCATTGGATCCACAGGGAAGTTCCGTTCTTTACTTACGTTTTGGTTCACGGCAACGTCCCCGGCAGATCCTGCGGCCACGGGACCAAACCCGCATAGCAACGCGCTTCACCGCGAAGCGGGCGCATGGATCAAGGACTCGAACGTGCCGAGCGTCATACCAGTCTAGTGGGAAAAGCTGAATACAGCGTGTTAACCGATGGTATCTACGCTTTCAGCGTGGTTTTCATCCTCGTCAAACAAGGCAAGGGTCTCCTGGCCGAATACGCCCGCCGGCACAGCATAACCGAGGTGTGTCCATGCTGGTGCCATGGCGATGCGCCCACGGGGTGTCCGCCCAAGCAGTCCTTCGCGCACCAAGAACGGCTCAGCCACGGTCTCCACCGTTTCGGGTTCTTCGCCCACGGCAATCGCCAAGGTGGACAAGCCAACCGGGCCACCGTTGAACTTGGTAATGAGGGCTTCAAGAACGGACCGGTCCAGCCTGTCCAGGCCACGCTCGTCTACTTCGTACATATCCAAGGCAGCTGACGCCGACCGTGCGTCGATTTGCTCAATGCCATGAACGAGCGCCCAGTCACGAACACGGCGCAGGAGTCGGTTGGCTATACGTGGTGTTCCCCGGGACCGTCCGGCGATCTCGGTGAAACCTGCAGAGTTTACCTTCAGGTCCAGAAGCCCGGCAGAACGGCGGAGGACAAGTTCGAGTTCGGCCACCGAATAGAACTCAAGGTGCCCGGTAAAACCAAAGCGGTCCCTCAAGGGGCCCGGAAGAAGTCCTGCGCGGGTGGTGGCACCTACCAACGTGAAAGGCGGGAGTTCCAGAGGAATTGCAGTTGCGCCTGCGCCCTTGCCCACCACGATATCCACGCGGAAGTCCTCCATGGCCATGTACAGCATTTCTTCTGCGGGCCTGGACATGCGGTGGATTTCGTCAAGGAACAGGACCTCGCCCTCCGAGAGCGAGGAAAGGATGGCTGCGAGATCCCCTGCGTGCTGGATGGCCGGGCCGCTGCTGATACGCAGCGGCGCGTTCATCTCCGCTGCAATGATCATGGCAAGTGTGGTCTTACCGAGTCCAGGAGGTCCGGACATCAGTACGTGATCGGCGCTGCGGCCACGCATCTTCGAGGCTTCAAGCACCAAGGCAAGTTGCTTGCGGACCCGATGCTGTCCTACGAAGTCGTGCAGGTTCTTGGGGCGGAGAGCAGCCTCAATGACCCGCTCTTCCGGTTCCTCTCCCCCGCTGACGAGTGACTGCTCAGCCACGGCTGCCTACGCGGTTGCCGGCGCGTGCCCCGTCTTGGCCAAGCCAGCGCAGGGTAGCCCGAAGTATTTGGGCCACGTTTCCTGCGTCTACGAGTTCCGGCGAGTCGGCCATGGCTTTGTCGATGCTGCCGTTGGCGTCTTTCTCGGACCATCCCAAGCTGGTCATGGCCGCGACTACCTGTGGCTTCCATTCCGCGTTCGGGGCTGCGGCGGGAGCTGTACCGGTACCGGTTCCGTGCGGGACCAGCTTGCCCGCCAGTTCAAGGACAATCCGGCCAGCAACCTTGGGCCCAATGCCCGGAACCTTGGTGAACGCCTTGCTGTCACCAGTGTGAGCCGCCACCCGAATGGCTTCCGGCTCGTGCACCGCAAGTACGGCCAGTGCCAAACGGGGCCCAACCCCGCTGACACTGAGCAGGACGTCAAAGACTTCGCGTTCGTCGTCGTCGGCAAATCCGAACAGCGTGAGCGAATCTTCACGGACGATCATGGAGGTGAAGAGCTTGGCCTCGGCCCCTACTTTTAGGTGGCTTAAGGTCTGCGGTGTAGCAAAAACGCTCATTCCCGCACCGTTGAGGTCAATCACGGCGGTCGACAAGCCAACGTGGGCAACTGTTCCACGGAGAAAACTGATCAAGACCCGGCTCCTGAGGTACTGCCTGCTGTGCTGCCATGAATCCATGGCAGCCAAACGGACTATCCGAACATATCTACGAATACCCTAGCAAGGGGTACCGACAATCACCGCCCGCGGCGCGCTTTCGCTTCCGCTTCCGCCCAGGCCCGCTGAGCCGGGGTGAGGGAATCCGTGCCCGAACTCCCGCTGATTCCACCCATGCCGCTCCCTGCCCGCCAAGCATGCGTCAGGGCAAGGGCAAGCGCGTCTGCGGCGTCGGCGGGCTTGGGTGGGGCATCGAGCCGCAGGATTTTGGTCACCAATTTGGTGACAGCGTCCTTGTTGGCAGTACCGCTTCCGGTCACGGCCGCCTTGACTTCAGAAGGCGTGTGCAAGGCGACGGGAATGCCGCGACGTGCGGCGGCCGCGATGACAACGCCCGAGGCTTGGGCCACGCCCATCACAGTGCTGACGTTCATCTGCGAAAAAACGCGCTCGACGGCGACGACGTCCGGCTCGTGCAGGTCCAGCCATTCGTCGATTGCCTGTGCGATGACCAAAAGCCGCTTGTCCAGCGTCAACTCGGCCGAAGTCCCCACCACTCCAACCGCCACCATGGTGGCCCGGCGGTTCCGCTCGATATCCACTACACCGATGCCGCAACGGGTGAGGCCCGGATCGACTCCCAATACGCGAAGAGTCAAGTCCGGGCCTCCCTGTTTGTTGTCAAAATAAAGGTGCTGCCCTGCCTAGTCGGCGTCGAGGGCAGCCTGCACTTCCTCGCTGAAGTCGGCGTTGCTGTAGACGTTCTGGACGTCATCGAGGTCTTCGAGGGCATCCACGAGTTTCATGAATTTCCGGGCACCATCAATATTTAGGTCCACCTGCATGGAGGGCACGAATTCAGCTTCATCGGATTCGTACTCGATGCCGGCATCCTTCAAGGCGTCACGGATGGCCTGCAGATCCGAGGGCTCGGAATGCACTTCCCAGTTCTCGCCGCTGTCCTTGACTTCCTCTGCGCCGGCGTCCAGGACGGCCATCAGGATGTCATCCTCGCTCAGCCCATTCTTTGGCAGCACCACGACGCCCTTGCGGGTGAACAGGTAACTGACCGAGCCGGGATCTGCAATGGTGCCACCGTTGCGGGAAATCGCGAGTCGAACCTCGGAAGCCGCACGGTTCTTGTTGTCGGTCAGGCACTCGATCAACAACGCCGAGCCCTGCGGGCCACGGGCTTCGTACATGATTTCGGTGTAATCGACCACTTCGCCCGTGAGGCCGGCACCACGCTTGATGGCGCGGTCGATGTTGTCGTTGGGAACCGAGGTCTTCTTCGCCTTGGTAACCGCGAGTTCCAGGCCTGGGTTGCCAGCGAGGTCCGGGCCGCCCATGCGCGCAGCAACTTCGATGTTCTTGATCAGCTTTGCGAACGACTTTGCACGCCTGCTATCAATGATGGCTTTCTTGTGCTTGGTAGTCGCCCATTTGGAGTGGCCTGACATGCTTTACGCTTCTCCTCTGATCATTCGAATAAAGAGTTCATGCACGCGCTTCTCACCTGTGACTTCCGGATGGAAAGAGGTGGCCAACAGCTGGCCGGAGCGCACTGCAACAATTCTAGCCAATCCGTGCAACGTAGCGGTGTGGCTGGCATGCTCCGGATCAACCTGAGCCAGGACCTCGACTCCCGGGCCAACCCGTTCCACCCAAGGTCCACGGATGAAGACCGCGTGCACCGGATCCACGCCGGACTCCCCCGCGCTGAACTCGAGTCCTTTGAAATCCAGGTCCGTCTCAAAGGACTCGCGCTGCCGCCCGAAGGCATTGCGGCGCACCGTGATGTCCAGTCCACCGAAGGTCTGCTGGGGGTTTCCGTCCAGATCGGTAGCGGGATCGGCAATCTCATCGGCAAGGAGAATCATGCCGGCACAAGAGCCGTACACGGGGAGGCCTTCGGCGATGCGCTTCCGAAGGGGGTCCGCGAGCTCGAAGATCCTTGAAAGTTTGTCGATCGTGGTGGATTCCCCACCCGGGATGATGAGGCCGTCAACGTCATCCAGCTCTGCGGGGCGACGGATGCCCACACCCGTGGCGCCTGCGGCTTCCACTGCGTGGATGTGCTCGCGGAAGTCGCCTTGGAGGGCCAGTACGCCGATCCGGAGTCCTGCACCCACGCGTGATGAAGCGTCGGAAAGGGGGTTGGTCATTAGACCATCATAGTGGCCCGGCCCGGAATCTCCTCCCGGAGGACGAGCGGGAGTGCCAGCAGGAGGAGCCTCCACGCCAAGTTCCATGCCTTAACTGGGATATATTACAGAGCATGTTTTCCTTCAGCGTTCCCCTCGGCAAGCTGGTCCGCACACTGTCCCGGCTCCGGGGTGGCGGCTCTGCTTTCCCCGGCCTGGTGGTCGAAAAAATCGATCCCGGTTTCATGCAGAGAACGCTGTCCAGCCTTCCCCACGGCGTGGCCGTTGTCAGCGGCACGAACGGAAAGACGACCACCACCAAAATGGTGGTCGAGCTGTTGGAAAGCCAGGGCCTGAAGGTCTTCACCAACCGCACAGGCAGTAACTTCACCCGGGGCGTGGCCGCTTCCCTCCTCGGCGATGTTGACTGGCGGGGCCGGCTCGACGCCGACATCGCCATCCTCGAACTCGACGAAGCACATGCCGTGCATTTCGTGAACAAGGTGCCGCCTCGTTTCAGCCTCTTGCTGAACGTCCTTCGCGACCAACTTGACCGGTTCGGCGAGATTGACAAGACCGCCCGGTTGCTCGAACACATCGCCCGGAAAACCACGGATACCGTGGTGCTGAACCGTGAAGACCCCCGTGTGGCACGCATCGCCAACACCCTCAATGCTCCGGGGGCCCTCCACCATCCCAGCGTCCGCTACTTCGGCCTCGATGAATCGCTGCGCAGCACATTTCCCAACGACGACGATATGAGGACCGCCACCACGGGCCCCTCGTCCCCGAACACACCCGCACCCGGCACCGCAGGTGAGGTACCCGACGGCCCTGCTGCCGACGTCGTACTACGCCGCGTGGGTGCCCAGGACGCTGACTTTGAGTTCGACGGCGAAACAGTCACCACGAGCATGAAGCTGCGGGGTGTCTACAACATCTTCAACGCGGCCGCCGCGCTCTCCCTGGCCAGGGCGATCCTGGGTACGGGAGCCGTCGACACTCCCAAACTGGTCAAAGCACTCGGTGATGTGGCTCCTGCTTTCGGGCGCGGCGAAAGCCTCACCGTGGATGGCCAGCCGTTGGAACTTGTGCTCGTTAAGAATCCCAGTGGCTTCCGGCTCGGCCTGAAGTCCTTCCCTGCCGGTGGATACGCCACCATGATCGCCATCAACGACAACTATGCAGATGGCAGGGATATGTCCTGGCTCTGGGACGTTGACTTCGAATCACTCAGGGAAGATGGCGTCGAGGTCCTTACCGGCGTCCGCGCCTACGACATGGCCCTGCGCTTGCAATACGACGAAGTCCGCTTCGGTACAGTCGAGACCGACATCACCGCGGCCCTGCACGCATTTATCGACGGCTCGCGAGGCAAGCCCAAGCGGATTTTCTGCACGTACACCGCCATGCTCGCGATCCGTCGCGAACTGGCCAAAATCACCATAGTTGAGGTGGTCTCATGACCTCGGAAGCACAGCCCACCAAAGGAACCGTCCGCGTCCTCCAGCTGTACCCGCGGGACATGAATATTTACGGTGACTGGGGCAATGCCCTGGTCCTTCAGAAGCGAATCAAGTGGCATGGCTACACGCCGGAGCTGCTTGAATACAACGTAGGCGACGACTTTCCCGAGGACATTGACATCATCGTGGGCGGCGGCGGGCAGGACAGCGGCCAGCTGGTTATTCAGGATGATCTACAGGCACGCGCGGATCATCTGCGGGAGCTCGCGGACGAGGGCGCACCAATGCTGGTCATTTGCGGGCTCTACCAGCTTTTCGGAAAGTTCTTCAAGACCAGCGCAGGCCCTGTCATTCCCGGGATCGGTATCCTCGATGTCGAAACACACGGCACGGATGAGCGGCTGATCGGCAATGTCACGCTCAAGTCCTCCGAATTCGGAGACGTCCTGGGCTACGAGAACCACAGTGGACAGACCACCCTGGGCCCGGGCGTCCAGCCTCTGGGGACAGTCACCAAGGGTGCAGGGAACAACAGCAAGGACGGGCACGAGGGAGCCCGCTACCGCAACGTGGTGGCCAGCTACCTGCACGGTTCGCTGCTGCCCAAGAACCCGGCGATCGCCGACTTCCTGATCCGGACGGCCGTGGAACGGAAATATGGCACCTTCGCGCCTGGAACGCCCGACGACGACTACGCCCGCCTCGCGCGGGAGCACGCTGCCCGCCGCCCACGCTAGCCGGGTGGTTCGGGTACCTGCCGCCCTTACTTCTCCTTGGTGATGAGCAACTCGTGGGCGCCGGCAGTTGCTGCACCCATCGACTCGACCACGGCTTTGGTGCGCTGGTGGGTCTCTGCATCGGCAGCCGGCGAAGCGCAGACTCCCTGGGGTGCATCGCTGGCCACCGAGCACCAGCGGTAGGGATCCCGGACAATCACCGACGGCGCCCATGCAAGATCCGAGGCTGTCCAAACGCCAGCCGCGTTCTGGCTGAACTGCGCACGGACCAGCAGTCCTTCATTGTTGACCACATACCAGGGCGACAATTCCGTCACGCCATTACCCAGTCCATAGACAATCCACGTGCCCTTGTAGTTTTCAATCGGCAGCACCGAGTGCGTGTGGTGGCCATAAACCATGGTGAATTGGCCACTGTCCACCAAGGCGTGGGCGACTTCCTGTTGCTGGGCATTGGCCTCGCTGGCGTACTCATCACCGGCGTGCATGACTCCGAGCACGATGTCGGCCCCGAGCGCACGGGCCTTGGTGGCTTTGGCGATCATGACCGTGGGATCAAGCTCGTCCACAAGCCATGGGTACTCGGGAATCTGTCCGTTGTGGCCGTAGGTGCCAACGATGACTGCTACCGTTGCGGCGTCTGTCTTGAGCATCAGGATTTCCTGTGATGCAGCTTCAGTCCGGTAGGAACCAGTGTGCTTGAGCCCGGCAGCATCCAGCGCATCCAATGTCCGGAGCAGCCCTTCCGTCCCCCGGTCTATGGTGTGGTTGCTGGCTGTTGTGCAGGCTTGGTACCCGACATCCTTGGATGCGGTAACGATCTGCGGCGGGACATTGAAGGATGGGTACGCGGAGAACGGACCGTCCGGGGTGCCAACAGGGGTTTCCTGATGACAAATAGCGAGATCGCTGTTCCGGATGTAGCGCCGCTGGCCCTCAAGGAGCGGTATGAAGGTGTATCCAGGCTGCCCTGCGGCAGCAGCATCGGCGCGGGCCTGCTGCCACAACTGTGTATGGATCAGCATGTCACCCGTGACTGTGATGGAAGTACAACGCAGTTCGGGACAAACTGGGCCCTTGCCTGGGGTTGGCGTAGGAGTCGGCGTTGGCGTGGACGCAGGAGACGCGGGGGCAGTAGCGGCGCTGCTTTGCTCCCTGGAGTCCTTCTCTGCAATTACTCCGCAGGCGCTCAACGACAAGGCAAGTACTGAGGCCGCCAGCAGGGCGCCCGTTCGTCGTGAACGCCTATGACCGCCGTGATCCCCGCGACGTCCGCAAGATGTGATGTTCCCCATAACGGCAATCCTACGGCGCAAGACGCGCGTCATTCTGGCGAGCCGCCCTTGAGGACACGATTCTTAAGTGAAAGAGTCCCTTCATGACCAATCCGCTTTTGAGTCCAAGCCCCCTGCCGTTCGGCCTTCCACCTTTTGAAACAATCACCACACAGGACTACGCCGAAGCCCTCGACGCGGGACTGGACGAACACCTCCACGAGATCCAGCAAATTGCGGCGAACCCAATATCAGCGACTTTTGAGAACACGGCTGTGGCCATGGAAAGGTCAGGGCGGTTGCTGGACCGGGCTGCGGCATCGTTCTTTACAGTTGTATCGGCCGACGCATCGGACGCGATCAGGAAGTTGGAGACTGCCTTCGCGCCCGGGTTTGCCGCGCATCAAGACGCCGTCTACATGAATCGTGGCTTGTATGAACGCTTCAATGCCATTGACACCACCAACCTAGATGACGAGTCTGCGCGCTTGGTCCAGGAATACCTCAAAGAGTTTCGGCAGTCCGGCATTCAACTTGACGACGACGGCCAGGCTCGCCTTCGGGACATCAACGCCGAACTCTCACGTCTGGGCACTGAATTCGGCCAGCGGGTCAAGGAGGCGATGAAGGCTGCCGCTATTCTCCTCGACGACGAAGCGGACCTGGCCGGCATGTCCCCCGAAGATGTCGCTGGCGCTGCCGAGGCTGCCAAGGCCGCCGGGCACGATGGCCAGTTCCTCCTGACTCTCATCCAGCCAAGCAACCAACCCGCCCTCGCCTCGCTCGAAAACCGGGACATTCGGCGTCGCCTGTTTGAAGCGTCCCTCGCTCGCGGCACGGACGGCGGAAGCCTGGATGTCCGTGATCTGGTGACGGCAACGGTTCGCTTACGCGCGGAAAAGGCCGGCCTGCTGGCCTTTCAAAATTCCGCGGAACTCGTGGTGGACCAGCAAACGGCCCCGGACTTCAAGGCCGTTCAGGCAATGTTGGGCCGGTTGGCACCTGCAGCGATCCACAACGCCCAAGCCGAAGCGCTCGCTTTGGCCGAGTCCGCCGGCCACCCACTGGAGCCTTGGGACTGGGCATACTATTCCGCGCAGGTCCGGCGGGAAAAGTACCAAGTGGACGAACAGGCCATCAGGCCCTACTTCAGCCTCGAAACGGTCTTGGCCGACGGCGTTTTCTACGCAGCGACCCAACTCTATGGCGTCACGTTCCGTGAGAGGCCGGATCTGGCCGGGTACCACCAGGACGTCCGGGTTTGGGAGGTCAGAAACGAGGACGGCAGCGCTCTGGGCCTCTTCCTTGGGGACTATTACACGCGGGAATCCAAGCGCGGAGGAGCCTGGATGAACTCGCTCGTGGAACAGTCCCGATTCCTCGGCATGCAAGCCGTAGTGATCAACAACCTCAACATCACCAAGCCAGCGCCGGGCGAACCCGCTCTCCTGTCCCTGGACGAGGTCCGGACCGTCTTCCACGAATTCGGGCACGCGCTCCACGGCCTGTTCTCCGATGTGGAGTATCCTCGGTTCTCCGGAACGTCCGTGCCCCGGGACTTCGTGGAGTACCCGTCCCAGGTCAACGAAATGTGGATCATGTGGCCCGAGGTATTGGCTAATTACGCACGCCACCATGCCACAGGAGAACGGCTCCCGCAGGACATCGTGGACAGAATCAACGAATCCCTGCTGTGGGGTGAGGGATTCGCCACCACCGAATACCTCGGAGCAGCATTGCTGGATGTGGCATGGCACGTTCTGTCCCTGGAGGACGTCCCGGCGGATGTCCTTGCCTTTGAAGCCAAAGCCTTGGCGGACGCCGGCATCGCCCACCCGCTGATTCCACCGCGCTACCGCACCGGCTACTTCCAGCACATCTTTGCCGGCGCCGGTTATGCGGCCGGCTATTACTCCTACATCTGGAGCGAAGTCCTGGATGCGGACACCGTTGAGTGGTTCAAGGAAAACGGAGGCCTTACCCGAGCAAACGGCGACCGGTTCCGTTCGGAACTACTCGCCCGTGGAAACAGCCGGGATCCGCTGGAATCCTTCCGCACATTCCGAGGCCGGGACGCCGAGCTCGAACCCCTCCTAAAGCGCCGGGGACTCAACTAACCCCAACACCCCAGAAAACGGAACGGTGGGCGCCGATCCGGCAGCGTGCGTAAAAGGGCCCCCACCCCAGCCCATCGCCAAAATGGCGGCAGCGAGAGCGGGGAATAGCACACAGAGGATCGGCGCCCACCGGGCGCAATGGAACCTACCAGCCGCGCTCTGCCAAGCGGTGGGGCTGCGGGATTTCATCGACGTTGATGCCGACCATGGCTTCGCCCAGGCCGCGGGAGACCTTCGCGATGACGTCGGGATCATCGTAGAACGTGGTTGCCTTCACGACGGCGGCAGCGCGCTCGGCGGGGTTGCCGGACTTGAAGATCCCCGAACCGACAAACACGCCATCGGCGCCGAGCTGCATCATCATCGCAGCGTCAGCCGGGGTGGCGATGCCACCAGCGGTGAACAGCACAACGGGGAGCTTGCCCGTGGCGGCGATTTCCTTGACCAGCTCGTACGGGGCCTGCAGCTCCTTGGCCGCGACATACAGCTCGTCCTCGGGGAGGGCGGCCAGCTTGGCGATCTCGGCGCGGATCTTGCGCATGTGCCCGGTGGCGTTGGAAACATCGCCGGTGCCGGCTTCGCCCTTGGAACGGATCATCGCCGCGCCTTCATTGATGCGGCGCAGGGCCTCACCGAGGTTGGTGGCGCCACAGACGAAGGGAACGGTGAAGTTCCACTTGTCGATGTGGTTCACGTAGTCGGCCGGGGTCAGGACCTCGGACTCGTCGATGTAGTCCACGCCGAGGGACTGCAGGACCTGGGCTTCGACGAAGTGGCCGATGCGGGCCTTGGCCATGAC
>NZ_JBFTIL010000019.1:0-97667 GCF_056394745.1 Paenarthrobacter sp. 10N417
AGAGGCCCCCAGCCAGACCACTGGGTTGATAGGCCGGATGTGGAAGCGAGGACTAAAGACTCGTGAAGCTGACCGGTACTAATAGGCCAACAACTTACACCACACACAAAAACACTGCACGCGTCCACTATGTGGTTCCCGAACAACAACCGTTCCAGGAACCAACAACTGAATACACAACACCACAGGACCCTCAACATCGAGGGAACACACATGTTGTAACCACAAAGCTTCCCACCCCAACACCGGAACCAAACCGGCACAGGGGTTCGGGTAACAAGGTTACGGCGGTCATAGCGTGGGGGAAACGCCCGGTCCCATTCCGAACCCGGAAGCTAAGACCCACAGCGCCGATGGTACTGCACCCGGGAGGGTGTGGGAGAGTAGGACACCGCCGGACAACCATTAGGTCGAGACCCCCCAACCCACACCAGGGTCGGGGGGTCTCCCACATTAACCAACAACCAGACACAGCAAGCCCCGACCACCACGGCCGGGGCTTCCCCCATTTAAGACCCCAAAAGGCGCAGCGCCAACAATGTTGTGAGACTTGCCACGGGACACCCGTGGAGCTGCCCTGACGTTCGGCGCCTGAGGCGCTGTCGCCTAGAATTGCATAAGACATACGAGTCGGTAGCCCAGTGCTGCAGACGGCGTGACAACGAAATAAGGGTTATGAGCGACTACGCACGCGCCAGTGGTCGGCTCGCAACAGGAGGAATCCACCATGGCTGAGCACAACGGCGGCAATCGCGACGGCAACCGCGGAAACTTTGGCGGGAATCGCGGTGAGCGCGGTTCTTTCCGCCCCAACAACAACTCTGGTGGAGACCCTCGTGGATTCCGTTCCAGGGAGAACCGCGACGGCAATGAGCAGGGTCGTTCCTTCGGTGGCGATCGTGATCGTAAGCCCTTTGGTGACCGCGGTGACCGCGGGGAGCGTCCGGCGCGTGATGGTGAGCGTCGTCCGTTCAACAGCGACCGTGGCGAGCGTAAGCCCTTCGGCGACCGCCCGGCCCGTGGTGGTGAGCGTCGTTCCTTCGGTGGCGATCGTGATCGTAAGCCGTTCGGTGACCGCGGTGACCGCGGTGACCGCGCTGATCGTCCGGGGCGCGATGGTGAGCGTCGTCCGTTCAACAGTGACCGTGGCGAGCGTAAACCCTTCGGTGACCGCCCGCCCCGCGATGGTGAGCGTCGTTCCTTCGGTGGCGATCGTGATCGTAAGCCGTTCGGTGACCGTGGTGACCGTCCGGCCCGTGATGGTGAGCGTCGTCCCTTCAACAACGACCGCGGCGAGCGTAAACCCTTCGGTGACCGTCCCGAGCGGGGCCCACGGAACTTCGATGGCCCGCGTCGAGATGGCGATGAGCGTCGTCCCTTCAACAATGACCGTGGTGACCGTCCCGCGCGCGATGGTGAGCGTCGTCCGTTCAACAGCGACCGTGGCGAGCGTAAGCCGTTTGGTGACCGTCCCGAGCGTGGTGGCGAGCGTCGTCCCTTCAACAATGACCGTGGCGAGCGTAAGCCCTTCGGTAGCCGCCCTGAGCGTGGCCCGCGGAACTTTGATGGCCCGCGTCGTGATGGCGAGGAGCGTCGTCCGTTCAGCAATGATCGTGGCGAGCGTAAGCCGTTTGGTGACCGTCCCGAGCGTGGTGGCGAGCGTCGTCCGTTCAACAATGACCGCTCCAACTCCTGGGAAGACCGTCCCGCCCGCGTTCCCAACGCGAAGGACATTCGCAGCGCCAACCGCCCTGACCGCGAACGTTCTCCGGAGATCGATGAGGATGTCACGGGCAAGGAACTTGACCGCGCCACCGGGCACCAGATCAAGACCCTCGAAGAGCAGAGCGCAGGCTGGGTGGCGAAGCACCTGGTCATGGCCGGTCGCCTGATCGACATCGAGCCGGAGCTGGCCTTCCAACACGCTTTGGCCGCCAGTCGCAGGGGTGGTCGGCTGTCGGCTGTCCGGGAAGCTGTTGGCTTGACGGCTTACGCTGCAGGTCACTATGGCGAAGCGCTGCGCGAATTCCGTACGTACCGCCGCATCAGCGGTTCCAACGTTCACCTGCCCGTCATGGCCGACTGTGAGCGTGGTCTTGGCCGCCCTGACCGTGCACTGGACATGGTCCGGTCTCCTGAAGCGCAGGATCTGGATGCTCCGGGCAAGGTAGAGCTGGCGATTGTGGCTTCTGGCGCGCGAGCGGACCTCAACCAGCTCGATGCTGCTGTAGCCGAGCTTGAGATCCCGCAGCTGGACATTAACAGGGCATTCTCTTACAGCCCCCGTCTGTTCCGCGCGTATGCAGAAGCACTGACTGCCGTGGGTCGCACTGAGGAAGCCGAAAAGTGGGCTCGTCAGGCACTGGTAGCTGAGAATGCCCTCGGCGTTGGTGACTTCGCCGAACCGGAAATTCTTGACCTCGGCTGGGACGAGCAGGAAGAAGCAGCGGCTGCGCGGAAGCCACGCTTCGAGAAGCGCGGCGAGGATTCCGACGTCGTGAGGCCGGAAAGCGAAACGGTGATCGCGGAGGCGGCTGCTGCAGACGCCCAACACGACGACGTTGACATTGATGATGCAGAGTCGGATTACTTCGAGTCGGACGACGCCGAGTCGGACATTGATTCAGCCGACGAAGCCGAAGAAGCTGACGAAGCCGAAGAAGCTGACGAATCAGAAGAAGCCGAGGAAGCAGTAGCACACACGGAATCCACCGAGGAACAGGGCACTGACTCGCAGCATGGCTGATTCACTCATTTCGTCCTTTGACGCGGTTCTTTCCGATCTTGACGGTGTCGTTTATGCAGGTCCCCATGCCATTCCCGGGGCTGTGGAGTCGCTGCAGCGCCTGGAGACGGTAGGCGTCGGCTTGGGTTACGTGACGAACAACGCCTCGCGTACTCCCGCCCAGGTTGCTGCGCACTTGCGGGAACTGGGAGCGCCTGCGGAGGATCACCAGGTGGTCAGTTCTTCGCAGGCTGCCGGGGAGCTGCTTGCTTCCATGCTGCCCGCGGGGGCTCACGTGCTCATTACTGGCAGTGCGGCGTTGGCCCACGAGATCGAACTCGTGGGCCTCAAGCCCGTGCACAGTGCAGAGGAGTCGCCGGTGGCTGTCGTCCAGGGCTTCAACCCGGAGATCGGCTGGAAGGACCTCGCGGAGGCCTCCTACGTTGTCGCCGGCGGTGCCCAATGGTTCGCGACCAACACGGACATGTCCATTCCGCAGGCACGCGGTATGGCTCCTGGGAACGGTACCCTCGTTGCAGCAGTTGCGGCCGCAACGGGCAAGACGCCGTTGGTTGCCGGCAAGCCCGAAGCGCCGTTGTTCCACGCTGCCGCCAAGCGCCTGAATTCCGATCGCCCACTGGTAGTGGGGGACCGTTTGGATACGGACATCCTGGGCGGCAACCGTGCTGGATTTGCGACGGCGGCGGTACTCACCGGCGTCGATACGACGCTGTCGATTCTGGCTGCCCGGACGGAAGAGCGTCCGGACTACCTTTTGGCAGACTTGGGGGACCTTTACGCCCCTTACCCGGAAATCGTCAACGACGCTGGCACTTACCGTTGCGGTGCAGCGTCAGCAGTTGCTGAGGATGGCAAGGTCTCGTTGACCGGGAGTAAGGATGACCTCGACGCGTGGCGTGCTGCCTGCGCGGCATGGTGGGCTGAGGTTCCGGACACTGCTGTAGCTCAGGCGCCCCAGCTGGAATGGCGAACTCACTAGACTGGTGCGATGACCGAGGCCAACAATTACCCGGAAGCTGAGGCTGAACGGCCCCCTGTGCGCTGGCCAGAGGCTCTTGAAGCCACCGGCGACGTCCCTGTGGACCGCGCCCTTGGCTTGCTGGAGGGCGTTCATGGGGCTCCTGTGGCAGACCACGCTGGGTTGTACACGGCAATTCATGACTCCCTCCTGGAGGCTCTGGATGCTGAGCCCGGCCTGCCGCCGGTAGCGGACCGGGATACCGCTCGTACCCGCCCGGAAGGCGAGAATTAGCGAATGGCAAGACTTGATCAGGAACTCGTCACCCGTGGGCTGGCGAGGTCCCGGACGCACGCTGCCAAGCTCATTAGCGACGGCAAGGTGAGTTCAGGCGGGGTTGTCTTCGCCAAAGCGGCCCAGCAAGTGGACGCCGAGACAGATCTGGACGTCCAATCCCACCTTGAGGACATTTACGTGAGCCGCGCCGGGCACAAGTTGGCCGGCGCGCTGGCCGCGTTTCCGGCGGTAGCAGTATCCGGTCGCCGGTGTCTCGACGCCGGAGCCTCCACTGGCGGCTTCACGGACGTTCTGCTTCGGCAGGGAGCCGCGCAAGTGGTGGCGGTCGACGTCGGGCATGGCCAACTGGTGCCGCTGCTCCGCGATGATCCCCGGGTGGTGGTCCATGAAGGGCTCAATGTCAGGTATATGACGCCGGACCAGATCGGTGGCACCGCAAGCCTGACTGTCGCAGACCTGTCCTTCATTTCCCTGACGTTGGTCCTGGGCCCCCTTGCTGCCTGCACGGAACCTGGCGGAGACCTTGTCCTGATGGTCAAGCCGCAGTTTGAAGTCGGCAAGGAGCGGCTAAGCCGCACGGGCGTCGTGTCTTCCGAGAATGAACGACGCCGGGCGGTGGCCCAGGTTGCCCGCGCTGCAGTTGATGCGGGGCTGCAACTTCATGGCCTGGCGGCAAGTCCACTTCCGGGCCAGGACGGAAATGTTGAGTACTTCCTGTGGATGAAGCGCAGGATGTCCGCTGTGTTGCCTAAGATCGAAGAGCGGGACGAGGACGTTGCTGCATTGATAAAGAACCTCTGGCCAAACGACTAGAAAGCAGAACCCGATGAGCAGGCATGTACTTGTCCTTGCCCACACAGGGCGGGAGGAATCGCTCCGGGCGGCGTGGGATGCTTGTACGCAATTGCACTCGTCGGGCCTGGTGCCGGTCCTTCAGAAGTCAGAATTGGCAGATGTCGAGCGCTTCTTTGGTGCCGTTGATACCCCCATTGAGATCCTCCACGACGACGTGAGTTTGGAAGACGTGGAATTGGTGATGGTCCTGGGTGGCGACGGAACCATCCTGCGCGCGGCGGAACTTGTGCGGGAAGTGGACGTTCCCTTGCTGGGCGTCAACCTCGGCCATGTGGGCTTCCTTGCAGAGAGCGAACGTGCTGACCTGGCCCAGACGGTCGAATGGATCGCGAGCCGCCAGTACACCGTTGAAGAGCGCATGACGATCGATGTCCAGGTGTGGATCAAGGGCCAGAAGATCTGGCATACCTGGGCCTTGAACGAGGCCGCGATTGAGAAGGCCAATCGGGAACGGATGCTGGAAGTCGTCACTGAGGTGGATGAACGACCCCTGACGTCGTTCGGCTGTGATGGTGTGGTCCTTGCGACACCAACGGGATCAACGGCGTACGCGTTTTCGTCTGGTGGGCCGGTGGTGTGGCCTGAGGTGGAGGCGCTCGTCATTGTGCCAATCAGCGCCCATGCCCTTTTTGCCAAACCCTTGGTGGTCTCTCCGCGATCCAAGCTGGCCGTGGAAATCATGAACCGGACGGATGCCTTGGGCGTCCTTTGGTGTGATGGCAGGCGCTCCGTTGACTTGCCTCCGGGAGCCCGTGTTGAGGTGACACGCTCGGCCACACCGGTAAGGCTGGCACGGACACATAAGACTCCTTTCTCGGCACGGCTTGTGCGCAAGTTCCAGCTTCCCATCCACGGCTGGCGTGGTCCGGCTCCCCGCTCAGGGGAAGTCCACACCGGCCCCATCCCCGTGATTCGAACACTTTCACCGGCTCCTTTGCCTACCCCCCGGGACGCGAGTGATCTCCGGGATACCGAAACGTCCCTGAACCCGGGGCACGGTGAGCCATCCGACCCCACGAATGCGAAGTGAAGCATGCTTGAAGAACTCCGAATCCGTGATCTCGGTGTCATCACCGATGCCGCCCTGCCGCTAGGGCCCGGCCTCAGCGTCGTAACCGGTGAAACTGGTGCCGGCAAGACCATGGTGGTGACCGCCGTCGGGCTTCTCCTGGGTGCCCGTTCGGATGCCGGCGCAGTCCGGAGCGGCGCCAAATCTGCGTCCGCCGAGGCAGTCCTGAAGCTTGATCCAGGCCACACCGCGGTGGAGCGGGCCAAGGAGGCCGGCGGTGAGGCTGAGGAGTTCGACGGCGTCGCTGAACTCCTGCTGGCCCGCACCGTTGGTGCCGACGGCCGCAGCCGGGCTTACGTTGGGGGACGGGCGGCACCGGTAGGGGTTCTGGCCGAACTTGGCGAGAGCCTGGTGGTGGTGCATGGACAATCGGACCAGATCCGGCTGAAAAGCGCTACGGCACAGCGACACGCCCTGGATCGCTTCGCTGGTGCAGCGCTGGCCAAGGTTCTGGGGGAGTATCAGGATCTGTACAACCACTGGAAGTCCATTCAGGCCGAGCTGGAGACACTTCGCAGCGAAGCGCGGGAACGGCTTCGTGAGGCGGAATCGCTGGACGCCGCTCTCAAAGAGATCGATGACGTGGATCCCCAGCCTGGTGAGGATGAGACCCTCAAGGCTGAGGCCGTAAAGCTTGCCAACGTTGAAGAACTCCGGCTCGCAGCGGCAGCGGCACATGAGTCGCTCATCGCCGAGGAATTCGGCGATGCCGGCGATGCCACATCGATGGTGGATGCGGCCAAGCGGACGCTGGAGCACGTTGCAGAACACGATGAGGCGTTGGGGGCCGCTGCTGCACGTCTTGCAGAAGTTGGTTTCCTGCTGAACGATATCGCCGCTGACTTGTCCAGCTACCAAGCTGCATTGGACACTGAAGGCCCGGAGCGGCTCTCTGAAATTGAGGAACGCCGCGCAGCCTTGGCCAAACTGATCCGGAAGTACGCCCCCAGCATCGATGAGGTGTTGGAGTGGGCGACTACGGCCCGGATGCGTTTGGACGAGCTGCAGGACGATTCAAGCCGCATCGAATCCTTGGATGCCGAGGTGGCTTCGAGCGAAGCTACCCTGCGCAAGCAGGCCGCAGCGATCAGCAAGGCCCGGCTGAAGGCGGCCAAGGACCTCTCAGCCCGCGTGAGTGCAGAGTTGAAGGCTTTGGCCATGGCGGATGCCACGTTGATCATCCAGATAGAGGACAGCGGATCGCTTGGCCCCTGGGGGACTGACGAGATCGCCTTCCTCCTCCAGCCACACTCCGGCGCTCCGGCGCGTCCACTGGGCAAGGGAGCCTCCGGCGGTGAACTCTCAAGGGTGATGCTGGCCATCGAGGTGGTGCTCGCGGCGGTGGATCCTGTTCCTACGTTCGTCTTTGACGAGGTGGACGCCGGTGTGGGTGGACGGGCCGCCGTCGAGATCGGGCGCCGGCTGGCCATGTTGGCCCGCCACGTCCAGGTCCTCGTTGTGACGCACCTGCCGCAGGTTGCCGCCTTCGCTGATCAGCACATCCGGGTTACCAAAACCTCAGTGCGGGGCGCCGACGGAAAAACGTCCACCGGATTCACCTCCAGCGATGTGCAACTGCTGGATGACGACGAGCGCGTGAAGGAGCTTGCCCGTATGTTGGCCGGGCAGGAGGACTCAGAATCTGCCCAGGCACACGCGCAGGAATTGTTGGACGATGCGAAATTGCTTCCCCAGCGGCCTGGGAAATTCCCGGCACGGGGCTGATTAAGGACTGCGACCACTATCACATCCGTGCACTTGGTCCCGCCCGGCTCTTGATTGCAGGCATGGTCTTGGGCAACTATTGACCATTTGGGGAATCCGGACGGACGCTTGGAAGGCGTAATTGATGATAAGCTCGAATTCCGTGGTGCAGCGATCAAATTCCCGTGTAAATTCCCGGTTCCCGGGCTCGTCCAAGACGACCAAACACATCTTCGTCACCGGTGGTGTGGCGTCCTCGCTCGGTAAGGGTCTGACGGCTTCCAGCCTCGGCCACCTGCTGCGGGCACGCGGTTTGTCTGTAACTATGCAGAAGCTCGATCCCTATTTGAACGTGGATCCGGGCACGATGAATCCCTTCCAGCACGGCGAAGTTTTCGTGACTGATGATGGCGCCGAAACCGACCTCGACATCGGACACTACGAGCGCTTCCTCGATGAAAACCTCGAAGGTTCGGCCAACGTCACAACGGGCCAGATCTACTCCACGGTCATCGCAAAGGAACGCCGCGGTGAATACCTCGGAGACACCGTTCAGGTCATCCCGCACATCACGGATGAAATCAAGCGCCGCATGCGCCTTCCCGCCGAAGGCAAGAACGCTCCGGATGTCATCATCACTGAAATCGGTGGCACGGTGGGCGACATCGAATCGCAGCCCTTCCTTGAGTCGGCCCGCCAGGTGCGCCAGGACATCGGCCGAAACAATGTCTTCTTCCTCCACGTTTCCCTGGTTCCGTACATCGGTCCTTCCCAGGAACTGAAGACCAAGCCGACGCAGCACTCCGTGGCAGCCCTTCGTTCCATCGGTATCCAGCCCGAAGCCATCGTGATCCGTTCGGACCGCGAAGTGCCGGACGCCATGCGCGAGAAAATCGGCCGCATGTGTGATGTCGATATCGACGCCGTGGTCAACGCCGCTGACGCACCCAGCATCTACGACATCCCCAAGACTCTGCACTCCCAAGGCCTGGACTCCTACATCGTCCGTGCACTGGATCTGCCGTTCAAGGACGTCGACTGGAGCAAGTGGGACAAGCTGCTCGAAGCTGTCCACAACCCCAAGCATGAGGTCGAGATCGCCCTGGTGGGCAAGTACATCGATCTTCCCGATGCTTACCTTTCGGTGACCGAGGCCCTCCGTGCAGGTGGGTTCGCGAATGAAGCCAAAGTCAAGATCCGCTGGGTCCCCTCTGACGAGTGCGAAACACTTGCGGGCGCCACCAAGTCCCTTGCCGGCGTCGACGCGATCTGCGTGCCGGGAGGCTTCGGCATCCGTGGCCTGGAGGGTAAGTTGGGCGCGTTGAAGTTTGCCCGCGAATCCAAGCTCCCGGTTCTGGGCCTGTGCCTTGGCCTTCAGTGCATGGTGATCGAGTACGCCCGCAACGTGGTTGGCCTGGAAGGCGCCTCGTCCAGTGAGTTCGAGCCGGACTCCAAGTACCCGGTTATCGCCACCATGGAAGAGCAGCTGGACATTGTGGAAGGCAAGGGAGACCTCGGCGGCACCATGCGCCTGGGCCTCTACGAAGCCAAGCTGGACGAGGGCTCCGTAGTCGCAGAGACGTACGGCACCACTTCGGTGAGCGAACGCCACCGCCACCGCTACGAGGTTAACAACAAGTATCGTGACCAGATCGCGGCAGAGGGCCTGGTCTTCTCAGGTACCTCTCCTGACGGCAAGCTGGTTGAGTACGTTGAACTTCCCCGCGAAGTGCACCCGTACTACGTCGCGACGCAGGCACACCCTGAGCTCAGCTCCCGCCCGACGCGCCCGCACCCGCTCTTCGCAGGCCTCGTGAAGGCTGCCTTGGAGCGTCGTGAAGGCGCCGTTGTGGGAACCAAGACGGCTGCCCGCGCGGTAGCTGCCAAGTAAGTAGCTGCCAAGTAAACGGTAAACGCAAGCACTAACGAAGGACGGCGCGATGCCCGGCATTTCTGAAACCCCCAGCACCTCAAGGCAGGTTTCGGATATGCCGAGCCCGCGCCGTCTTTTGTCCACCAGCAAGGTCTACGAAGGCCGCATCTGGGATGTGGTCAGCGACGCCTTCCAGCTCAGCGAGGATACGGACACCCTGGTCCGGGATTACATCGACCACCCTGGGGCGGTGGCCGTGCTGCCCATGAACGTTGACGGCGAAATCCTGCTCCTGAAGCAGTACAGGCACCCCGTTGGTATGGACCTCTGGGAAATCCCCGCCGGCTTGCTGGACATTGAGGGCGAGGATTTCGTCGTGGGTGCTGCCAGGGAGCTCGCTGAGGAAGCTGATCTTGTTGCGGCCACGTGGAATGTCCTGGTGGACTTCTTCAACTCTCCGGGATCCTCCAGCGAGGCTGTTCGCATCTATCTGGCTCGTGGGCTGAGCGCTGTTCCCGAGGCTGACCTGCATGTCCGCACCGACGAAGAGTCAGAAATTGAGTTCCACTGGATTCCGCTCGACGACGCCGTGAAAGCGGTCCTGGAAGGGCGCCTGCACAATCCGTCCGCGGTCCTGGGAATCCTTGCAGCCGCCGCCGCGAAGGCCGATGGCTTTTCCAGCCTGCGCCCCGCTGACGCGCCGTGGCCCGCGCACCCGAGCCAGCGCTGAGAATGGCCGAGGCCGCCACCCGCACCGCCAACGGCATCGATCGCGGAGTTACGGACTACCTCCAGCACGTCGGGGTGGAACGTGGCCTGGCTGCCAACACCTTGGCTGCCTATCGCCGTGACCTTGCCCGCTATTCGAACTTCCTGGCGAGTCAAGGAGTGGAACGGCCCGGAGACATCACACGGCATCATGTCACCGCCTTTGCCCAGGCCTTGTCCGACGGCTCCGATGGGGCTGCGGCCCTCGGCGTCCGCTCTGCCGCCAGAACCGTCGTGGCCGTGCGGGGGCTCCATAAGTTTTGGGCCCTTGAGGGAACCACGACGTCGGATCCCGCCAGCGATGTCCACCCGCCGATGCCGGGCAAACGGCTTCCGAAAGCCATCAGCGTTGGTGAAGTAACGCGGATCCTCGAAGCTGCGGGTTCGGACTCTGCGACCGGGTTGAGGGACCGGGCCCTGCTTGAATTTCTCTACTCCACGGGTGCGCGCATCAGCGAGGCCGTAGGGCTGGACGTTGACGATGTATCCCTGGAGCACGCCGGTGGCGAACCTGCAATCGTCAGGCTCTTCGGCAAAGGTTCCAAGGAACGGTTGGTTCCTTTGGGCTCTTACGGTGCACGCGCCGTCGGAGCCTATGTGGTCCGGGGAAGGCCGCTGCTGGCATCCAAGGGCAAGGGCACTCCCGCCTTGTTCCTCAATGCCCGTGGCGGCAGGATCAGCAGGCAAAGTGCCTGGACAATCCTCAAAACTGCCGCGGAGAAGGCAAACATCACCAAGGATGTTTCGCCACACACCTTGCGGCACTCTTTTGCCACGCATCTTCTGGAAGGCGGGGCTGACGTGCGCGTAGTCCAGGAGCTGTTGGGGCACGCGTCGGTGACCACCACCCAGGTCTACACGTTGGTCACGGCCGATACTTTGCGGGAAGTTTACGCTGCTGCCCATCCCAGGGCGCTCGGCTGAACCTGTGGTCGGCAGGAGCCGCAACTAGTCCAGGACACTGAACGTCAATTCCACGGCATCGACGAACAAGGCCAGCAGCGACGTCCCCAATCCGGCCACCAGCAAGAGCCCGGGGTGGGCCAGCCCCACCACCACCCGCTTCAGCCGTGGCTGACCCTTGAGGAACTTTTTGGGTACCCGCGTCTTCAGGGGTATTTGCCGCCAACCGCGTAGCCGGCGGAGGAACCAGGCGCACCGCACTATGAACGCCATCCACAGGACAGAGAGCACCAGCGGGACCGAAGCCAGCATGAGGTTGAAGCCGAGTGCGGTCACCTCCTTTTCGGAGTCGCCGATGACGGTTTGCACGGTGGTCGAGATGGAAGCACTCATCACCACAGAGGCGGCCCACACCATGAAGGCCACTACCAGGGCGAGGAAGCGGACGAAAAAATGGCCCAGGACAGTGGCATCCACTGCCTTGAGGTGGCTGCGGGGCGTGGCATGCAGCACAGCCAGCGTGGACAGCAGCGTGGGCAAAGCAGCGGCGAGGACCAGCAAATACCAGGTCCATCCGGCCAGGTCCACCACTTCATCCAGAACAATGAGCCCGGCCCACACCACCGTCCAGGCCCAGCCGACGTATAGCGGATGCGCTACCACCCAACGGGGCAGCCAGGCATCGCGCTCCTGCCCGAGTCGGGCGTGTGCTGGTGACTCGGCAACAGGAACTGTTTCGACATCTTCCGCTGCCTGGGGCTTCGCATCGTGATTGATGGCCTGCGCCTGAGTCTCGGCGCGCGCTTCGCCGCCACCTTCGTTCATGGGCTCACTGTAGGCAACTGGGCTCACGGTAGCAATTGGGCTGACCGTCGCAATGCCAGCCCCGGTAGAGGAGATCGGGTTAAGGTAGGCAGCATGACAGCAGCCCATGTGACACTGTGCTTCCTCCTCCGCGATGACGCGGACGGGGAACACGTCCTCCTCGGCACCAAGAAGACCGGTTTTGGGCGCGGCAAAGTGGTGGGCGTGGGTGGGCACGTGGAACCGGGGGAGACCGCAATCCAGGCGGTGTGCCGCGAGGTCATGGAGGAGATCAGCGTGGTGGTCCAGGCTGCGGACCTCATCCCCGCCGGCATCATTGATTTCGTGTTTCCTGCCAGACCGGAATGGAACATGGCCACCACCGTGTACCTGACGCGTATTTGGGAAGGTGAACCGGTTGAAAGCGATGAGATCGCGCCGGAATGGTTCCCAGTGTCCAAGCTACCGGTGGAACGGATGTGGGCCGACGCCGAGCATTGGCTGCCCGCGATGATTTCCGGGCAGCGGATCGCAGTTCGAGTGGACCTGGCTGCCGATAACGAGAGCGTGGCCAAAGTCCACACCATCGATTGGATCGGAACCGAGCAGTAGAAAAGGTTTCCCAGCGTACGACGGCGGGCCGGTCGCCTTTCGGTGACCGACCCGCCGTCGTCTGCTTCCTTAGCGCCCGAGCGCCAAGAGGCTACGGCACGTGCCGCTCTTCCGGTCCGTTGTATTCGCTGAGCGGACGGATAAGGGAATTCGAGGCAAACTGTTCCATGATGTGTGCTGTCCAGCCGGTGATCCGGCTGGCGACGAACAATGGGGTGAACGTCTGCGTATCGAAGCCCATGAGGTGGTACGTGGGGCCGGCGGGGTAATCGAGGTTGGGCTTGATGGCTTTGGCTTCGTCCATGGCTTGTTCGAGTCCGTTGTAGAGTCCCAGGAGTTCGGGGCGTCCGTAATGGGCGATCATCTTGTCCAGGGCGGCCTTCATGGTGGGTACCCGGGAGTCGCCGTGCTTGTAGACGCGGTGCCCGAAGCCCATGACTTTCTTCTTCTGGGCCAGGGCGTCTTCCATCCATGCCCGGGCCCGGATCGCGGCTTCCTCCATGGATTCTTCGCTGCGGATGCCGATCTCATCGAACGTGTGCATCACGGCCTCGTTGGCGCCGCCGTGCAGCGGGCCTTTGAGGGCGCCGATAGCAGCGGTCACGGCCGAATGCAGATCCGAGAGCGTGGAGGTGACCACGCGGGCTGTGAACGTGGAGGCGTTGAAGGAGTGCTCCGCGTAAAGGATCATCGAGACGTTGAATGCCTCCACAACCTCCACCACTGCTTCTTCACCGAACGTCATCCACAGGAAGTTCGCGGAGTAGTCCAGGTCCTCCCGCGGTTCCACTGCGTCCTGGCCGCGCCGGCGGCGCTGGTCATAGGCCACGACGGCAGGCATCGCAGCCCAGAGGTCGATCGCCTTCTTCATGTTGGCATCGGGGGATGAATCCTCGGCCAGCTCGTGCCGGGCTCCCAGCACGGACGCTGCCGTACGGCAAACATCCATGGGATGTGAGGTGGTGGGCAACGTGTCTATAACTGACTTGACCACAGGGTCCAGGGCACGCCCCGCGCGTTCGCGGGCAACAAATTCAGCCAGTTGGGCATCGTCGGGCAGTTCGCCGTTCCACAGCAGGTAGGCAACTTCTTCGAAGCTGCACTTGGCAGCCAGTTCCTGGACCGGGTATCCCCGGTACAGCAGCGAGTTGGTGTCCGGGTTGACCTTCGAGACGGCGGTGTAGTCCACCACGACGCCGGCAAGGCCTTTTTTAATGTCTTCAGCAGCCATGCTGAACTCCTTCGTTCATTATGCAAGCGCCCCGGTTTGCCGGAGTGCCTGCTGTCCCCTTGGTGATTCCCGGACCTAGCGGATGCCAGGAACCTGGAAGTTGAAAACGCCGGTATCGAACTGGTTGTAGGCCTCGTAATCCACGAGTTCATAGAGGCGCGCACGCGTGAGCATGTTTTCCACTTGTGCCTCTTGAGTCCCCGCAGCCTTAATCGATTCCAGCGTACGCTCTGCAGCGCCCATGGCAATGCGGAGGAGGGTAACGGGGTAGATGACCATGTTTACCCCGACGCCCTGGAGTTGGTCCACGGTGAAGAGGTCGCTTTTGCCGAACTCTGTCATGTTGGCCAGGATCGGGACGTCCACGGCGTCGCGGATGGCCTGGAACTCGCTCAAATCGGCCATGGCTTCGGGGAAGATCGCGTCGGCGCCGGCGTCCACGAGGGCTCTGGCGCGGTCCTGGGCTGCTTGGATTCCATCGACGGCGCGGATATCGGTGCGGGCCATGATGAGGAAGTTCGGGTCCCGGCGTGCGTCTGCTGCGGCGCGGATGCGTTTGGTGGCGGTGTCGATGTCCACGACGTTTTTGCCGTCCAGGTGGCCGCAGCGTTTGGGGTTGAACTGGTCTTCGATGTGGCATCCGGCGAGGCCTGCGTTTTCGAGTTCCTGGATGGTGCGGGCGACGTTCATGGGTTCGCCGAAGCCGGTGTCCGCGTCCACGAGTGAGGGCAGGTCGGTCATGCGGGCGATCTGGCCTGCCCTCGTGGCGACTTCGGTGAGGGTGGTCAGGCCGATGTCGGGCAGGCCGAGGTCGTTGGCTAGGACGGCGCCGGAGATGTAGACCCCGGCGAAGCCTTTTTCCTCGATGAGCCGTGCCGAGAGCGGGTTGAACGCCCCGGGGAACTGCTGCACGGTCCCGGAGGCCAGYAACTCGCGGAGCTTGAGGCGTTTCTGTTCGGGTGTGGTTGTGGAGTACAGCATTTAGAACAGTCCCTTCGGAGCTGCCGCGAGGTCGATCACGCCGGGGGCTGCGGTGATGTTCAGCTGGTCCAGTTCGCCTGCGGACAGTTCGGTGACGCGTTCGACGGCGGTGAGGAACCGTTCGATTTCGGCTTCCTCCACGAGACCGGCAGCAAGCGTGCGGAACTTGTTGATGTACTGCTCGCGGGCGAACGGCCGGGCACCGAGCGGGTGCGCGTCGGCCACGGCGATCTGATCGGTGATGACGGTGCCGTCGGTGAGCGTGATTTCCACGGAACCGCCGAAGGCCTTCTCTGCGATGTCCAGGGAGTGGTAGCGGCGGGTCCACTCGGGGTCTTCCACGGTGGTGACCTTGTGCCACAGTTCAACAGTGTCCGGGCGGGCGGCCCGTTCGGGAGCGTAGGAATCCACGTGGTGCCAGGCGCCGTCCTGCAGGGCGACGGTGAAGATGTACGGGATGGAGTGGTCCAGGGTTTCCCGGGACGCTGTGGGGGAGTACTTCTGGGGATCGTTCGCGCCGGAACCTATCACGTAGTGGGTGTGATGGCTGGTCTTGATCAGCACCGAGGCCACGTTGGCCGGATCGGTGGTTTCGGGGTGCTCGCGGTTGAGTTTGCGGGCCAGGTCGATCCACGCCTGGGCCTGGTACTCGGCGGAGTGTTCCTTGGTGTAGGTGTCCAGGATGGCGCGCTTGGCTTCACCGGGCAGTGGCAGCGGGACCTCGTAGGCGGCGTCCGGGCCGTCGAGCATCCAGGCGATCACGCCGTCTTCGCCTTCGTAGATCGGCACGGGCGAGGTCTGTCCGCGCATGGAGCGGTCCACTGCTTCGACGGCCATCTTGCCAGCGAAGGCCGGGGCGTGTGCCTTCCAGGTGGAGATTTCGCCCTTGCGGGACTGCCGGGTGGCGGTGGTGGTGTGCAGGGCCTGGCCAACGGACTGGAAGATCGTCTCAACATCCAACCCCAACAACGTGCCGATCCCGGCTGCGGCGGACGGGCCGAGGTGGGCGACGTGGTCGATCTTGTGCTTGTGCAGGCAGATGGCCTTGACCAGGTTCACCTGGATTTCATACCCGGTGGCGATGCCGCGCACGAGGTCGGCACCGCTGGCACCGACGTGCTGGGCGACGGCGAGGATCGGCGGGATGTTATCTCCGGGGTGGGAGTAGTCCGCGGCCAGGAACGTGTCGTGGTAGTCCAGCTCGCGAACGGCTACCCCGTTGGCCCAGGCAGCCCATTCGGGGGAGACCCGTTCCGTGATACCGAAAACGTGCCCGCCCTTGCCGTTCGTGGACGGCCCATGCGTCAGGGCCTGGGCGCGTGCTGCGACGATCGGTGCCCGGTTCAGGGAGGCAATGGCCACCGAGGCGTTGTCGATGATCCGGTTGATCACCATATCGGTGACCTCGGGGGTGACGTCGACGGGGTCGGCGGCGACCACGGCGATTTTGTGTGCCAACTGCTCCTCACGCGGGAGGTTCTCTTCGGACTTGTAAACGCGGACGTGGTTGTTCTTGACCATGGTGCTCCTTCTACTGAGGGTCTTTAGCGGGCCACATGAGCGGCTTTGACGTGGGTAAGGCTTCGGTGCAAATGAAGTGTGGTGGCTGCTTCGGCCAGCCGGGGATTCCCTGCCGCGATCGCTTCGGCAATGGCCGCATGCTCCGCGGCCGCGGCATGAAGCCTGGCAGCATCATCGGCTGCCAGCCGGCGCACCCGTACCAGATGCACGCGCAGGCTCCGCATCGCCTGGGCAAGGTAGGAGTTGGAGATCGCAGCATCGATGGCCTCGTCGAGCCGGCTAACCAACGCGTAATACTCGTGCCGGCCAGGATCCTTCTCGCTGAGCAGATCCGGAGCCCTCAGCAGCTGCGCCTGCAGCTCGGCGAAGACGCCCGGTTCCCCACGTTCGGCGGCGAGGGCTGCGGCCCTGACTTCGAGTGTTTCGCGCAGTTCGAACAGTTCGTCGATGCTGTCCAGCGAGATATCGGTGACGACGACGCCGCGGCCGCCTGCCGCCGTCGTCAATCCCTCAGCCATCAGCCGGCCCAACGCCTCCCGCACCGGCGTGCGGGAAACCCCCAGCCGCTCGGACTGTTCGACTTCTGCCAGAACCGTGCCGGGCCGAAGGCGCCACTCAATGATGTCTTCACGGAGGGCCGCATAGGCCCGATCACTGGCGCGCATGATCTCAGTGTATACACAAACTCAAGGAAATTGGATAAATCTTCAAAAAGAGCGGAGCAATGTATACATTTGCAGGCTCTGTGGGGAACTTGAGGTCCAGATCGCGGGCGGACCAGTCGTTAAGGCGCGTGTTAGCCCCGGTTCCAGCCGTACTCGTTCTCCGGGCGCCCTGGCGTTCCGTAGCGCGGGGCCCTGGTGACCGTCCCGGCGTCGGCCAGGTACTCCAGATACCGGCGGGCTGTGACCCGGGACATTCCAAGGGCATCCATCACTTCACTAGCGGATACGGCTTGTTGCCGGGCGCGGACAAGATCCTTCACCGCCTCCAATGTGGAACCTGACAACCCCTTCGGCAGTGGTAGTTCCGTGGGTGCCCGGAGACTCGCGAAGGCCTGGTCCACGTCGCTCTGGGATGCTCCGGCCTTGGAGATGCCGGACACCGAGCCCGCCAGTTGATCACGGAAAGTGCGGTAGCTGTTCAGCTTGTCGGCAAAGGTCGCGTAAGTGAAGGGCTTGATCAAATACTGCACGACGCCGATGGAAACGGCGCTGCGCACGATGTTCAATTCACGGACGGCTGTGATGGCAATAATGTCGGCGAAGACTCCCGCGGAGCGCATGCGTCGGGCAACATCCAACCCATGAAGGTCCGGCAGGTTCATATCGAGCAGCACCAGGTCCACCGGCGAGCCGGACGCAGCGAATTCGCCAAGGATGCGCAGTGCAGACTGGCCATCCGGGGCCGTTCCCACCAGCGTGAACCCTTGGAGCCTGCCCACGTAAATAGAGTGGGCGTCTGAGGCGATGGGCTCGTCCTCGACCACCAGGACGCGGATGTCTGTCATGCATTCTCTTCCTCGGTAACGGGCGCGGGCAGCACAACATGGAACTGGGCGCCGCCTGGATTGCTGATCGTCATAGTACCGTTCAGCCGCTGGACCGCCTGTCGGACCAAGGCAAGGCCGACACCACGCCCATGGGCTCCCCGCGGATTGTCCTGGGCGGACTTGGTGCTGTACCCGTACTGCAACACATCATCGATCGAACCAGGATCGATACCGGCCCCGGAATCCCGAACAGTGAATCCAACACCGGCCACACTGGCTTCAACGTCCAGTTCCACCTTTCGGGGCATCTCACCGGACGCGGCAGCATCAATGGCGTTGTCCAGGAGGTTTCCCAGAATCGTCACAAGGTCCTGGATTTCCAGACCACGGACGCCAGAACTCCCTGATGTCCGAACCACCAATTCCACCCCACGCTCATGTGCTTCGGCAGACTTGCCCATCACCAATGCACTCATCACCGGTTCATCCACCGAAGCAAGCATGTCGTCCGTGAGCTGCTGGCTGAGCTCCAGGTCCTTGGTGGCGAACTCGAGCGCTTGGGGCGTGCGGCCCAACTCAAGAAGGGAAACGATCATATGCAGGCGATTGGCATGTTCGTGGGTCTGGGCACGCAACGCATCCGAGAGAGTCTTCATGGTTTCCAGCTCGGTTCCCAACGACTCAATCTCAGTGCGGTCACGAATGGTGGCCACTGTGCCGTAGACCGATGGCTTTTGCCGGCTCCGGGCAGGGACCGGCCCCACGGCAGGGGCTTGGTTGACCACCAGGATCCGTGAACCGGTCAAATGGATTTCGTCATGGGCTGGCCTGCCGGATTCGAAAAGCGCTCGCAGGCTCCCGTCGAAGGGGAGGTCGGACAGCTTGGGAGCATCATCGGGGGAGCGGTCGGCCTCGGAAGGTTCCAGTCCCAGCAACTCCGCGGCTTGATCGTTGTACATCACTGCTTTTCCGCGGGTATCGATCAGGATCACGCCTTCACGGACGGAGTGCAGGACTGATTCGTAGTAGGCGAAGAGCTGCGCGAGCTGTTCGGGACCCCAGCCGCGGGTCACGGATCGCAGGTAACGTCCGAGCAGCCAGGAGGCTATGGAGCCGAAGAACAAGACCACCAGCGCGATGCCGCCAATCACTCCCAGCCTTTCGGCGACATCGGTATCCACGGTTCTTACGGTGATGCCTGCCGCCACCAAGGCCTTGACGGTTCCACCGGAGTCCTTCACAGGCACGATCGTGCGGACCGAGGGCCCCAATGTACCCGCAGTGACTTCCGTGAAAGTCTCACCCCGCAGGGCAGGCTCGATCGTGCCGATATAGGGCTTGCCCAGCTCTTCGGGACGGGGATGGGTCCATCGGGTCCGGTCGGGAGCCATGATGGTGATGAAATCTGCGTCCGCGTCCTTCATGACCTCCAGCGCATAGGGCTGCAGTATGGCTGACGGATCAGAAGTTGCCGCCGCCTGCAACACCAAGGGGTTGTGGGCAATGGATGTTGCGATCGCAAGCATCCGGCTGCCGGCATCCTCGTACGCCCGATCCCGCGCCTCCAGTACCGAGAACGCGCCGAAGACAGCTGTCAGCACCAGTACGAACAGCAGGTTTGCCACAAACAAGCGGCGGGCGATGCTCCAGCGATGAAACAAGTAGGCCTCCCATGACCAATATGACCGCAACGGTGATGTGTGTCACCCATGGCTGAATGATGGATATCACACAAGGGCAGCGGATTGGACACAAGTGCAGGACCGCAGCGCCTTACACAGTATCCAGAAGGAGAATCCCATGACCTCTCAACGAGGAGAGTCGGCAGTAGCCACCACCGGTGGACGCAGGGGGCTCGACAAGTCGCATTACCTGTACATCGCGGTCATCCTGGCCGTAGTGCTCGGTGCCGTGGTCGGCCTGCTGTTCCCTGAGGTTGGAAAGTCCCTGAAGCCGCTCGGTGATGGCTTCATCAAGCTCATCAAAATGATGATCGCTCCGGTCATCTTCTGCACCATCGTTCTGGGCATCGGTTCCATCGCCAAAGCCGCAACCGTCGGCAAGGTAGGTGGACTCGCACTTGGCTACTTCGTAGCCATGTCAACCTTCGCACTGGCTATCGGCCTCGTTGTCGGCAACCTCATTCACCCGGGTGAGGGCCTGAAGCTGACTCCATACGATCCCAACAAGAAGGCGGCCACGGACAGCACCGTGGACTTCCTGATGGGCATCATCCCCAGCGACATTCCCGTCCTGCCCACCCTCCTCGCAGCCATCCTGGTGGGCTTCGCGCTCCAGAAGATGGGTAAGCAGGGCACCCCGATCCTTACCGCAATCGGCCACGGACAGCGCCTTGTCTTCCGGATCCTCATCATGATCATGTGGCTGGCTCCCGTCGGCGCGTTCGGTGCGATCGCCGCCGTCGTCGGTGCCACTGGCGCCCAGGCAATCCTCAGCATGTTCACGCTGATGGTGGCCTTCTACATCACCTGCGCAGTGTTCATCGTGGTCATCCTCGGCTCGCTGCTCCGTGCGGTGGCCGGCGTCAACATCTTCAAGCTGATGAAGTACCTGGCCCGGGAATACCTCCTCATCTTCTCCACGTCCTCCTCCGAGGCAGCCCTGCCCCGCCTCATCGCCAAGATGGAACACTTGGGTGTCTCCAAGCCGGTTGTCGGCGTGACAGTACCCACCGGCTACTCCTTCAACCTTGACGGCACTGCCATCTACCTGACTATGGCCTCCTTGTTCGTTGCCAACGCCATGGGTACGCCGCTGGACCTGGGCGCCCAGATCTCGCTCCTGGTGTTCATGATCATCGCTTCCAAGGGCGCTGCAGGCGTCACTGGAGCTGGCCTGGCAACGCTTGCCGCCGGCCTGCAGGCACACAGGCCCGAGCTCCTGGGTGGCGTGGGCATGATCGTTGGCATCGACCGCTTCATGTCTGAGGCCCGTGCACTGACGAACTTCACAGGCAACGCCGTTGCGACCGTTCTGATCGGCACCTGGGTCAAGGAAATCGACAACGCCCAGGTGGAGCGTGTCCTCTCCGGCAGCGAGCCGTTCGACGAGACGACAATGATCGCCCACGGCGCCGAGGCGGAGACGGCACCGGAAGCTGAAACCCGTCACAAGGCAACCATCTAACACCAATACATAGCAACGAGGACCGACACCCATTCGGGGTGTCGGTCCTTTGCCGTTCGCCAAGGAAGACAAGGAGGCCCGGCAGCCAAGCAAAGCAAGCCTTCGACCGGCCAACCTTCGACCTCAACTAGAGGGTCAAGGCTCAAAGATCAACGAAAGTCAAGTTCCCTGAAATGCCGTGTCGGGCGCTGTAGCCTAGGTGGGTAGCAGCGCTGTACCCAGGGGAACAGCGGCAGGGAAGATCGTCGTCGAAAGAGTGGTTAGATACGTGAGCAGCGAACGGGGAACAGCTACGCTGGGAGACACCGAGCTCGATCTGGAAGACGCCATCATGGGGCCTACGGGCCGTCCTTACCGCGACTTCCCGGAACCGGCTCCACTTGCCTCCCACGGCCCGGCAAGGGTCATCGCCATGGTTAACCAGAAGGGCGGAGTGGGCAAAACCACGTCCACCATCAACCTTGCGGCGGCGCTCGCGGAGTATGGCCGGCGGGTGCTTTTGGTGGACTTTGATCCACAAGGTGCTCTTTCTGCAGGGCTCGGCGCCAATCCGCACGAACTCGATCTCACTGTCTACAACGTCCTCATGGACCGCAAAGTGAACATCCGGGATGCTATCCAGCAGACCGGAGTGGAAGGTGTGGACCTTCTGCCTGCAAACATCGACCTCTCCGCTGCTGAAGTGCAGCTGGTCAACGAAGTCGCCCGCGAGCAAGTCCTGGACCGCGCACTCAAGAGCGTTGAAGATGACTACGACGTCGTGCTGATCGACTGCCAGCCGTCCCTCGGCCTGTTGACTGTCAACGCACTGACCGCCGCCCATGGCGTCATCATTCCGTTGATTTGCGAGTTCTTCGCGCTTCGCGCAGTGGCCCTCCTCGTGGAAACCATCGAGAAGGTGCAGGACCGTTTGAATCCACGTCTGCAGGTGGACGGCGTCCTCGCCACCATGTACGACGCCCGCACCCTGCACAGCCGCGAAGTCATCTCGCGCCTCGTGGAGGCCTTCGGTGACAAGGTTTTCGAGACCGTCATCAAGCGTTCCATTAAGTTCGCGGACGCCACAGTGGCCGCGGAACCCATTACGAGCTACGCCGGCAACCACATCGGTGCAGACGCCTATCGCCGCCTCGCAAAAGAACTTATCTCGCGCGGCGGCGCGCCGTAGCGGACACGTGGGACGGTCACTCGCCGAGGCGGCAAGTCCGGAGAAAACGTCCGACGCCGGCACCTCCGACACCCGTAAGGCGGGCTTTGAGGTTCGGCTCGCAAACTTTACCGGGCCGTTCGACCTCCTGCTGGGCCTGATATCCAAGCACAAGCTGGACATCACCGAGGTGGCCTTGGCCACCGTCACCGATGAGTTCATCAAGTACATCCGCCGCCTCCAGGAACTGGGGGAGGACTGGGCGTTGGACGAGGCCAGCGAATTCCTGGTGATCGCTGCCACTCTCCTGGACCTCAAAGCTGCCCGGCTCCTTCCCGCTGGCGAAGTAGAGGACGACGAAGATATTGCTCTCCTGGAAGCCCGGGACTTGCTCTTCGCCCGGCTGCTCCAGTACAAGGCGTTCAAGCAAGTGGCAGGTCTCATCAGTGAAACCCTGGAACAGGAAGAGCGGAGATACCCGCGCCAAGTGGCACTGGAGGCCCATTTCGCCGCGCTGCTGCCCGAACTTGTGTGGCGGCACACCCCTGAACAGTTCGCGGAGCTTGCCGCCAAGGCACTGAAGCCAAAGGACACGGCGCCCGCAGAGGTGGGATTGGACCATCTCCACGCACCCCCTGTGAGCGTCAAGGAGCAAGCCGAGATCATCGGATACCGGCTTCAACTTGGAGCCCCCCTCTCCTTCCGCGTGCTGATAGCCGACGCCGAGACAACCTTGGTGGTGGTGGCCCGCTTCCTGGCCTTGCTGGAGATGTTCAGGGACAGGGTTGTGGCATTCGAACAGCAAGGTCCGTTGGCAGAACTGACAGTGCGATGGACTGGGGACGTGGACGAATGGGACAGCTCGAACCTGAGCGAAGAGTACGAGGAAACGACCGAAGGGAAAGCCAGTGACTGAGCAGGACGTGGGCGCAGCTGGCCTTGCTGAGCTCGAAACCCTGCCTGGCGGGGCGCGGGCAGCGTTGGAAGCTGTGCTCATGGTCATCGATGAGCCAGCCACCTCGGAGGAGTTGGCTGCGGGATTGAACGTAACGGTCGCCGTCGTCGAGGATTTGCTGCAGGACCTGCAGCGGGAGTATAGCGGCTATACTGTTAAAGCCCCGGACGTGGATGCTGTCGGCTTTGCCGTTGCCAGCTCTGCCCCCCGGGGTTTTGAATTGCGGAACGTCGCCGGTGGGTGGCGGATCTATTCACGGTCTGATTTTGCGGACATCGTGGGCAGGTTCGTCCTCGAAGGGCAGACCACCAGGCTCACTCAGGCAGCGCTTGAAACACTGGCGGTCATTGCCTACAGGCAACCGGTCTCCAGGGCCCGGGTATCCGCAATTCGAGGCGTCAACGTCGATTCTGTGGTCCGGACTCTAACCCAGCGTGGTCTGATCGAAGACTCCGGGAACGATCCCGAATCAGGGGCTGTCCTGTACAGGACAACCTCCTACTTCCTGGAACGGATGGGAATCGGCTCGGTGGCGGAACTGCCCCAGCTCTCGCCGCACCTTCCGGGTTTGGAAGGGATCGACGAGTACTACGACGCCAGCCGGATGTAAGCCCGGCACCGCACGATAACTACATACTGATTCACGGCACCGCATGGACGGTGCCACGGCAACAAGGGGCAGACGATGTCTGCCCGGCTGGCTAGTGTTGATTGCAGCACTAAATGCCGGCCATTACTACACAAGGACGGGTCATGACACAGGCGGGACGCCAGGGTTCACCACGTAACAGTTCGGGACGCAACAGTTCTGGACGCAATGAGGCAAGGGGCGGCACAGGCCGCTCCAACGCCGGCGGCTTCTCCGGCCGCGGCGGCAGTGCCGGCGCTGGAAAGCGCAACTTCACTCAGGGCGAGGGCCGCCCGTTCAAGGCTTCAAAGCCACGGGAAGCGGCCCCTTTCGATCCGGATAACCCCACAACGGCTGGCGATTACGATCGCGGCCAGGCCGCCCGGCCTGCCAAGCCCTTCCGCAAGCCCGGCTCCAACAAGCCCGGTTACGGCAAGGCTCCCGGAACACCCGGTGCGTTGAAGCCCAAGGCGAAGCCCGCCAGGCAATACGGCTCCAAGGCTTTCGGCAGCGAACGCTTCGGCCAGAACCTGGGCCCCATCCGCAAGCCTGGCCGCAACCGCGGTCCGCGCCAGGAAGTCCCGCAGTCGGACCTCCACGATGTGGACGGCGTACGCCTGCAAAAGGTCATGGCGCAGGCCGGCGTGGCTTCACGTCGCGTGTGCGAGGAAATGATCCTCGAAGGCCGCGTCGAGGTAGATGGCGTGGTCACTACCGAGCTTGGCATGCGTGTTGACCCCAAAACCGCCGTGATTCACGTTGACGGTATCCGCATCCAGCTGGACGAAACCCTCGTCTACATGGTCTTCAACAAGCCCAAGGGCGTTGTCTCCACCATGGAAGACCCCGAGGGCCGGCCGTGCATCAGCGACTTCCTGAAGAACGCCAAGGGTGAGCGGCTCTTCCACGTCGGGCGTTTGGATGTCGGCACCGAAGGGCTGCTGTTGTTGACCAACGACGGCGAACTCGCCAACCGCCTGACCCACCCTTCCTATGAGGTGCCCAAGACGTACCTGGTGCAGGTTCGCGGCCCCTTCCCGCAGGGCGTCGGCGCGCAGCTGAAGTCCGGCGTCGAGCTTGAAGACGGTCTGGCAACAGTGGATTCCTTCCGCCTTGTTGACTCCACCCCTGGCCACGTGCTCATTGAGGTTGTCCTGCACTCCGGCAAGAACCGCATCGTTCGCCGTATGTTCGATGCTGTTGGTTTCCCGGTAGAGCGTCTTGTCCGTGTCAAGATCGGTCCCATTGGCCTGGGAGACCAGCGCCAAGGAAGCATCCGCAACCTCGGCAGGCAGGAAGTCGGTCACCTTCTGGCATCTGTGGGGCTCTAGGGCATGTCGGCATTCCGCTCGCACGGCCGCGGCCATCTTGATGGCCCGGTCGTGGTTCTTGGTACAGGCTTGCTTGGTGCCAGCATTGGCCTTGGCCTGCGCGGGCGCGGCGTTCCCGTTTTCCTTTTCGACCCCTCGCCGACGAACCAGGCGGTCGCGGTGGACATTGGTGCTGGCCGGCCCTTGGCTGAGCTTGACGAGCAACCTCAGTTGGTTGTTGTCGCTGCACCGCCTGACGTGACGGCCGACGTCGTGGAGAAAGCCCTGGCGGACTACCCGTCCGCCGTCGTCGTTGACATTGCCAGTGTCAAGGCCACGATTCAATCCCAATTGCGGGAGCGCGGCGTGGACCTGGCCAGGTACGTGGGGACCCATCCGATGGCCGGACGGGAAAAGTCCGGGCCGGTTGCAGCCAGGGGCGAGCTTTTCACGTCCATGCCGTGGGTGGTTTGCCCAACGGAGGAAACCGACACCGACGCACTGCAGACGGCACGTTCGCTGGCGGGGGACCTGGGGGCAATCGTCTCCCAGTTCACCGCTGATGAGCACGATGAAGCGGTGGCTTTGGTCTCGCATCTGCCGCAGATCATGTCTTCGCTCTTGGCGAGCCGCTTGCAGGGGACACCCCTGCATGCGCTGTCCTTGGCCGGGAACGGGTTGCGGGACACCACCCGCATCGCTGCCAGCGATCCCACCCTGTGGGTGCAGATCCTGGGTGGCAACGCGGAAAAGGTTGTTTCCATCCTGCACGGTGTTCGTGAGGACCTGAATCGGTTGATAGGGACTTTGGAAGCGCCGAGTGCACCCGGAGCGCGGTTGGATCTCGCCCAGCTCATCAGTGAAGGCAACGCCGGACAGGCCCGGATTCCGGGCAAGCACGGCGGGCCTCCACAAGCGTATTCCTGGCTTACGATCCTCGTGGATGACAAGCCTGGCCAGATCGCGCAGCTCCTGACCGAAATTGGGGAGATCGGCGTGAACGTCGAAGACCTCCGGCTCGATCATTCATCGGGCCAGAACGTGGGCATGGTGGAGCTCTCAGTCCTGCCGAGCAAGCACGACCTCCTTGTTGAAGCCTTAACCGACCGTGGATGGCGGGTACTCCAGTAATGACGCGTGAATTCTTTGGGCCGGAGACAGTCGCCCGCCCCGGCAAGCCGCTCGTGATCGCGATCGACGGCCCCTCGGGGTCGGGCAAGTCCAGCGTCAGCAAGGAAGTTGCCCGGCGCTTGAAGCTGGCGTACCTGGATACCGGTGCGATGTACCGCGCACTCACGTGGTACTGCCTCAAAACAGGGCTCGACCTCCAGGACGGCGCTGCGGTGGAGCAGGCTTCCAAGCTCATGCCCCTGGAAATCAGCACCAGCACCGCTACCGAGTATGTGGCAGTAGACGGCACGGACATTACCGATGAAATCCGTGATCCCTTGATTTCGTCTTCCGTGAGCGCCGTCGCTACTACATTGGGTGCCCGCACGGAGCTGATCCGCCGCCAGCGCCAGCTCATCGACCAGCACCATCACCGGATGGTGGTGGAGGGACGCGACATCACCACAGTGGTTGCCCCCAACGCCGAGGTCCGCATGCTCCTGACCGCAAGCGAAGAAGCCAGGCTCCGGCGTCGTGGTATTCAGTTGGGCGGTACGCAGACCAAGGAACAGCTTGCCGCGCAGGTGACGCAGCGTGATGCCAAGGACTCCACGGTGGTGAACTTCACCCAAGCGGCTGACGGCGTTGTGACGCTCGATTCCTCGGACCTGGACTTTGAGGAAACAGTGGAAACAGCCCTCGCGATCGTTAGCAAGGTCATCTATGGCGACTAATAACCAGCTTCCTGCGCTCCACCTTCCGGCTAGGTGGACACGCATTTGGAGCCGGCCCGTTGGCTGGTTCCTGGATCATGTCATCTACCGGACGGTGGTGTCGGGCAAGAGCAACATACCCGCCGCTGGTCCAGTGATCTTTGCCGCTAACCACATCAGCTTCCTGGACGGTCCAGTGATGTTCGGCGCTTCGCCGCGTCCCATGCACATCCTGGTCAAGAAAGAGATGTTCCGTGGATTCCTGGGCCGCGTCCTCAAGGGATCAGGGCAGATTCCCGTGGACCGAAGCGGTGACCGCAGCGCCCTGCACGTGGGCAAGCAATTGCTCGACGCCGGCCGTTGCGTTGGGATCCTGCCCGAAGGTACCCGGGGGAGCGGCTCTGCTGAGAGCATCAGCAACGGTGTCGCCTGGCTGGCTATCAACTCCGGAGCCACCGTCATACCCGTCGCGATTCTCGGAACCCGTGCGGGTGATGAGCACCGCGACCATATTCCCAAACCCCGCCGCAGGCTGTATGTCAGCTTCGGCGAACCCCTCACGGTGCAGCGCCGGAAGGGCGAACCGGGGCGTGTTTCAATGGACAGGGCGGCTGCGGCAATCCGCGATGCACTGGCCGAACACGTCCAGGATGCAGTCAGGACTACAGGGCAGGGCCTTCCCCAGGAACCTCCGTTCGGACCATCCACACCGCAGCACCGCCAAACAGAAGTAGCCGGGACGCCGGCAGACCACCATTAAGGAACGTGCAATGAGCGATACGACTCAAAAATCCGGCCTCCACGGAGCCGGCGACGACGAATACACGCCCACCGGCACCGACCAGGTGGCTGAAAACCTGGCTGCCTTGGACGACGAAGAGGCCGAACTCCGTGCAGCCACCCTCCGGGCCGGCCTGGACGATTACGACCTCGACGAAGAAGATGCCGCGCTGCTCAGTGGCGAATACGGCGATGAAGGCGACGAAGGTCCCCTCAAGCTGGACCCGGTTTTGGCCATCATCGGCCGCCCGAACGTGGGCAAGTCAACCTTGGTCAACCGCATCCTGGGCCGCCGCGAAGCTGTGGTTGAGGACACCCCGGGTGTTACCCGCGACCGCGTCATGTACTCTGCCCGCTGGAACGGCCGCAACTTCACCTTGGTAGACACCGGCGGATGGGAACACGATGCCAAGGGCATCCACGCCCGTGTTGCCGAGCAGGCCGAGATGGCTGTTGAGCTTGCCGACGCTGTTCTCTTCGTCGTGGACTCCGCCGTTGGCGCGACTGCAACGGATGAAGGCGTCATGAAGATGCTGCGCAAGAGCAAGAAGCCGGTCATCATGGTGGCCAACAAGGTGGATGACTTCGCGCAGGAAGCTGACTCCGCTGCACTGTGGGGCTTGGGCTTCGGCCAGCCGTACCCGGTGTCCGCCCTCCATGGCCGCGGCGTAGCCGACCTCCTGGACCACGTCATGGACACCCTGCCTGAGTTCTCCCTCGTGGAGGGCGTAGAGCGTTCCGGTGGACCCCGCCGTATCGCCCTGATCGGTCGCCCGAACGTCGGTAAGTCCTCCCTGCTGAACAAGCTTGCAGGCTCCGAGCGCGTAGTGGTGGATCCGCTAGCCGGCACTACCCGTGACCCGGTTGACGAATTCATCGAACTTGGCGATCGCACGTGGCGCTTCGTGGACACCGCAGGTATCCGCCGGCGCCAGCACATGGCACAGGGCGCCGACTTCTACGCCTCACTGCGTACGCAGGCCGCGCTCGAAAAGGCGGAGGTCGCCGTCGTGCTCCTCGCCGTGGACGAAGTCCTCAGCGAACAGGACGTCCGCATTCTGCAGTTGGCTATTGAGTCCGGCCGTGCCCTGGTGCTCGCGTTCAACAAATGGGACCTGCTGGACGACGAACGCCGCCGCTACCTCGAGCGTGAAATCGAGCAGGACCTGGCCCACGTTGAGTGGGCTCCGCGTGTCAACATTTCCGCGAAGACCGGCTGGCACAAGGACCGCTTGGTTCCTGCTTTGGATACTGCGCTGGAGAGCTGGGACCGCCGTATCCCCACTGGCCGCCTGAACGCGTTCCTGGGTGAACTGGTTGCTGCCCACCCGCACCCGGTTCGTGGTGGCAAGCAACCGCGTATCCTCTTCGGCACCCAGGCTTCCAGCCGCCCGCCGAAATTCGTCCTGTTCACCACCGGTTTCCTGGATCCCGGATACCGCCGCTTCATCACGCGTCGCTTGCGCGAAACGTTCGGCTTCGAAGGCACGCCCATCGAGGTCAACATGCGCGTTCGTGAGAAGCGCGGCAAGAAGCGCTAAATGAGACGGGCATCACAGTCGACTTTGGCTCTGATGGCATTGGCACCCTCCAACTTCGTGTAAGCTTTTGGAGGTGGTTCGGCCGGACTGCTTAGGTGGGACTCTTCGGAGGAAAACCTAGGCGGAGAACGGTGGAACCAGCGGGCTGTAGCGCAGCTTGGTAGCGCACTTGACTGGGGGTCAAGGGGTCGCAGGTTCAAATCCTGTCAGCCCGACCATAAAGGCCGGAATCACGCGGAAACGCGGGGTTCCGGCCTTTGGTCGTTAAGTCCGAATCTGCGTGGGCAGCGGCAAGCCCGCTCTTGTTCGCTCCTCTCGCCGTTGTGCGGTGAGGAGGGCGAACAAGGGCGGGAATGGCCGACCCCGACGTCGAAGCTCAGGCCTTCTGCAGCGCCCCCAGCGCGCGTACCAGGGGTTCGAGTTCGGGAACCTGCTCAGCGGCTTCCAGGGCCGACGCCAGGGTCTCATCGTGGACAGGCTTTGCTGCCTCAAGCAGCTTTTGGCCGGCGACTGTGAGCTCGGTATAGATCCCGCGCCGATCATCCGCGCAGAGGATCCGCGTCAGCAGCCCCCGGTCCTCCAGGCGGTTGACCAGGCGGGTGGTTGCGCTGCTGGAAAGTGCCGTGGCCCGGGCAAGTTGCTGCATGCGCATGTGCCATCCATCCTGGCGGCTCAGGGCGTCAAGAACCGTGTATTCCACCACCGACAGCTCGGTGGAAGCCTGGAGTGCTTTCTCGAGTTCTGCCTCGATGCTTCCATGCAGGGCAGCGAGGGTGCGCCATCCCTGTGCCCGTACTTCTACGGCGTCATCCTTGATGCCCATGCCCGTTGTGCTCCTGCCTTGGTTTGCGTATCAGTGCAGCCGACCGAAAGTAGTTGCTTGCGCAATTATCTAGCGTGTGCAACTATATATACAGCGTCTGCAACTATTATTCTACGGGTTTCCAGAGGCGCACATCCACTTTGCTTTTGGGAGCCACCCATTTAAGGAGTTCCACATGCCCGCAGGGTTGATAGCCCTCGCCCTTGGCGGATTTGGCATCGGATTAACCGAGTTCGTCATCATGGGCCTTTTGCCGGAGGTGGCGACAGATTTCCAGGTCAGCGAGGCCTCGGYAGGCTGGTTCATTTCCGGCTATGCACTAAGCGTGACGGTCGGCGCCCTTCTGGTTACTGCCGCCGTAACCAGGCTGCCGCGCAAGCCGGTCCTTGTTGGACTGCTTGTTCTGTTCATCGTCGGCAACTTCCTCTCCGCTATCGCCGACTCGTACACGGCAATGCTTGTAGGCCGCATCATTGCGGCGTTGTGCCACGGTGCGTTCTTCGGAATCGGCTCGGTGGTGGCAGCAAGCCTGGTTCCTGCGCACAAAAAGGCCGGTGCCATTGCGATCATGTTCACTGGACTTACTGCCGCCAATGTCCTTGGCGTACCTTTCGGCACCCTCCTCGGCCAGAACCTGGGCTGGCGTTCAACGTTCTGGGCCATCACCGGAATCGGCGTTGTGGCCCTGCTTGGTATCGCGTTGATGGTGCCTAAGGGGAGTACGGAGCCGACCAAAGGCCTCCGTAGCGAACTGGGAGCTTTCAAATCCGGCCAGGTCTGGCTTTCCATCGTCGTGACGATTTTGGGCTTTGGCGGCATGTTCGGCGCTTTCACGTATATCGCTTTCACGCTTACGGAAGTCTCCGGCTTTGAGCCGGGCGCCGTCCCGTGGTTGCTGGTGCTCTTCGGTGGCGGACTGTTCGTCGGCAACTTCCTGGGTGGGAAGGCGGCCGACAAAAACCTGGACGGATCCCTCGTCATAATCCTCGCCGGCTTGGTGCTGGTCCTGGGCTTCTTCGCCCTCACCGCGTCCAGCAGCATCGCTACCTTGATCTCGCTGGCCCTCATGGGCGGCTTCGGTTTTGCTACCGTCCCCGGTCTGCAGATGCGCGTGATGCACTTTGCCTCCTCCGCTCCCGCCCTGGCATCCGGGGCCAACATTGGCGCCTTCAACCTGGGGAATGCGCTGGGCGCCTGGCTCGGAGGGGTCACCATTTCGGCTGGTCTGGGCTACACCTCGCCCATCTGGGCAGGGACCGCGATTACTGTAGCCGCGTTGTTGGTCATGCTTGCTGCCGCCGCAGCAGCCAAGCGCAAGGAAGTTGGAGCAGCAAAGACCAGGACCGACGTCGAACGCGAACCTCAGGGGGCGGCAGTCTCCTGACGCTGGGCTGCAAAACCAAAAAGCCCGCCACGGACAATATCCGTGGCGGGCTTTCGCGTCCTAGGGGTTGGGTGCAGCGTCCCGGGCTTCCTGCTCTGCCCTCTTCGCAGCCTTGGTACGTTCGTTCTCTGCCTGCTTCAACACCCTCATTTGCTTGCCGCGACGGCGCCACAGTGCCCAAAGAACAGTAACCACCGCAAAAATCGCCGCAGCCGCTACCGCCGAGATTGCCGTCCACGTGGTGAAGAATCCGGCATCCACGCTCAAGGTGCGCTGGCCGGCGTGCGCAGATTCGGTCGAACCGAACACAATGCCTGCCGTCAGGAGGTTTGGCGTGGCGATGGCCACAGCCGCCAGCAGGATGACTATCTTCCAAGGCCAGGAGACAGCCTTGTGGGTTGCCTGCCACGCCACCACGAGGGGAACGAAGGTGAAGACGAAGCCGTAGAACATGCCCACCAATACGCTCGCGCCGAGGTCCCGGCGGATCTGCCCCGCGACAACATCGGACCACCAACGGGGCAGAATGGCCCCAAGGATAAAGTAGGCTGCCACAGCGACAAGCAATGCCACCAGGATCAGAATAATTTTGACGCCCCAATTGCGTTTTTTCCGAGCCGGTACTTGTGCTTGTTCAGTCATGGGTCAATCATGGCAGAGACCTCATCAGGCACAGGGGAATTGTGCCTATACTTTCAGCGGTGGCCGGATGCCCGGGCCGCCGTCGAGATCCGTAAATGTCCCGATGAAAGGCGACCCATGAGCAATATTCCAGCCGATCTTTCCTACACCGCAGAGCACGAGTGGGTTTCTGCCCCTGACGCCGATGGCGTGGTGCGGATTGGTATTACCGACTTCGCGCAGGACGCCCTGGGTGACGTTGTTTACGCCCAGATGCCCGAACCCGGGACAAAGATCACCGGGAATGAAGTTGTTGGGGAGGTTGAGTCCACCAAGAGCGTCAGTGATATCTATGCTCCCGTTAGCGGTGAAGTCATTAACCGCAATGACTCTTTGGACCAGGATCCGGCCCTGATCAACTCTGATCCTTACGGCGATGGTTGGCTTTTTGAAGTAAAGCTGGCAGAAGCCGATGCAGTGGATTCCCTGCTCAGTGCATCGGAGTACGAACAACAGGTAGGCTAAAGTTATCTGGCCCGCCCGGCTGCATTCTTTTAGCCAAGGACGCGGGAAGGCGGGCCAGCAACCGATTTGCCCGGCGGTACCGGGAGGCGGAAGTGGCCGGCAAGGTTTGGAATTGCCGGCGGATGAGGAGGAAATTCCATGGTTGGCGGCGAACAGAACCAAGCCAATGTCGGAAGGGGCGCGGAAGAGCAACCCACGTCGGAGACCACCTCGATCAGCATCACGCCAACGTGGGACGAGCCAAGCGTTGCACCCCGGCTTGCACCCGAAGAGCGTGCCTCCGTTGATGCCCTGCCGCCGGACTCTGCCTTGCTCATCGCGCACAGCGGACCAAACGCGGGGGCCCGGTTCCTTCTGGACGCAGATACCACTACGGCCGGCAGGCACCCGGACGCAGACATCTTCCTGGATGACGTCACGGTGTCGCGCAAGCACGTGGAGTTCCACCGCACCCCAATGGGCTTCGAACTCGTGGATATGGGTAGCCTCAATGGAACCTATGTGAACCACGACCGCGTGGATCGGGTGCTGCTGAAGAGTGGCAACGAGGTGCAGATCGGCAAGTTCCGGCTGACCTACTACTTCAGCCCTGGCCGCCCGGCGGGCCAAGTCTGACCCCGGGGTACCTGCCTGTGGCAATGGCCCAGCCGGAACGTCGCGGACCGCAGGTCCTGAACATCGGGGAAGTCCTGGCGCAGTTGAGCGACGACTTCCCAGGAATGACTGCGTCCAAAATCCGCTTTCTTGAGGAAAAGGGCCTCATTAATCCGAAGCGGACCCCTGCCGGGTACCGGCAGTACGCGGACAGTGATGTTGAGCGCCTCCGTTTCGTCCTTGCCCTTCAGCGCGACCAGTACTTGCCGCTCAAGGTCATCAAGGATTACTTGGACGCGATCGATCGCGGGGAGCGTCCCGAAAACCTGCCTCCAGGCGTCACGGTGTCACCCCGGGTAGTTTCGGCGGAAATGGCTGCCGAAATCCAAGGCCGTGCCCGCGCATTGACCGAGGAGCAGCTCCGGGCCGAATCGGGTGCAAGCGTACCCTTGCTGGAGTCGCTCCTGAGCTTCGGACTAATAAGCCATGTTGGCGGCAAGTTCGACGAACACGCCCTCCAGGTTGCGCGTGCCTGCGTCCAGTTGGAGGGTCATGGTTTGGAGCCGCGCCATCTCCGGCCGTTCCAGGCTGCAGCCGAGCGTGAGTTCGGCCTGGTGGAGAGAGCGGTTGCGCCCCTGACGTCCAGGCGCGACGCCGCCTCCCAAGCACGGGCTGCCGAGGCAGCACGTGAAATCAGCGAACTGTGCCTGACGCTGCACAGGGCGCTCGTCCACGACCGTATCTCCCGGATGGACACCTGATGATCGAAGTTGAAATTGTCGGCGTCCGGATCGAACTGCCGTCCAACCAGCCTTTGGTCCTCCTGCGGGAGATCAAGGGTGAACGGCATGTCCCCATCTGGATAGGAACACCCGAAGCCAGCGCCATTGCCCTGGCCCAGCAAGGTGTGGTCCCACCGCGGCCGATGACCCACGATCTCCTGATTGACGTCGTAGAATCCTTGGGGCATTCAATCATCAGCGTTAACATCGTGGCGGTCGAAGACAACATCTTCTACGGGCAACTGCAATTCGACGACGGCACTGTAGTGAGTTCGCGCGCTTCCGATGCGTTGGCCCTTGCATTGCGGGCCAAATGCCGCATTTGGTGCGCGGATGCGGTGATGGAGGAAGCAGGAGTCCGGATCACTGAGCATGACGAAGGCGAAGATTCAGAGCCGGATCCCAGTGTGGACGAAGAACGTGAAATGCGGCGTTTCCGCGAGTTCCTGGACGACGTGGAACCTGAGGATTTCGAAGGCTGAATCACCCTAAGCCTAAAGTTGAGGGTGAAACTTTCGACACGACCGGATTTTGCGCCCGAGGTCTTTGACCTAACGCCCTCCCGGGCCTAACGTCGAAGGTATCAAGTTCCCGTTGCATACACTGCCCGCGCAAGTCACACTGGAAGGTGCCGACTTGTGGGAATTACACGGCTGAATTTCGGCGTTGTGATCAGTGGTAAGCACCGTCCCCAAGGGAACTGAGAACAAGGAGGTCACGTGAGTCCGAAAGGCGAAGCAGGCGAGCTGAAGCAGGCCTCGACCGGCATTGCTGCGCCCGCATCCGGCGCCCAAGGTTTGCTCTTCACAGAGGACCTTCCAGTGCTGGACGAGGACGCGGGCTACCGCGGGCCCACTGCCTGCAAGGCTGCAGGTATCACGTACCGTCAGCTGGACTATTGGGCGCGCACCGGTTTGGTTGAGCCGGCCGTCCGTGGTGCTGCGGGTTCCGGCTCGCAACGTCTCTATGGATTCCGCGACATCCTGGTGCTCAAGGTAGTCAAGCGACTACTTGATACCGGTGTTTCCCTGCAGCAGATCCGCACAGCCGTGGAGCATCTTCGCGAGCGTGGTGTTGAAGACCTTGCGCAGATTACGCTGATGAGCGATGGCGCCAGTGTTTACGAATGTACCTCTGCCGACGAAGTCATTGACCTCGTGCAAGGCGGACAGGGTGTCTTTGGCATCGCGGTGGGACGTGTATGGCGGGAAGTCGAGGGAAGCCTTGCCGCGCTTCCGAGCGAGCACGCCGCCGAGCAGTCCTTTCCGGACGACGAATTGAGCAAGCGGCGCGTTGCCCGCCGTATCGGCTAAATAAGCCCAACTGGATGTCTTGGTAACGGATGAAGCCGCCCCTTGGATAGAGGGTGCGGCTTCTTCCGTCATATGGCTGGCGCGTGGGGGCTAGCGCTGCTGGCGATTCCGCAAGCCGGCTTGGCCTTCAAGCAGGCTCTGCAAGAGTGCGTCGAAGAGTTTTGCGGAGTTCTTGGCTGAATCGCCAGGCCAGTGGTGCACGGAGTGCGCTGCGCCTTGGATTTGCTGCCAGTTTGCCTGCTCCGGAATGTGCGGCGTCAGGAGCAGCTCGCCGAACATGGACTCCATCTCGGACAGCCGGAAGGTGTGCTCTGCTGACCCGGTGCGAACGCGGTTGGCGACGATTCCCGCTGGCGCCAGATGAGGAGCGAATTCCTGCCGGAACAACTGGATGGCGCGCATGGTCCGTTCGGTACCGGCCACGGAGAACAGGCCGGGCTCGGCCACGAGCACTACGCGGTCGCTGGCGCTCCATGCCATGCGGGTGAGCCCGTTCAGCGAAGGAGGGCAGTCCACAAGAATCAGTTCATAGTTGGTGGTTCCTGCAAGAACGGCCGAGAGCCTGCGAAGGTCGCGGCGGCCGAGATCCGGGCGGTCATAGATACCCGTGAACGCGGATCCAACAGCAACGTCAAGCCTGCCGCCGCTGGAACCGTTGGAAACCCAGCTGCTGCTGGCGACGTTCTCGGGAAGTTTCGCTTTCCGGGGACTCTTGAGCATGCGGCCAATGTCCAACTGGTCACCTCGATGGACGCCGAGTGCCGTCGTAGCGTCGGCATGGGGATCGAGGTCCACCACGAGGGTTGGAATGCCGGCCGCGAGGGCCGCGGACGCCAGGCCGGTGGTCACTGACGTCTTTCCCACTCCGCCTTTGAGGCTGCTGATGCTGACTACTTGCACTTGAAAACCCAAAACCTAACGCCGGTTGCCGTATCGCGCTGTTTTCCGCTCCGGGACCGCCGGAGCCGGGGCTTGCCGAAGCCCCTCCAACATCATATGGGGCGGGGCCGTGGATTCCCGCTTTCTACGCGCCCGGGTGCCGGAGGATGCTGCGGCCATTAGCACGGTGGGGAGTCGCGCGCACGCATATACAGCCCAGATGACGATTCCATTGTGATGGTTGCCACAAAGATTTGTGTTTGATGCTGGCGGCACTACACACTGTGACCACCGACCGATCCACCCGCAATGATGCAGGAGAAGTATGTTTTCGAAAATTCTGGTGGCCAATCGCGGCGAAATCGCGATCAGGGCGTTTCGCGCTGGTTATGAACTGGGCGCCAAGACCGTAGCCGTCTTTCCGCATGAGGATCGCAACTCGATCCACCGGCAGAAGGCCGACGAAGCTTACCTGATCGGCGAGGTGGGCCACCCTGTCCGCGCCTACCTGGACGTCGAGGAGGTTGTCCGCGTCGCCAAGGAAGCCGGCGCCGACGCCATCTACCCCGGCTATGGCTTCCTCTCGGAAAACCCTGACCTGGCCCGTGCGGCCAAGGCCGCGGGAATCACCTTCGTGGGCCCGCCTGCCGAGGTCCTGGAACTCGCAGGCAACAAGGTTGCTGCCCTGGAAGCTGCCCGCAAGGCCGGTGTCCCCGTGCTGAAGTCGAGCAAGCCTTCAAAGGACCTCGATGAACTGATCGCGGCAGCCGACGAAATCGGCTTCCCGATCTTCGCCAAGGCTGTTGCCGGCGGTGGTGGACGTGGCATGCGTCGCGTGGAGACCCGTGAAGCCCTCCCCGAAGCCCTGCAGTCCGCCATGCGCGAGGCCGATGCTGCGTTTGGCGATCCCACCATGTTCCTCGAGCAGGCCGTGTTGCGCCCGCGCCACATCGAAGTGCAGATCCTGGCGGACGCCGAGGGTAACGTCATGCACCTGTTCGAGCGTGATTGTTCCTTGCAGCGCCGCCACCAGAAGGTGGTGGAAATCGCCCCCGCGCCCAACCTGGATGAAAACATCCGCCAGGCGCTCTACCGTGACGCCGTGGCCTTCGCCAAGGCCCTGAACTACGTCAACGCCGGAACGGTTGAGTTCCTGGTAGACACCGAAGGCGAGCGTGCAGGCCAGCACGTGTTCATCGAAATGAACCCGCGCATCCAGGTGGAGCACACTGTTACCGAGGAAATCACGGATGTGGACCTCGTCCAGGCGCAAATGCGCATTGCATCCGGCGAGACACTGGCAGACCTTGGCCTGAGCCAGGAGACGGTCTCCATCAAGGGCGCCGCCCTGCAGTGCCGCATCACCACGGAGGATCCGGCCAACGGCTTCCGTCCCGACGTCGGAAAGATCACCGGCTACCGTTCCGCAGGTGGTGCCGGCGTGCGTCTCGACGGCGGCACCGTCTACTCCGGTGCCGAGATCAGCCCGCACTTCGACTCCATGCTCGTCAAGCTGACCTGCCGTGGCCGCGATTACCCGGCCGCCGTTGCCCGTGCGCGGCGTGGCCTGGCGGAATTCCGCATCCGTGGCGTGTCCACGAACATTCCTTTCCTGCAAGCCGTCCTCGCGGATCCGGACTTCAACGCCGGGAACGTGGCCACGGACTTTATCGACAAGCGCCCTGAACTGCTCAAGTCGCACATCTCTGCCGACCGTGGAACCAAGCTGCTCACGTGGCTGGCCGAGGTCACTGTGAACAAGCCGAATGGCGAGCTCAAGGTCCACTCCGACCCCGCCAGCAAGCTGCCCGTGATCGATGGTCCGGTGCCCACATCCGGTTCGCGCCAGAAGCTGCTGGAGCTCGGTCCGGAGGGCTTTGCGAAAGCGTTGCGTGAGCAGCAGGCAGTCGCCGTCACGGACACCACGTTCCGTGATGCCCACCAGTCCTTGCTGGCTACCCGTGTCCGTACCCGCGACCTCGTAGCGGCCGGCCCGGCCGTCACGGCGTTGCTGCCGGAGCTGCTTTCCGTCGAGGCCTGGGGTGGTGCGACGTACGACGTCGCGCTCCGCTTCCTTGGCGAGGACCCTTGGGACCGCTTGGCTGCTCTGCGGCAGGCACTGCCGAACACGTGTATCCAGATGCTGCTCCGTGGACGGAACACTGTTGGTTACACTCCTTACCCGGAAGAGGTGACCGAGGCCTTCGTCAACGAAGCAGCGGCTACCGGCATTGACATCTTCCGCATCTTCGACGCCCTCAATGACGTCAACCAGATGGCCCCGGCAATCCGGGCTGTGCGTGCAACAGGGACTGCCGTCGCAGAGGTCGCACTCTGCTACACCGGCAACCTCCTTGACCCCAACGAGGACCTGTACACCCTCGACTACTACCTGGACCTTGCCCAGAAGATCGTCGACGCCGGTGCCCACATCCTCGCCATCAAGGACATGGCAGGACTCCTGCGTCCCGCCGCGGCTGCCAAGCTCGTCTCCGCCCTGCGAGAGCGTTTCGACCTGCCCGTGCACTTGCACACGCACGACACCGCCGGTGGCCAGCTCGCAACTCTTCTGGCGGCCGTCGACGCCGGAGTGGACGCCGTTGACGTCGCTGCTGCCTCCTTGGCCGGGACTACAAGCCAGCCTGCCGCTTCGGCGCTGGTGGCAGCATTGGCCAATACGCCGCGCGACACCGGGATGAGCCTTGCCAACGTCGGTGCACTGGAGCCTTACTGGGAAGCGGTTCGACGGGTCTACGCGCCCTTCGAGTCCGGCCTGCCGGGTCCCACAGGCCGTGTGTACCAGCACGAGATCCCAGGTGGCCAGCTGTCCAACCTTCGCCAGCAGGCCATCGCCTTGGGCTTGGGGGAGCAGTTCGAAGCCATCGAGGACATGTACACGGCGGCCGACCGCATCCTGGGCCGCCTGGTCAAGGTGACTCCTTCCTCCAAGGTGGTGGGCGATCTCGCACTGCACCTTGTCGGCCTGAACGCTGACCCTGCGGATTTCAACGAGAACCCGCAGAACTACGACATCCCGGACTCCGTCATCGGCTTCCTTTCCGGCGAACTCGGAGATCCTCCCGGAGGCTGGCCCGAGCCGTTCCGTACCAAGGCCCTTCAAGGCCGCAGCATCAAGGTCCGGGACGTTGAGATCAGTTCAGAGGACAGCGCCGCGCTGAAGGGTGATTCGAAGACGCGCCAGCACACCCTGAACCGCTTGCTCTTCGCAGGTCCTACCAAGGACTACCTCAAGAGCGTGGAGACCTACGGCAATATCTCCGTGCTGGACACCCGTGATTACCTCTACGGTTTCCAGCAGGGCTCGGAGCACGTGATCGAGCTGGAGAAAGGCGTCCGCCTCATTGCCCAGCTTGAGGCCGTGTCCGAAGCTGACGAAAAGGGCATGCGTACGGTGATGTGTACGCTGAACGGCCAGTCGCGTCCAGTGGTTGTCCGCGACCGTTCCGTGGTGAGCAACGTCAAGGCGGCAGAGAAGGCCGACCCAGCACAGCCAGGCCAGGTTGCAGCCCCGTTCGCCGGGGCGGTCACCGTTACGGTCAAGGCAGGCGATGTCGTCAACGCCGGCGACACGGTTGCCACCATCGAGGCCATGAAGATGGAAGCATCCATCACGACGCCGGTGGCCGGCACGGTCTCCCGCCTCGCCATCTCCTCCGTGGAGCAGGTCCAGGGCGGCGATTTGCTGCTGGTGATCGGCTAACGATCCACAAACGAAAAACCCCTTCCGGAGGAATTCCGGAAGGGGTTTTTCGTTTGCTGTATCGCCGTAGCTACTGCGCGCGGGGCGCTGAATACATTTCTTCGATCACGACGTCAAAGTCCTTCATGACCTGGGCGCGCTTGACCTTCAGCGACGGAGTGAGGTGGCCGGAGGCCTCGGTGAAGTCCGCGGGGACTATCCGGAAGGACTTGATGGCCTCCGCTTGGGAAACTGACTGGTTCGCTTTGCTGATGAGGTCCTGGACGGCAGCCCTTACTACCGGGTTCTCGGCGGCTTCAGTCAAAGTGGTGCCGGATGCAAGCCCGTGGCGTTCCAGCCATCCCGGCAAGGCCTCTTCATCCAACGTGACCAGGGCGCCGATGAACGGGCGGTTATCGCCCACCACCAGAACCTGGGAAACCAAGGCGTCTGCACGGATCTGGTCTTCCAGCAGCGCAGGAACCACGTTCTTCCCACCTGCCGTGACGATGATTTCCTTCTTGCGGCCGGTGATCTTAAGGAAGCCATTGCTGTCCAGCTCGCCGATGTCCCCGGTGCGGAACCACCCGTCGGCAAAGGTTTCCTGCGTGAGGTCTTCGCGCTTGTAGTAGCCACGCATGACACAGACGCCCTTGGCGAGAATTTCGCCGTCGTCTGCGATCTTTACGGCGTTGCCGGGAAGCGGGGCGCCCACGGTGCCGATCCTGATCATCGAGGGAGTGTTGACGGAGATGGGCGCCGTGGTTTCCGTCAGGCCGTATCCCTCCAGGATCTGCAGGCCGATGCCTTGGAAGAAGTGGCCCAGGCGTTCGCCCAAGGGGCCGCCACCTGAGACAGCGTGCGCCACATGTCCGCCCATGGCGTCGCGGAGTTTTCCATAGACGAGTTTGTCGAACACTGCATGCTTGAGCTTCAACCCCAAGCCCAGGGAACCGGCCTGTCGAGCCTTGGAATACTCGATTGCCGTATCCACTGCACGGTGGAAAATGGCGCCCTTGCCGCTGTCCTCGGCTTTGGTCAGTGCCGAGTTGTAGACCTTCTCGAAGACGCGCGGCACAGCAAGGATGAATGTCGGCTGGAAGCTCTGCAGATCGGCCAGCAGATGCTTGATATCCGGAGTGTGGGCTACTTTGACGCCCCCTGCGACGGCCAGCACGGAGATGAACCGCGCAAAGACGTGGGCCAGCGGGAGGAACATGATGGTCTTGGCGGACTCGTTGATGATCTCGCCCAGCGCCGCACGGGCATTCTCGGAGAGCTCCACGAAGTTTCCGTGGGTCAGCTCGCAGCCCTTGGGCCTTCCTGTGGTTCCGGAGGTGTAGATGATGGTGGCAAGGTCCGTCAGGCCTGCAGCGGAGCGGCGCGTCTCCAGTTCCTCATCGGTGACACTGGTGCCAGCGGAGCGAAGGGCATCAAGGCCGGCACCCTCAAGCTGCCAAACGTTGGCCACTGACTGGATGTCTTCGGCTGCGACAGCTTGCCTGATGATGTCCTCGTGGTGGGCGGCTTCACCGAAGGCGGCCACAGCACCGGAATCGCCCAGGTTCCAGGCCACCTGCGATGGGGAAGAGGTCTCGTAAATCGGGACAGAAACGGCTCCTGCGAACCAGATGGCAAAGTCCACCAGCGACCATTCATAACGGGTCCGGGACATGATGCCGACGCGGTCGCCGGCGCCCACTCCACTGGCGATAAGGCCCTTTGCCAAGGCCCTGACATCGGCGAGGAAATCCGTGGCCCGGATGTCCTGCCATTGTGCGTTGCTGTCCAGTTTGGCGAACAGAGCCGGGTTTGAAGGCTTGGCCGCTTCCCGCACAACGAGGTCCGTGATGTTGGTTTCAGGGGCAACATTGACAAGAGGCGGAACACTGAATTCACGCACGGTAGCTCCTTTGATATCCATGGGCCGCGAGAGGCTGCTTTCACTCTAGTATGCCCACTCGCGGAGGTGTGTCCTATTTAACCTACTGGCGAGTAACTTTACGGATGACCGTCCGTTTCGAGCAACTTGGCGTGGTCCAGCGCTTGGCGATGTCTGCCTCCCCGGGCCCGGCAGAATAGGATGTTGGGATGCCTTCATTACGGTCCAGTTCCCGTGCCCGGCCCCGGCCACCAGTCGCTGCCTTGAAGGATGTTCCCTGGGCTGGGCGCAGGAGTCATTTGGGCCGGCGGGGGTTGGCCATCGGCATTGACATCGGCGGCACAAAGGTAGCTGCCGGGGTTGTTGACGCCGAGGGCAGGATCCTTGCCGAGGCACGCAGGTCCACGCCAGGCGCGGACCCCCGGGCCGTGGAGCAGACCATCGTGGAACTAGTTGATGAACTCAGCGCAGAGCACCGGATTGCCTCCGTGGGTATTGGCGCGGCCGGTTGGATGGACCTCGACGGCGGTACGGTACTGTTCAGTCCGCACCTTGCCTGGCGCAACGAGCCCCTGAGGGAAAGCCTTCAGAATCTATTGAGGCGGCCGGTCTTACTAACGAACGACGCCGACGCAGCCGCCTGGGCGGAGTGGCGCTTTGGCGCCGGCCAAGGTGAGAGCCGCCTGGTGTGCATCACGTTGGGCACGGGCATCGGCGGCGCAATGGTGATGGACGGGAGGGTTGAACGCGGCCGCTACGGTGTGGCAGGCGAATTCGGTCACCAGATCATTTTCCCTGGCGGGCACCGTTGCGAATGCGGCAACCGTGGCTGTTGGGAGCAATACGCGTCGGGGAACGCCCTCGGCCGTGAGGCCCGCCAATTGGTGCGAACCAACTCGCCTGAGGGCCGCGCACTCCTTGAGCGGGCGGGCGGTGTTGAGGAGAGCATCACCGGCGCTGCAGTTACAGTGTTGGCGCTTGCCGGGGACTCCACGTCAAGGGAACTGTTGGCGGACCAAGGTGAATGGTTGGGCTTGGGGCTGGCCAACCTGGCGGCGGCACTGGATCCCGGGATGTTCGTGATTGGCGGCGGATTGTGCGACGCCGGGGACCTGCTCGCCGGACCGGCCCGTGAGGCATTCGCCCGGAATTTGACGGGGCGTGGATTCCGTCCGATGGCAAGGATTGAGCTCGCCGCTCTGGGACCCCGTGCAGGCATGATCGGCGCTGCTGACCTTTCGAGGGTCAGCGGCCGTGCCCATAGCTAAGCCGGCCAACAACCAAGTGGGCGCGCGCACCTAGATGCGTGCGCCGTCGTCGTCCTCGTTTTTCTCGTGCGGTAGCCGCATGATCAGGTAGACGACGGAGGCTGCAAAGGCCACCACTATGCCAAGGATGGCCAGCAAGGGTGCCGAACGCCAGAACATCGCCGTAAAAAGCAGGGCGAGGGGGCCGCCTACAGCGCCGATCCATGCCAGCATGGTCAGCGGGTCCGTTCCCACCAGGCTGGGAGGCTCCTCGGGAACGAAGGCGCCGTCGTCGTCGTCCACTTCGAAATCGCGGGGACCCAGGGGCCTGCCGTCTGATTCTTCCTTTTCTCCTTGTGGCGTTCGGGCATCAGGTGCCGCTGCCGCGGATGGAGAAGACAGTCCCAGCGGATCAAAGTCCCTGAAGCCCTTTGGAGCGTCTTCCCTGGCCGGAGCGTCTTCCCTGGCTGGCCCGGTTTCTGCCTGGTCCCTTTCCTGCCGGCCCGGTTCCGAGGCCTCTCCGAGCGGTAAGGATTCCGTCGCCTCCAGCCGGGCCACCAAATCCAGCCAGACGGCGTCGTCGTCTTTGTTGGCGCTCTGATCGGCAGAGTTGGGATCAGGCCTGTTCATCGGCTTTGTCCTTTTCGAGGGAAGACCCGTCGCCGGCCAGGGCCGCCATGGTCTTTTGGATGAAGTCGACGGTTCCCGTGAAGATTTCAGGGGCGTCGTTGTCAAGGGTCGCAACATGATGGCTGTTGCTGAGGTAGGTGACGTCAACGGGCGCCTGGACCCGTGCACGAAGGAATTCGAGGCTGGCGTTGGAGATGACATTGTCCACTGTGGAGCGAAAGACCCGGACAGGGGAACTAATGCGGGGCAATAGCGCGGCAGTGTCTTTGTACATCTTCTTCAACTCGTGGGCCGCTGCAACCGGGGTGCGGGAATATGCCCCTTCGTCCTGGTCCGGCTTCAAAATGTCATTGGCGATTGCCGGAGTGCTCTTCATGACGTACTTGAGGGCCGCAACGATCACGGCGCGCGGGTCATCAAGTACCAGGCCGGGGTTTACCACAATGGTGCCGGCCACGGGCCGTGTCGCCGCAATGCGCAGCGCCAGCGTTCCGCCCATGGACAGTCCAGCCGCGAACACGAAATCGCATTCGCCTGCCAGTTCCCTGTAGGAATCATCAACGGCCCGGTGCCATTCACGCCATGAACGCGTGGCCATATCCTGCCAGGTAGTTCCGTGCCCGGGGAGCAACGGAACCCTGACGGCATATCCCGCCGCTGCCAGGTGCTCCGCCCAGGGCCGGACGCTGTGCGGGCTTCCCGTAAACCCGTGTGACATGACGACGCCAACCCGGGGGCCTGAGCCAGTCCAGTTGCTGAGGAACGGGGAGAAATCGGGAAGCATTTTCATGATGACTCTGAGGCTACTCTGTCCGCGGCATGCTGACGGAAAAACTGCGCCGATTCTTCAAAGATGGTGGGTGCATCCACATCCAACGTGGCTACGTGGCCGCTCGCCGGGAGGGTCACGACCTTGAGTCGGGAAGGGTCCATATGCCTGCTGATCATAGCTACGGAAGTGGGCGGGATGACGCCRTCCACTGAAGATTTGAAGACCAGCGCCGGGGCTTGAATTTGTGGGAGGGCCCGGGTTGCCTGGCGGAAGAGCTTCTTCAGTTCGTGCACTGACTTCAAAGGCGTCTTTGAGTAGTCACCGTCCTGTGTGGCGGCCGCCGTCGGTTTTTCTTCCTCAATGGGTGAGGTGGTGGGCATGACGTACTTGAGTGCTCCGACGTACCTGACCCGGCGATCGTAGAAACTCAACCCTGGGTTCACCAGGACCAGGCCTGGAACATCGTGCAGTGAAGCGAGGCGGAGGGCAACGGCACCGCCCATGGACAGGCCTGCCACAAAACACGTCTCGGTCCGGGCGGCAAGGTCCAGATAGCTTCGCTCAAATGTCCTGTACCAGTCCTGCCATCGTGTGGTGGCGAGATCATGCCAGCTGGTTCCGTGACCGGGAAGCAAAGGCACTGAAACGGAAAATCCCTGCCCGGCCAGATACTCGGCCCAGGGCAGGACGCTCAGCGGGCTACCCGTAAATCCGTGGCAGATGGCCACTCCGGTGGAAGCATTGGCTCCATGGCCGGGATGGTGGAAAGCGAGCGGCGCGGCTGGTTGGTTGCGTTCCGTCATGGCTCCATCGTGTCACTCTTACCGATATTTCTCTCTGGAGTAGGGTTGCTGTTGAGTCCCACCGGCTTGGCCGGAAGGACGCCCGTAAACCGGCCGTGAGAGGACAAACGTGTTCTATTGGGTCATGAAGAGGATCTTTCTTGGTCCTGTTCTCAAACTCCTGTTCCGGCCATGGGTCAAAGGGCTGGACAACGTCCCCGGAAACGGCCCAGCAATCCTGGCGTCCAACCATTTGTCCTTTTCGGACTCCATCTTCCTGCCCCTGATGGTGGATCGGCCCGTGATCTTCCTTGCCAAGTCCGAGTACTTCACCGGCAAGGGCATGAAGGGCCGCTTGACGGCGCTGTTCTTCAGGCTGACGAACCAACTGCCCATGGACCGCTCCGGCGGAGCCGCGTCGGAGCTGTCGCTGCAAGCCGGGAAGGACGTCCTGAATTCCGGCGGGCTCTTGGGGATCTACCCCGAAGGCACCCGGAGTCCGGACGCCAAGCTCTACCGCGGCAAGGTGGGTGTTGCGCGGCTCGCGCTCCAGACCCGTGTCCCTGTGGTGCCGGTGGCGATGATTGGCACGGAAAAGGTCCAGCCCATTGGCAAGAGGCTGCCCAGCATCCGGCGTATCGGTGTCATCTTTGGGCAGCCCTTGGACTTCAGCCGCTATTACGGCATGGAGGATGACCGGCTCATTCAACGGGCTGCAACTGACGAAATCATGTACGAGCTGATGCGGCTTTCCGGACAAGAGTATGTGGACGAGTACGCAGCTGTGGTCAAGGCCCGCCTGGACGGCAAAGGGCCCGGGACCGTGGGTAAAGTCAAAGCGGCCGAGGAGGCCCCTTCAGACATCGCCGATGACAAGGATGAACCCAAGGAAGACGGGGGAGCGGCCAGCGGGGGACTGTGACGCATTCGGCAGGGACAGTTACGCCTGCAGTGCCCCAACCTTGGCGGAGGCTACTACTCTTGAAGGGTGACTGAGCTAACCGCGAACACCGCACCCCCTGTAGTAGACCCACTCGCCAGCACCGCCCAGAGTGGGGCTGCAAATTACCCCGGCCTTGACGCCTGGCGGGACCTGCCGATTTCCCAGCAGCCCACGTGGTCTGACTCCGAGGTCTTCAAGGCCTCCGTCAAGGAACTTTCCGTCGTTCCGCCTTTGGTATTTGCCGGCGAAGTTGATGTTCTTCGGGAGCGCTTGGCTGCGGCCGCCCAGGGCAAGGCTTTCCTCCTGCAGGGTGGAGACTGCGCAGAAACCTTTGAAGCCGCTACCGCGGACAAGATCAGCGCACGCGTCAAGACGATCCTCCAGATGGCCGTCGTGCTGACGTACGGTGCGGCGATGCCGGTCATCAAGATGGGCCGCATGGCCGGCCAATTTGCCAAGCCACGATCGTCCAACGATGAAACTCGCGACGGCGTGACACTTCCCGCATACCGCGGAGATATCGTCAACGGCTACGACTTCACACCCGAGTCCCGCGCGCACGACGCCGGCAGGATGCTGAAGGCTTACCATACGTCGGCATCCACACTGAACCTGATCCGGGCATTCACCCAAGGTGGCTTCGCGGATCTTCGGCTGGTCCACCAATGGAACAAGGGCTTCACTGAGAACCCGGCGCATGCCCGGTACGAGTCCCTTGCCCGCGACATTGATCGCGCCATCATGTTCATGGACTCCTGTGGTGCTGACTTCGAGGCGCTCAAGCGGGTTGAGTTCTTCGCCAGCCACGAGGCACTGCTGCTCGACTACGAACGCGCACTGACCCGCATCGACTCCCGCACCGGCCTGCCCTACGACACTTCCGCCCACTTCCTCTGGATCGGCGAGCGGACCCGCGAACTTGATCATGCCCACGTGGACTTCCTTTCCCGTGTACGGAACCCCATTGGAGTCAAGCTCGGCCCCACCACCAGCGGCGACGATGCCCTGCGCCTCATCGACAAGCTGGACCCGAACCGCGAACCCGGGCGCCTGACATTCATTACCCGCATGGGTGCCACCAACATCCGCGAAAAGCTGCCGGCCGTCGTCGAGCGCGTTACTGCCTCCGGTGCCCAGGTCCTGTGGGTCACGGACCCGATGCACGGCAACACGGTGACCTCGCCAAACGGGTACAAGACCCGCAACTTCGACGACGTCATCGATGAAGTACGTGGATTCTTCGAGGTACACCACTCCCTGGGAACGGTTCCGGGTGGTCTGCATGTCGAAATGACCGGCGACGACGTCGCTGAGTGCCTCGGTGGTGCAGATCCCATCGATCAGGACGCTTTCCTGGACCGCTATGAGTCTGTCTGCGATCCGCGCCTGAACCACATGCAGTCCCTCGAGATGGCCTTCCTCGTGGCAGGAGCTCTCTCCAAGCGGTAGTAGATACAAGAAAGGTGCGGTCCGGATGAATCCGGACCGCACCTTTTTTCGTGAACCTTTCAGATAATCGTCCCGCCGGTTCGCTAGACGACGGTCAATGTCACCACTGACTCCTCAGGTACTTCGGTGTTCACTGGGTTCTGATCGCGGACTGTGCCGAAGAATCCACCCAAAATCTTGTTGATCTCTACTTTGAAACCGAGCTTTTTCAGTTCCTTCTCTGCATCATCGGCCTGCTTGCCAATAAAGCTCGGCACTTTCACCAGCTTGGGTCCCTTGGACAGCGTCAGGGTCACCGTTTCACCGCGGACGAGCGTGCCGTTGCCAGGGGACTGCGCCACAACGGCGCCCTTGGGCACAGATTTGTCGTTGACCGTCTCCGGGGCTACAGCGGCCTTCAAACCGGCATCCTGAATTGCTTTCACGGCAGCATCCTGCGGCAAACCCCGAACATCGGGAACGGGGATGGGCTGGGGTCCTTTGGAAACAACGAAGGAAACGGGCGTGCCGTGGCGGACTTCTTTGCCCGGGGCAGGGTCCTGGGAGATGACAATGCCTGCGGGGATCTTTTCGTCGAAAGCCTCTGTGACGTTGCCAAGGGTCATTTGGGCAGCGTTCAGGGCCGTCTTTGCGTCATCAAGAGTCCCACCTGTCAGCCCAGGGAGCGCGAAGAGCTGTGCGCCTTTTGAAACGAAAAGTGCGATGGTTTGAAACTTCCGTACCACTTCCCCGGATTTGGGTTCAGTCCCGACGGCGAGCCCGGCCTGGACGTCGTCGTCGAATACATCCTTAGGCTCGGACTGGAATCCGGCTGTTCGCAGGAGTTGTTGGGCCTCGGCCACTGTCTTGTTCTTGACATCGGGAACGGTGCCTGGAGATCCAGGTCCCATGCCGAAGAACCATCCGGCAGAACCTGCCAGCAGCGCCAGGATCACGATCACGACTGTCCAAATAACAGCGCGCCGCCGGGGATTGCCTTCACGCAAGGGGCGCATCGGGGTGGCAGCAGCCCGGGCCTGGTCTTTAGCCTGTTGCCGCTCCAGCTTCTTCTGCTCCCGTTTGCTGGGCTGGCGCAGGTCATCGTCCACACCGGGAAGGGCCAGGTCGGCGTTGCGTGGTTGCCGTACAGATCCTGCCATCACGGTTGTCGGGTTGCTCTGGTGTGGGATGAATTCGGTGGGCGATGCTGTAGTGGCAAGGGCCTCGGTGGGGTTCTCTTGCGGGGTGGCTCCCTGCCGAGCGGCGCCGGAAGCGCGACCCGCCGAACCAGCTGCCCCAGCAGCAGCGCCAGGGGAGAGGGGCCGGGAGGAGGGCTGCCTGTGGTCCAGTTGTTCGTCGCTCAGTGTGGTTCGGATGTGGCGCAGTTCCGACAGCAAGGCGGAGCCGTCCACGGGCCGGTTTTCGGCGTCCACAGCAGTACACCACTGCACCAGTTCGTCCAGATCTTCGGCAAGACCGGGAGCAGCTTCGGAGGGGCGGCCAACTACGGCGTTGACGTGCTGGTAAGCAACTTGAATCGGGGACTCACCAGCATATGGCTGCTTGCCTGTGAGCATTTCGTACAGCATAATGCCCGCTGAGTAGACGTCGCTGCGGGCATCAGCGGGTTTGCCGAGCACCAATTCGGGAGCGAGGTACGCGACCGTGCCGATCAAGGCGCCAGTACTTGTGGTGGCCGTGACAGCCCTGGCTAATCCGAAGTCGCCTACCTTGATCCGGCCATCTTCGGCTATGAGCACGTTCTCGGGCTTGATGTCCCTATGGATGAGTCCTGATCCGTGGGCTGCCGCTAAACCTTCGATGACCGGATCGATCAGGGCGAGGGCAAGGCGCGGTGGAAGTGCACCCTGCTGGTTGATGACGTCGCGGAGCGTATGGCCTTTGACATACTCCATCACCAGATACGCGATGTGCCCGTCTTCGCCTTGGTCCAGCACGCTGACAACGTGGGGATGGGACAGGCTCGCAGCGGCCTTGGCCTCGCGGCTGAGCCGCTCCAGGAACGTCTCGTCATTGGCCAGGTGCGGGTGCAGGACTTTGAGGGCCACGTCGCGCTCCAGGCGCTGGTCTGTGGCCAGGTAGACGGTGGACATTCCACCTCTGGCAAGTCGTGATCGGACGTTGTAGCGCCCGTCCACGGTGGTCCCGATGAGGTGGTCCTGCGTTGGTTCCTGCACCATACGATCCTAAACGAGGCAGGGAAGAGGCCCGAATCCGCAAAGGACCCGGGCCTCGTCCGAAGGTGCTTGGGAACGGCCTAGCCGAAAGTACGTTGCCGGGCCTTGATCGATTCGACATAGCGCTTGGTGTCGTCGTACATGCCGTACTTGCTGACCGAGTACTGCCCTTGGTAGTAACCCGCAATGGCGTTGTCGAGGTCTTTGCTGGTGGCGATGAGTGCCCTGATGATGGCGACGCCGGCCGTTGCATTGTCATAGGGATCTAGGAGGTTGAGCTTGCGGCCCACCAAATCAGATGCCCATTGGCCGGAGGAAGGAATGACCTGCATGGTTCCAATGGCGTTGGCGGGGGAGACCGCACGCTGGTCGAAACCGGATTCCTGTTCGGCGAAGGCAAGTGCCAATGAGGGGCTGACTCCCATGCGCCGGGCGGTATCAGCCACGATTGTTTTCATTTCATCACGGCTCGGGACAGGCGAAGCGTTCAGCAGCGCCTTGTTCTCGTTGGCGGAGCTGACGACAGCGGGCGGGTACGTAAAGCCGAGGAACGAGCTCGGCACCAGGGGCTTGGTTTCCCCGGCGGGCTGCAGTGACGTAGTGCCGGGGATGGTGAGCTTCTGTCCGGGGTAAATGACGGTCGTTGCCGAAACTGTATTGACGCTCATCAGCGCTGACAACGAAACGTTGTGACGGGATGCAATGGAGCTCAGGGTGTCGCCCGCTTTGATGGTGTAGGAGCCAGTGTTGGCTACGGGAGTGGCCACAGGTGCCGGAGCCGGGGCAGGAGCAGAGGGAGTCGAGGGCGAAGAGTCCCCACTGACCTTGATCTTCTGGCCAGGGTAGATGATGGAGCTGCCACTGAGATTGTTCCAGCTGAAGATGCTGGACAGTGGGACACCGTACCGGGCGGCGATCGCGCCCAGCGTATCGCCAGAAACCACCGTGTAGGTTGTGGCATTTGAAGGTGCGCTCGGCGCCGGCGCGGGCGCCTGGTCAGGGGCGGCCGGGGCAGTGCCAGTGAGTTTGATGGTCTGGCCCGGGTAAATAAGCGTTGTCGCCGTGAGCTTGTTCAACTGCAGGACGGCGGACGTGTCCAGGTTGAAGCGGCGTGCAATGGCACTGATGGTGTCTCCGCGGACGATCTTGTAGGTGTCCGGTACGGAGGGAGTCATGGGCCGCAGGGCGGACGGAAGCGTCGCCGCAACCGCTTGGGCGGGAATCACATTGCCCACTTTGGTGGCCTGGGCCTTCATGGCTGCAGCGAGGGTAGCGGGAATCTTGCGCGGCTGGGGTGCCGGTGCAGCCGTGGCTGGCTGGGCCAAGGCAAGCGAGGACAAAACCACGGCGGGAAGCGCAGCCGTGGTTGCCGCAATAACCGGCATGCTCATGGTTCGTTTCGGCGAGCGGGGCGTCGTCATGGAATGTGTCCTCATCTCAGCAGCGGGAGTTAGTTTGTGTTGCCGCTGTTACCAGTGTTGCCAATGTTACTGATGTTATCAATGTTGCAAGTGTGATCAGTGTGAATCTCTCACACTTATTCATCAGGCACAACAATTCGCGCGCTTTGGAAATCTCCTCGCCGAATTCACCCCCATGAAAAGGCGACTTTCTCCGGCGTGGAGGGTCGCCGTCGTACTTCGGCTAGGCGACAGGCAGCCCGGCGTGGCAACCTTGTTCCGTGAGTAATGTAGAAAGCCTTGTTTCCGACTGGTTGCCGCTGCCGGATGTCGCCGAGCTGCTCGGAGTTTCCATCACCAAAGTCCACGGACTGTTGGATGAGCGTGCGCTGGTTGCCATCAGGCGGGGGGAGCGGAATATCCGCTCGATTCCGGCGCTGTTTATTCAGGATGGACACGTCGTGGACAGCTTGAAGGGAACCATTGCGGTTCTTAGCGATGCCGGTTACAACGACGAAGAACTCATCGTGTGGTTGTTTACCCCTGACGATTCATTGCGCGGACGGCCTATCGATGCATTGCGCGAAGGACGCAAGACGGAGATTCGGCGTCGCGCCCAGTCTCTCGCCTGGTAACGCAGTCTCGCCCGGTAGTCGGTTAGCCGACAGTTGGATTCCGTCATAAGCAGTTAAACATCGGACGACGGCGGTTCTTGACCGCCGTCGTCGTCTCAACGCCTGGGAAGTGCCATCAAGCGGCCCGGCTGACAGCTGCCTCAGCCAGTTGGCGCAATGCTGTGAGCGGTAATTCTTCCACCGGCAGCTCTTCCAGGGCGGCGAAGGCTTGGTCGCTCAGCTCGTCAATAAGGGACTCCGTGGCATCAAGCGCTCCGCAGTTGACCATTATATTGCGGATTGTGGAAACATCGTCCTCACCCAGATCCGGTTTCCCCAGCATTTCGTCCAGGTACGTGGCTTGATCCGTGGGAGCCAGGTTAATGGCAAATCCAACGAGCACTGTCCGTTTGCCCTCGCGGAGGTCATCGCCCGCGGGTTTTCCTGTCGTCTCGGGATCGCCGAAAACACCCAGGACATCATCGCGCAATTGGAACGCCTCGCCCAAGGGCAAGGAAAATGCGGAATATGCCTTCAGCAGCTCTTTGGATGCGCCTGCCAACGCTCCACCCAGGGCCAAGGGGTGCTCGGTGGAATATTTTGCGGATTTGTAGCGAATAATCGAGGTGGCGCGGTCCACGGAACCCGCTCGATCGCGTACAGGGCCGGCTACTTCCTCGAGAATGTCCAGGTATTGCCCGGCCATTACCTCGGCCCGCATGAGATTGAAAATACGGCGTGCTTCGCTTCCTGCTGCTGCCCGGGGTCCGATTTCCGTGAAGGATTCCTCGCTGAAGGAAAGGCACAAATCGCCGGTCAGGATCGCCGCTGCATGGCCGAAGCGTTCATTGTCCAGCGCCCAACCATTGGCCTGATGGAGTTGGCTGAAGCGACGGTGCACACTGGGACCCCCGCGACGCGTATCCGAACGGTCAATGATGTCGTCGTGGATGAGGGCCGCGGCTTGGAAAAGTTCCAAAGCACAACCGGCCGTCAGGATGTCCGAGTCACCGGCGGGACCGCCCGCACCCCGCCAGCCCCAGTAGCACATCAGCGCACGGAGCCGTTTTCCGCCGGTGACGAGGTTCGATATTGACCCCATAAGGGGAGCGACATCGGGCGAAATCGTAGCCATCATGTCCTGCTGGACCGCCAGGAACTCATTCAGCTTCCCGGCTACGCCGCCAATAAACTCGAGTTGCTCCGTGTGGAGTTGGGAAACCGGTGTCACTTGACGGACCCGGCCRCCACGTTCGCGCCGATCGTGAACGTGGAAACGCCTTCCTTTTGCCTCACGGAAACATTGACCGTTTCACCGTCACCGCGGATGAAGTCGATCGACGTGACGTTGCCTACGGCTTGGGCGCCCGGAACAACCTTGAACCCTTGCGCTTCAAGGGATGTCTTGTAGTAATCCACCACGCTTTCCGGCGGAGCTTTAACCGTTCCTACGAGCGCAACGGTGGTAGGAGACACGTTTTTGTCAAAGCTGCTGGAGCGCACGGACGTCTTGGGCATCACCGGGATGAGCTGTTCCGGAAAGCCGGGGACCAAGGCGCCCACTGTGGCCGTCGCGCCCGGCACAGGTCCGGCTGATCCGGACGAGTCAGGAGCCTGAGTCGAGGATGAAGGGGATGCCGGGGAAGATGGCGCAGCCGTGGAGGAATCAGAGGAGCTCCCCGATGCGGATGGGGCCGGGCTGCTGGTGGGCGGAGTACAGGCGGAAACCGCCAGGGCGACACTCGCTGCGAGCAGGGCAAACCCTCGCGATTGAGGAGTTCCAAAGAGCTTCACAGGGGTATCCTTCCTTGGGCTGACGGGGGACTGTGCCTCCAGTTTAGTCAGTGGCCGGGCATAGTATTGCCGTTGTGAGTCAGGAAGCATCCGGTAGCGCCCAAAGCGTGGGCAGCGAACCAGCCCGCAGCGCTCAGGATGCCCTGCGGGAACAGCGGCGAACCAGCATCCTCCACGTGGACATGGATGCCTTTTTCGTTTCCGTGGAATTGCGCAGCCGGCCAGACTTGCGGGGCAAGCCAGTAATCGTCGGCTTCCCTGCTGAACGTTCGGTTGTGTTATCGGCGTCCTACGAAGCCCGGGCCACAGGTGTGAAGTCAGCGATGCCGATGGCCATAGCCATGCGGATGTGCCCGGGCGCTGTCATCATCCACCCGCGCCACAAGCTCTACTACGAGGTTTCGGCGCAGCTCATGGAGATCTTCGCCTCCATCACGGATCTCGTGGAGCCGTTGAGCGTTGACGAGGCTTTCCTGGACGTCGGCGGTGCAATCCGCCGTCTCGGATCCCCCTTGGACATTGGCCATCTCATCCGCAAACGGGTTCGGTCTGAGCTTGGTATCACCGCTTCAGTGGGGATTGCCGGAACCAAATTTGTGGCCAAGATCGCATCCACCCGCTGCAAGCCGGACGGCATCCTCCAGATCGACGCCGAGGACACCATCCCGTACCTCCACAGCCTGCCCGTCAATGCCCTCTGGGGCGTCGGCGGCAAGACCGCCGAGGTGCTGGCACGCCTCGGCATACGGACGGTGGCCGACGTAGCAGCAACGCCCGTGGCATCGTTGAAAAAGGTCCTTGGCGCCAGCGGAGAGCATGTGCACCGACTGTCCCTGGGAATAGATCCCCGGCCAGTCACTCCTACCAGGCTGGAAAAGAGCATCGGGGCAGAAGAGACCTTCGCCACAGATTCGGCAGACGACGCCCTGGTGCAGCGGGAGCTCCTCAGGTTGTCCCATCGCACGGCAGCGCGGCTGCGAAGTTCCGGGATGCTGGCCCGAACCATAGCTTTGAAACTCCGATACGCCGACTTTTCCACTGTGACCCGTAGCCGGACGGTACATACTCCCGTTGACAGCGCCCAGCTTATTTACCAGGTTGCCGTGCAATTGCTGGAGTCCTTGGGGGCACGATCCATGAGCGTCCGTCTTGTAGGCGTCCGTGCTGAGCAGCTGGAACCGGCCGGCCAGGCGTCCCTGCAGCTCAGCCTTGACCGGCGGGATGACAACTGGCGGGCCGCGGAGCAGGCCCTTGACCGCGTTGCGGAACGCTTCGGCTCCAAAACCCTGCTCCCGGCCAGGCTCCTGGATCCGGGCAAGACTCCTGACGCCCAATGACCCCCGCGAAGCCGGGCAGGCGCCCTCCGCGCGTCTTTCAGAACAGCGCCTGACAAACTATCCTAATTAGTACAGATATTTAGATCGTCTGGACAGCTGTTTCCTGAGCAGTCGGTCCCAGGGTGTCCGCTAACAAAGCGGAAATTTTTGGGAACGCTTTTCGTGGCCCGATCGTTTTGGAAACAGACGCACAGGCCGCGATTCGTCCAGACGCTGGCTGACTAAAGGAGGTCGCGATGCCCCTCTCGGAGCATGAACAGAAGCTGCTTGAGCAACTTGAGAAGCAGCTTCATGAGGACGATCCGAAGTTTGCCAACACCATGGGTTCGGATCCCATCCGCAGCTGGTCAACCCGGCACGTGATAATTGGTGTCCTGGGTGCCATTGCAGGCATCCTTTTGCTGCTGGTTGGCGTGTCACTCCAACAGATTTTCGTTGGTGTCCTCGGCTTTGTCGTGATGGGTGCAGGTGTCTACTTTGCGACTCTTCGGGGCGCGGCGTTCGGCAAGGCCCGGAAGGGGAAAGCCGGAAAGTCAAAGTCCAAGAGTTCGTTCATGAGCAATCTTGAGGAGCGCTGGGACGAGCGTCGCCGCGACGACAATTGAGCGTGACCGCCAGCATTAGCCCGGAAACGGATCCTTCCAAGTAGCGATTCCATAATTACCTGCGCCGTAATTGGTGCATGCCCCTGAGTTGCAGGGGACACAAAAGACCCCTAACGGGTCTTTTTGCGTTTAACTGCACAGTCCTCCCAACTGCCCAGTCCTCCTTGCTGCACCATCCTCCACTTTCCACCCCTTCAGGATTGGCAGCCCACTGTGGAGCGGCAGCGACACCGTGCTGCGCCTGATTCCAGCGTGGCCCATTGAGGCGTGCACCCAGACCTGCCTCTGTCCTCCACTTCCCACCACGTCCGTGGATCCGCGCCATTACGCGCCTTCAGAAACTCAAAGTGGTGGAGAAACGCCCTGTTGTGCGTTGACTGTGGGGCTTTGTGGAGTAAAGTGGAGCACATAAGAGGGTATTGGCAGGGTTGGGTATGAACGGGCACCTTGACTGAGGGGCGGTGGGCCGGTGTTTCTTGGCACCCATTCCCCACGTCTTGATGAAAAGGGCCGGATCATACTTCCCGCGAAGTTCCGTGAGGAACTTGCCGAGGGCCTGGTTCTCACAAGGGGTCAGGAACGTTGCATTTACGTCTTCAGCCAGAAGGAATTCGAGCGCATTCACGAATCGATGCGGGAGGCGCCACTGTCCTCCAAGCAGGCTCGTGATTACATTCGGGTTTTCCTGTCTGGAGCCTCTGACGAGGTACCTGACAAGCAGGGGCGCGTGACGATTCCGCCGGCGCTCCGGGCCTATGCAGGGCTTGGCCGGGAATTGGCAGTTATCGGTGCCGGTACCCGCGCGGAGATCTGGGATGCCGAGGCTTGGAATGAATACCTCGCCGAGAAGGAAGCAGCCTTCTCGGAAACCGACGATGACAATCTGCCCGGGTTCATCTAACCGGCGGAGGGGGCCTTGGCCCCGGTTCTTGGATGGGATCTCCAGCCGCCCATCGAACTGTCTTCCTGGCTCAACTTCCCCTGAGCCAGGCCGGCGGAACGATAGGCGCGGATGGGGATCCGATCCAAGGAATTGAATGCAAGCGATTGAGGAAAGAGGAGGCAACGTGGCAGAGCAGGACGCGGCAAAGCCCACATCTGAGCGCCACGTGCCCGTCCTGAAGGACCGCTGCATCAACTTGCTCGCCCCCGGCTTCGAAGCAGCACGCACCCGTGGTGAGAGGCCGATCGTTATCGATGCGACGCTGGGCATGGGCGGCCACTCCGAGGCCATGCTGCAACGCTTCCCTGATCTGCACCTCGTGGGTATCGACCGCGATGAGGAAGCCTTGGCGTTGGCCGGTGCGCGGCTGGAACCTTTCTCGGATCGCACGGATTTAGTTCACGCGGTCTATGACGAAATCGAGGACGTCCTGGCGGATTTGGGTATCCCTGAGGTCCACGGCATCCTCATGGACCTGGGTGTATCGTCCTTGCAGTTGGATGAACGGGAGCGTGGCTTCGCCTACTCCTACGATGCTCCGTTGGACATGCGCATGGACACCAGCCGGGGGCAAACCGCGGCAGATGTCGTCAACAACTACAGCGAAGAAGACCTGGTCCGCATCATCCGCAAGTGGGGCGAAGAGAAGTTCGCCGGGCGGATTGCGAACAGGATCGTTACTGCCCGGGCTGAGAAGCCTTTCGCCACCACCGGAGAACTCGTTGAGCAAATCCGGGGCGTGGTACCTGCTGCCGCGGCCAAGAGCGGTGGCCACCCGGCCAAACGGACCTTCCAGGCGCTGCGTATCGAGGTCAACGAAGAGCTCGACGTCCTGGAACGGGCTGTTCCAGCCGCCGTCGCAGCGACGGCCATGGGCGGGCGGATTGTCGTGATGTCCTACCACTCCCTGGAGGACAAGATCGTAAAGTCCGTCTTCCAGGCCGGATCCAAGTCCTCAGCACCGCTCGGATTCCCCGTTGAACTCGAAGAACACAAACCCGAACTGAAAACGCTGACCAAAGGCACGGAAGTGCCTACGGCCGCAGAAATTGCCGAGAACCCCCGCGCGGCGTCTGCCCGACTCAGGGCCGTGGAGCGCATCAAGCCAAGGAGAGTCGCATGAGCACCGCCGCAGCGAAGACACTGCCCTCCTCCGTGGTAGGCAACACGGCCAGGGCACTCCCGGCTCCAGCAGGCAAGCCCGACGTCGGCCGAAAGGCGCGCACGCCGCTTTCGCTTGTGCGCAGCGTCCCCGGGAAGCGGCGCACTCCCTTTGTTGTCCTGTGCTTCGTGGTGATGGCGGCCGCCCTGCTGACGGTGCTCGTCCTTAACATCTCTGTATCCACAGCCCAGTACCGGTTGGTGCAGCTGAAATCAGAAGCAGCCACGCTGAACAAGGAAAACCAGGACCTGACACAGAAGAAGCAGAACTTCGAGGCTCCCCAGAATCTTGCTGCAAAGGCTGCAGAATTGGGAATGGTACAGTCCACCGTCAAGGGGCAGATTGATCTGAACACCATGGCGGTCACCGGAAAGGCAACCCCTGCTGTCAAGGGAGACAACCCCGCGGCGGTGATCGCCCCTCCGGCCGTTGCCGGCCAGCTTGATGTGGTTCCCTCGGTGACTACCAAGGATCCGTTGGAGAACCTCAAGCCGGCAACACCTGCAGCGCCTGCGGCCACACCGGCTGCTCCTGCTGCGAAGCCGGCTGCGCCTGCTGCCAAGCCGGCAGCACCCCCTGCGGAGCTTCACGGGGGATCAGTTCCCGCTCCCCAGCAGAAGGCACCAGGGCACTAGCCCACAAGATCACCGACGCAAGGCCAGCAGCAAGGAATCAACGTGGCGCAAAACCCCGGCAAATCAAAAAAGACCAAGGTGCCGGCGGCAAGGAAGCGGCTCCGGGTTGGTCTTGGCATCATGCTGACCCTGCTGTTGGTGGTGGGCGGAAAACTCTTCATGGTGCAGGGCCTCGATGTCGGGGGGATGGCCGAGGCCGCTCTTGCCAACCGGCTCACGCCGCAGGTACTGCCGGCCGAACGCGGCAGGATCCTGGACGCCAACGGTACTGTCCTCGCCAGCAGTGTCATCCGCTACAACATTGTTGTGGATCAGGTCCTGAACACTGCTACAGCTGAGTTCAAACGGTACAACGAGAAGACTGAAGAAATAGAGACGATCTCCCGGGACCAGGGGATCTCCGAACTGGCTTCGCTCCTCGGGGCTGACCCTGCCAAGGTCAGGGAGTCGCTCACTGGCGACAAGAAGTACTCTACGGTGGCCAAGGACGTGAAGCCGGAGCTTGAAGACCGCATCTCCAAGCTGCACATTCCGGGTGTGGCCGCCGAAGGCGTCAGTAAGCGTGTCTATCCGAACGGCAGCGTTGCAGGGGGCGTGGTGGGTTTCCTCCAGGATGGCACCACAGGCCAGGCAGGCATCGAGCAAACCCAGGACCAAGTGCTCCGCGGTACCGAGGGCAAGCGTGTTTTCGAGATTGGCGCGGATGGCCTCAGGATTCCCGTGGCCACCGATGAGCTCACACCAGCTGTCGATGGAAGCGACGTCAAGCTGACCCTCAATACAGACATCCAGTACTTCGCACAGCAGGCCATCCAAAGCCAGGTCAACAAGATGAACGCTGAGTGGGGTTCGATCATTGTGATCGACACCAAGACGGGCAACCTCATCGCCTTGGCCGACACGAACGCCCCGGACCCCAACGACCCCGGGAAGGTTGATGCCAAGGACCGCGGTGTGCGTTCTGTGACGGCCGCCTACGAGCCTGGATCCGTCGAGAAGATGATCACTGCCTCTGCCGTGATTGAGGAGGGAAAGTCCTTTCCGCTGGACCACTTCACCATCCCGCCCTCGTATACCATCGACGGTCAGACGTTCACCGATGCGTTCGAGCACGGCACCGAAGAACGCACGCTGGCCGGAATCCTGGGCTGGTCCATGAACACCGGCACCGTGATGGCGGGAAGCAGGCTGAGCAAAGAGCAGCGCTACGAATGGTTGAAGAAGTTCGGCGTCGGCGAACAAACGGACATTGGCCTTCCCGCGGAAGCGACGGGTATCCTCGCCAAGCCTGATCAGTGGGATGAACGCCAGCAGTACACGGTCCTGTTTGGTCAGGGAGTTTCGCAGTCGACGCTGCAAACCGTCCGGGCCTTCCAGACGATTGCCAACGACGGCGTGATGGTGCAGCCAAGGCTCATCGATAGTTACATCACGCCTGAGGGTGTAGAGCAGAAGGTGCCTGCCAAGGAGTCCCGGCAGGTGGTGTCCAAGGAGACTGCCCAACAAATGAAGGACATCCTGGAAAGCGCAGTGACCGAAGGACAGATCAAGGACGCGGCCATTGACGGGTACCGGGTGGGAGCAAAGACAGGCACCTCACAGGCGCCCCGGGAAGATGGACTCGCCGGCTTTGACGGGTATACGGCCTCGATGGTGGGGATGGCGCCCATGGATGACCCGCGCTTCATCGTGGAGGTAGTCCTGCAGCGTCCCCGGGGAAATATCTACGGCATCACCAATGGTCCCGTGTTCCGTTCGGTCATGTCCCAGGTCCTCAGGACCTACAACGTGGCGCCATCCACCGGCACCCCCGCGCGCCTGCCGCAGTTCGTCAAGTAAGCTTCTTGGGCGTCTGTTTCGGCCAAAGAATTTGATCCATCACTATCGGCTGGGCGCCGCTGGCCCCAAGCCGGTCGTTCCACCGAGCATCAACGGAGAACCACGTGTCAGAGCACAATGAGGCCGCTTTCCATGCCGAGACGCCCGAGACCGGCACCTCCGGCTTTCGTCCGGCGTCTGTGGCTGCAGTGCCTTTGTCGACCCTTGCGGAAGCCCTTGGTGTCCCCGTCCCGGCGGACGGCGACAACAAGGGAGTGACGGGGATCTCGCTGAACTCCCGGGCCATTGAACCGGGTGACCTTTACATGGCCCTGCCCGGCGCTTCGCGCCATGGAGCCGACTTTGTCCCACAGGCGGTCGAGGCCGGCGCCGTCGCAGTAGTCACTGATGACGCCGGGGCACGGCAGCTCGCCCTGGCAGGCGAGCAGCCCGTACCTGTCCTCATCGTCGACGAGCCGCGCGCCGTCGTCGGGCGTTTGGCGGCCCTGGTCTACCGCAGCCAGCCGGACGACGGCGGGTTCCCGACGCTGTTTGGAGTGACCGGGACCAACGGTAAAACGACTACAACATACTTCATCAACTCCTTGCTCCGTGCCCTGGGTAAAACCCCGGGACTCATCGGAACAATCGAGATCCTGGCCGGGGGAGATCCTATTCCGAGCCTGTTGACCACGCCGGAATCCACCGACGTCCATGCACTGCTCGCCTTGATGCGGGAACGCGGGCTGGAGGCTGCCTCCATGGAGGTGTCCTCCCACGCCGTTGCTTATCACCGCGTCGATGGCGTGATGTTCGACGTCGCCGGGTTCACGAACCTCACCCAGGACCACTTGGACCTGCACGGCAGCATGGAAGAGTACTTCCGCACCAAGGCCGAGCTGTTCACTGCCGGACGGGCACGCCAGGCTGTGGTGATGGTCGATGACGAGTGGGGCCGGAACCTGGCGCGAACAGCGGACATTCCGGTCACCACACTTACTGCCACGACAGGGGGCAGCCCTGCCGATTGGTCCGTTGCCTCAACAACCTCCCGTGGACTCGGCACCGATTTTGAACTGCGGCACACAGACGGCCGCGTCCTGCGCGTACACACTGGCTTACCGGGTGACTTCAACGTGGCGAACGCGGCCCTTGCCACGATCATGGTGTTGTCATCAGGCATAGATGTAGAGACCCTCCAAGGCGCACTGGACGCCCACGATCCCTTCACCGTGGCCGTTCCTGGACGAATGCAGCTCATCTCCACCGCGCCGGCGGCCGTGGTTGATTTTGCCCACAATCCCGACGCCCTGGCCCGCGCACTCCAGGCTGTGCGTTCACGTGAGGAAGGCTCCCGGGTGATCGTGGTGTTCGGGGCCACCGGGCAGCGGGACCAAAGCAAGCGTCCGACCATGGGCGCCATCGCGGCACGCTTGGCGGATATTGTCATTGTCAGTGACGACGACCCCCATGACGAGGATGCGGCGGCTATCCGGTCAGAGGTCCTCGCAGGTGCCCATGCCGCCCGTGAATCAGGGAACCTGAGCAGCCAAATCATCGAATCATCACCCCGGGATGCCGCCATCCGACTCGCCGTGGAGCTGGCCACTGCGAAGGACACCATCCTGATCGCTGGTCGTGGCCACGAGGTATGGCAAGAGGTCAAGGGCGTCAACCTGGCTCTCGACGACAGAGTGGAACTACGGACCGCCTTGACATCCAGGGGATTCAGCGTTTCAACGGACCAGCGGATAGAGTCCTAAACCGAGATGATTGCACTTACTGCGGCGGATATCGCCCACATCACCCATGGCCGTTTAACCGGAGACGGGGACATCGCGCCCACTTCCGTCGTCACTGATTCCCGGGAAGCTACACCTGGTTCGCTCTACGTGGCGAAGCCCGGCGAGCACGCAGATGGTCATGACTTCGTTGACGCTGCCTTCGAGCGGGGTGCCGTCCTGGTGTTGGCCGAACGCGAGGTCACTGACGTTGACGGTAAGCCGTATCCCGCCGTCGTTGTTGATGATGCCGTGCTCGCCATGGGAGCGCTTGCTGCCGAAGCAGTCCGCCGCATCCGCTCTGCCCGGGAACAGCGCGGCGAGGAATTTACGGTGATCGGCATTACTGGCTCCGCCGGCAAGACCACCACCAAGGACTTACTCGCCGGCGTGTTGTCCCAAGCGGGGCCCACGGTGGCTCCCCGGGGCTCATACAACGGTGAGGTTGGCGTCCCCCTGACGGTTTTTGCTGCCGATACGGACACCCGCTTCCTCGTCATCGAGATGGGTGCCACCGGCATCGGACACATCAAGTACCTCGTTGGGATGGTGCAGCCCGATATTGGTGTGGTGCTGGTGGTCGGCACCGCCCACGCCGGGGAATTCGGTGGTGTCGAAAACATCGCCACGGCCAAGGGCGAACTCGTCGAAGGGCTAAGTGAGCACGGCACCGCCGTCCTGAATCTGGACGACGGCCGCGTTGCCGCCATGAAGACCCGCACCACGGCCAAAGTCCTCGGCTTCAGTGCCTCTCCAGCGACGAACGAAGACGTGGAAGCGCGCAACGTTGTGGTCAACGCCGAAGGCCACCCCGAGTTTGAACTTGTACTGCCCGACGGCGGCCCTTCCGTTCACGTCCGAAGCCGCCTGATCGGCGGCCATCACGTGACGAACCTGCTGGCGGCTGCTGCTGCGGCATTTGCCGCGGGCATCCCTGCGGCAGACATTGCCTCCTCGCTTAGTTCCCAGTCCGCTGCCAGCCGCTGGCGCATGGAGCGAACCGAGCGCCCTGACGGTGTCACCATCATCAACGACGCGTACAACGCCAATCCTGAGTCGATGCGGGCTGCGCTGCGCACCCTCGCTGATCTTGGCCAAGGCAGGCGCACATGGGCCGTCCTTGGAGCCATGCTTGAGCTCGGCGAGGATTCCATCCGGGAGCACACTGCAGTGGGAACACAGGTGGTGCGCTTGAACATCTCCAGGCTCGTGGTGGTGGGACGCGAAGCGCGGGCCCTTTACATATCGGCCATCCAGGAAGGTTCGTGGGGGGACGAATGTTCGTTCACGGAGACTGCCGAAGAAGCCTACGAACTCCTGCAAAGGGAGCTGCAACCCGGAGACCTGGTCTTGTTCAAGTCCTCCAACGGCGTGGGGCTGAGGCATTTGGGCGATCGGATAGCATTACCCCCACGGGCCGAGTCCACCGGGGAAAGCGCGGCTGAAGATGCCGCAAGCGAAGGGAACGAGCTGCTGTGATTGCACTTTTGATCGGCGCCGGCGTCGCCCTCCTAGCGGCCCTGATAGGGACGCCCCTGTTCATCAGATTCCTGGTGGCCAAGAGCTATGGGCAGTTCATCCGCGATGACGGTCCCACCTCGCACCACACCAAGCGAGGCACGCCTACCATGGGCGGGACCGTGGTTGTTGCCGCGGTTCTGATCAGCTACTTCGTGACCCACTTGATCATGTGGATGATGAATCCACGGTCCGCGGGACCCTCCGCGTCCGGGCTGCTGCTGCTGTTCCTCATGGTGGGAATGGGCTTCGTTGGCTTCCTGGATGACTACATCAAGATTTCCAACAAGCGCAGTTTGGGCCTGAACGCCCGCGCCAAGCTGATCCTGCAAGCCGCCGTCGGCATCATTTTTGCCGTTCTGGTGCTGCAGTTTCCGAACGAGGACGGACTTCGTCCGGCTTCCACGCAAATTTCCCTCGTCCGCGACATCCCCTGGCTGGATCTCGCCTTTGGTGGGACCATCCTGGGCGCAATTCTCTTTGTCGTTTGGTCCAACCTCATCATCACCGCAGCAACCAACGGCGTGAACCTGACAGACGGCCTGGATGGGCTCGCGTCGGGAGCATCCATCATGGTGTTCGGCGCCTACACGATCATGGGGATCTGGCAGAACAACCAGGCCTGCGGTTCGCCGCGTGAGGCCGGCAGCGGTTGTTATCAAGTGCGCGACCCCATGGACCTGGCGCTCCTCGCGGCAATCCTGAGCGCTGCTTTGGTGGGCTTCCTCTGGTGGAATACATCACCGGCCAAGATCTTCATGGGTGACACCGGTTCCCTGGCAATCGGAGGCGCCGTTGCCGCTTTCGCGATCCTGTCCCGCACAGAACTTTTACTGGCCTTCATCGGTGGCTTGTTCGTCCTGATCACCCTTTCCGTCATCATCCAGGTGGGTTTCTTCAAGCTGTCAGGTGGCAAACGCGTCTTCAAGATGGCCCCATTGCAACATCACTTCGAACTGAAGGGGTGGGCAGAGGTCACGGTTGTTGTCCGCTTCTGGATCCTTGCCGGGCTCTTCGTGGCCGCCGGCCTTGGAATCTTCTACGCTGAATGGGTGGTGCTGCTGTGAATGCAAGCCAGGAGAGCGCGCCGTCGGCCAACGACCGCCTTAAGGATCTCACCAGTTGGGATGCCGACTGGAGTGGCTTGCGTGTAGTGGTGACGGGAATCGGCGTGTCCGGTTTTGCCGCCGCAGATACCCTCATCGAACTTGGTGCAAGAGTTGTGGTGGTGGATGCCTCCACCACGGCGAAAGCAAAGGCGCAGGCCGACACCCTGAAAATCGTGGGGGCGGTGGATGTACTGCTGGGCGAAGAGGCCGTGAAGGTCCTTCCCCTCATTGACGGCAACAAGCCGGAGCTCATTGTGACCTCGCCGGGGTGGCGCCCGGACCAAGCCCTGCTGGCCGCCGCCGCACGCAAGCACATTCCGGTGTGGGGCGACGTCGAATTAGCCTGGCGCGTCCGCGAACGGGCGGGCCGGAAGACCGCTGATTGGCTCACCATCACCGGCACCAACGGTAAGACCACCACGGTAGGGATGACCGAGTCCATGCTGCAGGCCGCCGGACTCAAAGCCATTGCCGTGGGGAACGTGGGCACGCCCATCCTTGACGCTCTCAGGGACCCGGTGGAGTACGACGCTTTTGCGGTGGAACTCTCAAGCTTCCAGTTGCATTGGAGCCATTCGTTGTCCCCGGTGGCCAGCGTATGCCTGAACGTGGCCGAAGACCACGTGGACTGGCATGGCTCCTACGCCTCTTACCTTGCCGATAAAGCCAAGGTCTACGAGAACACGCAGAAGGCGGCCATCTACAACGCCGACCAAATTGAAACCGAACGGATGGTGGAGAACGCTGACGTCGTGGAAGGTTGCCGTGCGGTCGGATTCACCACGAACACCCCCGGCATCAGCATGCTGGGTGTGGTGAATGGATTGTTGGTTGACCGCGCGTTCATCGAAGAGCGGAAAAACTCAGCCGCCGAACTCGCGTCCATCTCCGATCTTGGGCCAGTGGCACCACGCCACATGGTGGCCAACGCCTTGGCCGCCGCGGCCCTCGTGCGTGCTTATGGGGTTGAGCCTGCCGCCGTGAAGCAGGGCTTGGTCAACTATTTGCCTGGCGAGCATCGTATCCAGCTCGTGGCCAAACACGACGACGTCCTGTGGATCAATGATTCAAAGGCCACCAACCCCCACGCCGCTTCGGCCGCACTTTCAGCTTTCCACAACGTGGTCTGGATCGCAGGGGGCCTCTCCAAGGGCGTCAATTACGATGACCTCGTCAAGGAGCACGCCCCCCGCTTGAAGTCCGTGGTGCTCATCGGCACTGACACGGAGGCCTTGGAAGCGTCCCTCCAGCGACACGCACCGGATGTCCCCGTGATAGCCCAGCCCAAGGGCGACACTGAAAGTGTGCAGACCGCAGACGGTAACGCCTCCTCGCCGATTTTTGGTGAGACCATCATGGCCCAGGCTGTGAGGGCAGCGGCCAGCGTGGCGGAACCAGGTGACACCGTACTCATGGCTCCAGCGGCTGCATCCATGGATCAGTTCTCTTCCTACGCTCACCGTGGCGACGCTTTCGTCCAGGCAGTACGCGAGCTCGTGGAAGGGCAGGCAAAGACCACCGAGGAGTAACAATGGTCAGCACGCCCACCCGCAGCCGCGGCAAGGTTTCCGGGAACGTCGGAGCCGAGGCTCCGTCGGCTGCCCGCAAGAAGCCCGTCCGGCTCCGGGGCCATGTTCGCTCCTTCTGGGAAGGCCTGGAGGGCAAGAGCAAAGCGCCCAACAGCTCCACGTACTACCTCATTCTTGGATGCGCCCTGGCCCTCACGGCCATCGGTGTCATGATGGTGCTCTCTGCTTCCAGTGTGGAAGCGATTTCCGAAGGCAAGTCCCCGTACGCAGACGCGTTGAAGCAGGCGATGTTTGGCGTCGTTGGACTTGTGGCGATGTACCTGATCTCCCGGACCAACGTCAGCTGGATGAAGAGGCTGTCCTGGTGGGGACTCGGTGCCGTTGTGGTCCTGCTGATACTTGTCCAGGTTTTCGGCCGCAGCACACTGGGCAACCAGAACTGGATCGACATCGGCGGGATCAGCATCCAGCCCTCGGAAATTTCGAAGCTGGTTCTTTGTGTTTGGATAGCGGCGGTCCTGGCACGCAAGGAGAAGTACCTGCATCGCTGGATGCACGTGATCATCCCGGTGGTCCCCGGTGCTGCCCTGGTCCTTGGGCTGATCCTCGTGGGCAATGACCTGGGCACGGCGATCGTTGTCATGGCCATTGTGGCTGCGGGGTTGTACTTTGCCGGGGTTCCCACCAAGATGCTGGCCATTGCGGGCGTCGCGGGAGCCATTGGCGCTACGGCCATGACAATCATCAGTCCCAACCGGATCTGCCGGGTGACAGCCTGGTTGGGTATGGCAGGGGATTCCTGCACCGCAGATTCCGACTTCACCTACCAGTCCACCAACGGCATGTATGGATTGGCGCAGGGCAGTTGGACCGGACTTGGGTTGGGGCAGAGCAGGCAAAAATACAACTGGCTTCCCGAGGCCCACAATGACTTCATCTTTGCCATCATCGGCGAGGAACTGGGACTGGTGGGCACCCTTGTGGTCCTGGTGTTGTTCGCCATCCTTGGCATCGCCATTTTCCGTGTCGTTGTCCGGCAGACGGATCCGTTCCAGCGCACGCTCGCCGGTGGCATCATGGTGTGGCTCCTGGGACAGGCAAGCATGAACATGGCCGTGGTGACCCAGCTGCTTCCAGTGATCGGTGTCCCGCTGCCTTTCATTTCTGCAGGTGGCTCGGCCTTGGTGATGTCGCTGTGCGGCGTGGGCGTAGTGTTGTCCTTGGCCCGCGGACAGTTGCCACCACAACAGCGTCCCAGGCTCTTGCCGCGTCGTTTGTCCAAGACCGCACGAAAGCGTAAATAGCACTTCATGACTTCAGATTCCCCCCACGCGTCCAAGCCGTTGTCCGTCGTGCTTGCAGGCGGTGGTACGGCCGGCCATGTCAGTCCGTTGCTGGCCATCGCGGACGCAATCAAGGAAAAGCGTCCGGAAGCTGCCATCCTGGCTGTCGGCACGCCGTCGGGCCTGGAAACCAGGCTTGTCCCGGCGGCCGGGTACGAGCTCGCCACTATTGACCGTGTCCCTTTGCCAAGAAAACCGTCCCTTGATCTCGTGAAGCTTCCGGGGCGCTTGAGGGGAGCAGTCAAGCAGGCGGAACGAATCCTGAATGACGCACAGGCCGATGTGCTGGTGGGTGTGGGCGGCTACGTGTGCACGCCCATGTATTTGGCCGCCCGCAGGCGCGGTACGCCTATCGTGATCCACGAGGCCAACATGAAGGCGGGGCTGGCGAACCGCGTGGGTGCACGGTTCAGCCGCCATGTTGCCGTGGCGTTTGCCGGTACGCGCCTTCGCGGCGCCCGCCACGTGGGAATGCCCATGCGCCCCGCCATCTCAGGACTGGACCGCACCAAGGCCGCGCCTGCTGCCAAGGCTTCGCTGGGCCTCAATCCGGACCGTCCTGCCTTGATCGTGACTGGCGGGTCCTCCGGAGCACTGAGCATCAACCGTGCTGTGGCTGCTGCCTTGCCCGCGCTGGCAGCTGCCGGGATCCAGACACTGCACATCACCGGTACCGGAAAGGCTGTTCTGGATAACGACGGCGGACTCCTCGCCGCTGATGGCTACCGGCAGGTGGAGTACGTGGATGGAATGGAGAATGTCTACGCTGCTGCAGACATCCTGCTCGCCCGTGCCGGGGCCGCAACCGTCAGCGAAGTGGCAGCAGTAGGGGTTCCAGCGGTGTTCGTGCCCTTGCCGATCGGCAACGGTGAGCAAGCCCTTAATGCAGCTGCCTTGGTGGAGGCCGGCGGAGCGCTGATGGTCCAGGACAAAGAATTCACCCCGGAATGGCTCAAAGAAGAACTCATTCCACTCGTATCGGACCGCGGCAGGCTGGACGACATGGCCCGCAGGTCCGAGGCCCTTGGCATCAGAAACGCCGATCAGCGCATGGCTGATCTTGTCTTGGAAGCGGTATCCGCATGACGCACGCGATTGCACCACTCGAGTCCCTTGGACGAGTACATTTCATCGGCATCGGCGGCGTGGGAATGTCAGCCATCGCCCGGATCATGGTGGCCCGGGGCGTTCCCGTGAGTGGTACGGACGCCAAGGACCTTCCAGTCATGCATGACCTGACCGCAGCAGGTGCCCGTATTGCCGTGGGATACGACTCCGCCAATTTGGGTGACGCCCAAACTGTTGTTGCCGGCTCCGCAATCCGTGCTGACAATCCTGAGTTGTCTGCGGCACGCCAGGCCGGTTTGCCCGTCCTGCATCGTTCCGAGGCATTGGCTGCCACCATGGACGGCCACAGGGTGGTCACCATCGCCGGTACGCACGGCAAATCCACTACCACCTCCATGGTCGCGGTCCTGCTCAAGGAAGCAGGGTTGGATCCGTCGTTCGCCATTGGCGCGAACGTCCCGGCACTGGGAGTCAACGCGGCTCATGGTTCCTCGGATATTTTCGTGGCTGAAGCGGACGAGTCCGATGGTTCGTTCCTCAACTACCGTCCTCTGATCGCCGTCGTCACCAACGTGGAAGCGGACCATCTGGACCACTACGGAACCGCTGAAGCTGTCTATGCCTCCTTTGATAACTTCGCGGCGCTCCTGCCGCCCCACGGAGTCCTTCTGGCATGTGCGGACGACGAGGGCGCCCGCGCCTTGGCGCAGCGGACAGCCGCCAAGGGAACCACTCGCGTGCTTACGTACGGGACAAGTCACGACGCCGATATCCGCCTTCACGATGGTGGCCCGGGTGATGTCTCGGTAGCAGTCGATGGAGTCGGGTACGACTTGGACCTGCAGGTCCCGGGAAGGCATAACGCGCTCAATGCGGCTGCCGCGTTCGCCGTGGCCTTGGAGCTTGGCGTAGCGCCCGGGACGGCGGCTACGGCACTTGGACACTTCACCGGTGCGTCCCGGCGCTTTGAACTCAAAGGGCAGGGGAGGGGCGTGCGTGTATACGACGACTACGCCCACCATCCAACTGAAGTGCGTGCGGCCCTTTCCGCCGCGCGCTCTGTGGCCGGCGGCAACAAAGTCCACGTTCTCTTCCAACCGCATTTGTTTTCACGGACCCGGGAATTCGCTGCGGAGTTTGCAGCGGCACTGGACGCTGCGGACACGGCGCTGGTCCTGGACATCTACCCTGCCCGTGAAGACCCCATCCCCGGCGTCACTAGTTCGTTGATTGCTGACCGGCTCTCCCAAGGACGGCTGGTCTCTGGTGACGAAGCTGTGGATGCTGTTGTGGCGTCCGCTGGCGAGGGGGACATAGTGCTGACAGTGGGAGCCGGAGATGTCACTGCTTACGGCCCGGTGATTGTGGAGGCGCTGGGTGGCTAGCACCCGTAAGCCAACCTTCAAGCCCGGGGCAGATTCCAGCCGGGAGAACAAGAGCCGTTCGGCCGGTGGTTCCCCGGACAGTGTCATCAGCGCCCAACGTTCAGTCGGGCCATCTCCAGTGACGAGTACGGTCAAGCAGAGCAGCGCGGACAACGTCATTGCTTTTCCCGAGCCAAAGGGCAAACGCAAACGCAGGCTCCTGCTGTGGACGCTCTGCATCATTACGGCCTTCGTAACGGTGCTCATAGTGGGTGCCATCTATTCGCCCGTGCTCGCGGTCCGGACCATCACTGTGGACGGCACCAAGCTAGTGACGCCTGAGACTGTGCAGAAGGCTTTGTCAGGTGTCGAGGGCAAGCCGCTGCCGCAGGTGAGCGAGCAGGAAGTCAAGGAGCTCCTGAAACCCTTGGTCCAGGTGCGTTCGGCAACTGTGGAGGCAAGGCCGCCGTCGGAATTGCTCGTGCACGTCAATGAGCGCGTACCAGTGGCCCTGTTGAAGCAAGGCGACTCGTTTGTGATGGTGGATGTAGACGGAGTCCAGTTGGGAGCCACACAGGATCAGTCTGCGGTTGCGCTGCCCCTGATCGACGCTGGTGCGGGTGCCACCAACACTGGGTTGTTTAAAGCCATTGCGGCTGTCCTGAACACTTTGCCGGCCGATGTGCTTGCGAGGATGTCCACCGCATCCGCTGCGTCGCCTGATGCCGTGGAGCTGAAACTGGTGGACGGAAAGACGGTAGTGTGGGGCAATGCCGAGGACAAGGAACTGAAGGCGAAGGCGCTTGAGGCACTACTTAAGATGCCGCCGGATCCCAAAGTTCCCGTGAACGTCTACGACGTCAGCGTGCCCCGGCATCCATTCACCAAATAAAGAGCATTGAGCACGTAACCTGCGGGCCTCGGTGACCTTATTTCGCGACAATCAAGCGACACGCGCAAGCGGTCATTGCATGTGCGAAGCGGAGGAAATACCGTCGCAGTAGAGTTACTTGACATAACTATAACCTTCAACTAGAGGGTTAAGGTCCAAGGATTCAAGTTGGACTCGATCAGTTTCGCTATAGGACACAAGCAAGGGGCACGAAACGTGGCAGCACCGCAGAATTACTTGGCCGTCATCAAGGTCGTCGGCATCGGCGGCGGTGGCGTGAACGCAGTCAACCGCATGATCGAGGTCGGCCTCAGGGGCGTCGAGTTCATTGCCATCAACACTGACGCGCAAGCGCTCCTCATGAGTGATGCCGATGTCAAGCTCGACGTCGGTCGCGAGCTTACGCGCGGCCTTGGCGCCGGAGCCAACCCCGAGGTCGGCAAGCAGGCCGCCGAAGACCACGCTGACGAGATCGAAGAAGTTCTCCGCGGCGCTGACATGGTCTTCGTAACGGCTGGCGAAGGTGGTGGCACCGGTACTGGCGGAGCCCCTGTAGTCGCACGCATCGCCCGCTCCCTGGGTGCGCTGACCATTGGCGTGGTGACCCGCCCCTTCACTTTCGAAGGCCGCCGTCGTGCGGGCTCTGCCGAGGCCGGCATCGACGCCCTGCGTGATGAAGTCGACACCCTGATCGTCATCCCCAACGACCGACTCCTGTCCATCAGCGATCGCAACGTCTCCGTCCTGGACGCTTTCCGCTCAGCTGACCAGGTACTGCTTTCCGGTGTCCAGGGCATTACGGACCTCATCACCACCCCGGGCCTCATCAACCTCGACTTCGCCGACGTCAAATCCGTCATGCAGGGTGCGGGCTCTGCGCTCATGGGTATCGGATCCGCCCGTGGCGAAGACCGCGCAGTGAAGGCTGCCGAGTTGGCCATCGCCTCGCCACTCCTGGAAGCCTCCATCGACGGCGCGCATGGCGTGCTGCTGTCCATCCAGGGTGGTTCAGACCTCGGCTTGTTCGAAATCAACGAGGCAGCCCGCCTGGTGCAGGAAGTCGCGCACCCGGAGGCAAACATCATCTTCGGCGCGGTCATCGACGACGCCCTTGGCGACGAAGCCCGCGTCACCGTCATTGCCGCTGGATTCGACGACGTCAAGGCAACCTCTCCGTCCATGGACCAGTCGCGTCCGGCGCAGAACCCCGTGCCTGCCGAGCGTCCTGCTGCGCCAAACACGGCTCCTTCCAACGCAAACGCACCGCAGCATGCAACTGCAGGCATCGGCGCGGCAGGCTTGAGCAATTGGGGCCAGCAGCGTCCGTCGGCGCTCCCGGCGGACTCCGGCTTCGACGTCGACCTTCCTGCCGTTGTTGAGCCGGACCTGTCGGGCAGCCGCTCGGATGACCTCGACGTTCCTGATTTCCTGAAGTAAGCGGGCTTCGAGAGTCAATATCCCGTGTTTTGGTGGCGCAATGAAGTACAGCCCGGCGTTTCTGTGGCCTTCACGGACACAGGCGCCGGGAACCTGGCCCTCCATGTGGGGGACAACCCCGGGGATGTGACCGAGCGTCGTGCCCGGTTGGACGATGCTGCGAACCTGGGAAACCGTAGCTTTCAGTACATGGACCAGGTTCATGGCAATGAGGTCGCCCTTATTTCGAGCTACGGTCCCGGTCCCACTGCGGATGCAATGGTTTCCATGCCTTCAGGTAGCCAGGCTGCCCAGCCATTGTCCGTCATGGTGGCTGATTGTGTTCCTGTGGTCCTTGTTGGAGATGCAGGCGATCGTGGTCCCATCATCGCTGTCGCGCACGCAGGACGTCCAGGCGTGGCCTCTTCCGTTGTCCCGGCAACCGTCAACGAGCTTCGCAGGCTCGGTGCCCTGAACATCCGCGCCTGGCTGGGGCCCTCTATTTGTGGATCCTGCTATGAGGTTCCCGAGCAGCTTCGCGAAGATGTTGCCACGGTGGCACCCGCCGCCTGGTCGAGTACATCGTGGGGAACGCCTGCTTTGGACCTTCCTGCCGGTGTTCGCGCCCAGTTGGCTGAGGGCGACGTCACGGTTGAGTATTCAGGGGAGTGCACCCTGGAAAATGACTCCCTTTTTTCCTACCGGCGGGATTCCCGTACGGGTCGATTCGCAGGTTTGGTGTGGACTCATGACTAACCTTGGACATGACGATGCCCTGTCCGGCGATGCCCCGTCCGGCGTTGCGGCTTCGGATGCACGCACCACTGAACTCGCCCGCCGGCTCGAGGTCGTTAAGACACGGATTGCAGCGGCGACGGCTGCGGCGGGACGTACGGATCGGCCCGGGCTGATCGTCGTGACCAAGTTCCATCCGGCAGCTGATGTGCGGCGACTGTCCACGCTCGGAGTCCGGGATGTCGGCGAGAACCGGGACCAGGAGGCCGCGGGGAAAAGTGCCGAGCTCGCAGACCTGGACGTCCGATGGCACTTCATTGGCCAGTTACAGAGCAAAAAAGCGAAATCCGTGGCCAAATACGCCTACTCGGTGCAGTCAGTAGATCGTCTACAGGTGATCGACGCCCTGGAAAAAGCAGTCGCCCGTGAACAGGACGTCACCGGGCGGAAAGACCTTGAGTGCTACATCCAAGTCAGTTTGGATGACGACGCCGGGGCGCACCGTGGTGGTGCCCATCCCTCGGAGGTGGAATCCCTCGCGGCAAAGATCGCTTCCGCGCCCGGACTGAGGCTTGCTGGAGTAATGGCTGTGGCCCCGCTGGGCGCCGATCCGGAAGGGGCGTTTGAACGACTTGCGGTTGTTTCCGCGGAACTGCGGGCCAATCATCCGGCTGCTTCAGGAATATCAGCAGGCATGAGCCAGGACCTTGAAGCCGCTATCAAGTTCGGGGCGACACACCTGAGAATTGGCTCCGATATTCTCGGTTCGCGTCCGGCCGTGGGGTAGCGTCAAAGTATTGGAATGACGGGCCGGGGTTCCAATATGTCAAGTCATGGCGGCCCGCCTACTGCAGAAACGATAGGAGTGCACCATGGCTGGCGCTCTGCGCAAGACAATGATCTATCTTGGGCTCGCCGACGGCGATGAACACTACGAATCTGAGCAGGCCGTCGCGCACCACGACGAAGAACGCCCCCAGGCACAGGACCGGGAAGAGCGCCGAGCGCCTGCACCCGTCCGGGAAGTTGTCCGTGAAATGCCCACTGTTGACGCCGAAGAGGAATACCGCGCACCCGTGACACCCATTAAGCGTGCGGCGTCCAGCCGCGAAGATGCCTCGGGTTTGAGGCAGATCACCACAGTTCATCCGCGTTCTTATAATGACGCCAAAATTATTGGCGAGAGCTTCCGGGATGGCATTCCCGTGATCATGAATGTCACCGACATGGGCGAGGCAGACGCCAAGCGCCTGGTGGACTTCTCGGCCGGTTTGGTCTTTGGCCTCCACGGCAGCATCGAAAGGGTTACCAACAAGGTCTTCCTGTTGTCGCCGTCGTATGTGGAAGTCATTGGGGACGACAAGAAGGCCAGCGAAACCCAGGCCAGCTTCTTCAACCAGAGCTAAGAACGATCGCTACGAGGATGCCAGGCGGGTCAACCTGCCTGGCATCTGTGTTGCAATAGTAAGGACCGGTCGGCGTTTCAAGAGCAGGGACTGATCGGCATTCCGGAACAAGTGGGAGATCTGAGCTAACTCGTGGGCATTGTTTTCGGCCTTATCTATATTGTGTTGTTGCTGTTTTTCATTGCCCTTATCATCAGGCTGATCTTCGAATGGGTTCAGATGTTCGCCCGTCAATGGCGGCCCCGCGGTGTGGCATTGGTAACAGCCCATGTTGTCTACTCCGTGACAGACCCACCACTGAGAAGGCTTCGCAGGTTGATACCGCCACTGCAAATGGGTGGAATCTCCTTGGACCTGGGCTTCCTGATCCTGATTATCGCCGTGAGCATCGCCATGGCGGTGAGCAGCGGCCTGGCGTAGCTGCGCACTGATGCTGTACCGCGGAACCGAGGGCTCGCGAGGGTTCGAAGGCCGCAAATTCTCCAATTCAACACGATGGTGTTGAATTGGAGGAACCAGATGATATTTAGGTACCGTAGTTTTGAACGGCCGGAAGGCCTACTGACTAACTAGACCAACGAGGTGACCAGATGGCTTTGACGCCAGAAGACGTTGTCAACAAGCGCTTTCAGCCGACCAAGTTCCGCGAAGGCTACGACCAGGACGAGGTAGATGACTTCCTCGACGAGATCGTGGTTGAACTGCGCCGCCTGAACCAGGAGAACGACGAACTTCGCAAGAAGCTCGGCSAAGCTGGCTCGGCTGTGCCCGCGGCAACTGCTGCGGCTCCGGTCGTCGAGAAGGTTCCGGCCCCGGTTAAGGTGGACAAGGAAGCCGAGGCCAAGGCGGAAGCCGAGGCGAAGGCTGCTGAAGCTGCCAAGAAGAAGGAAGCCGAGCAGGCCGCTGCGGCTGCCGCCGCTGCCAAGGCACCTGCTCCCAGCAACGGTGTGACGCCTACTGCTGAGTCCGCTGCAGGACTGCTGGCCATGGCGCAGCAGATGCACGACAAGCACGTTGCCGACGGTGCACAGCAGAAGGAAAAGATTATCGCTGAGGCGCAGATCGAGGCTTCCAGTCTCGTCAACGACGCCCAGGAGAAGTCCCGCAAGATCCTTGGCGCCCTTGAGCAGCAGCGTTCGGTCCTGGAACGCAAGGTTGAGCAGCTCCGTGGCTTCGAACGCGACTACCGCTCGCGCCTGAAGGCCTACATCGAGGGCCAGCTGCGCGACCTCGACGCCCGTGGTTCCGTCGCTGCCCCTGAGGTCGGCGAAGCAACCGCAGACGTTTAGCAAGTATTCTAAAAGCCGGTGGCTGAGGTCTCCTCTGCCACCGGCTTTTGCTGTTAACACCCTGGTAGCAGCCCACAACGCTCCACGAACGAAAGCACTATGACCGACGACCTCACCGACGACGCATCGCGGCCGGCACTTCCCGTCCGACGCAAATGGCGTCCTGCAATGATCTGGCTCTTTGCGGGTTTTGCAGTTTTTGCCTACGCCTTTGACCAGCTCACCAAGCTTTGGGTGACCAGCACCATGACGGAAGGTGAGCGGATTCCAGTGCTGCCACCGTTGCTGCACTGGTACTACATCCGCAATTCCGGGGCTGCTTTTTCCATTGGTGAGAATGTCACATGGGTCTTCACGATCGTCATGGCCGGGGTTTCCGTTGCCATTCTTTTGCAGTTGCGGCGGCTCGGCTCCGCCTGGTGGGCATTGTCGCTTGGGCTGCTGCTCGGTGGCGCATTGGGCAATCTGACGGATCGATTGTTCCGTGAACCGTCCTTTGCCATGGGTCATGTGGTGGATTTCATCCAGGTACCGAACTTTGCCATCTTCAACATCGCCGACTCAGCCGTGGTGTCCGGCGTTGTGATCATTTGCCTGCTGACCCTGCGCGGGGTGGGCATGGACGGCACCCGGCAAGTGGCAGCACCAAAAACAGCCAAGCCAGCCGAGCCCGCTGGGGGCTCCAATGAGGAGAGCGTCGGTGAGTGAGTCGCTTGTGGTGCCTGAGGACCTTGCAGGAGCGCGGGCTGACGCTGGACTTGCACGTTTGCTGGACATTTCCCGTTCTGCTGCGGCACTGCTGATTGCCGAAGGCAACGTCACCAGTGGCGGTGCGGCTCTCGGCAAATCGGCAAAGCTTGTTGCGGGCGCGGTGTTGGACGTCACGGTTCCCGAGCGGCCGGATCCCCTGGAAGTCGTGGAGGAAGTTGTGGAAGGCTTGAAGATCCTGTTGGATGACGAGGAATTCGTTGTCATCGACAAGCCAGTGGGAGTAGCGGCGCATCCGTCGCCGGGCTGGGTGGGACCCACGGTGGTCGGCGGCCTGGCTGGAGCCGGGTACCGGATTTCGACGTCGGGAGCACCCGAGCGTGCGGGCATTGTCCACAGGCTCGACGTCGGCACTTCCGGCGTGATGGTTGTGGCTAAGACGGAGCATGCTTACACGGTCCTCAAAAGGGCTTTCAAGGAGCGGACGGTGGACAAGGTCTACCACGCGGTTGTCCAAGGACTTCCGGATCCACTTGAGGGCACTATTGATGCCCCGATCGGCCGCCACCCTGGCCACGACTGGCGCTTTGCAGTTATAGAAGACGGCCGGCCCTCGGTGACCCACTACGAGGTTCTGGAAGCCTTTGGTAAAGCTACGTTGGTGGAGGTGCACCTGGAAACGGGCCGGACGCACCAGATCAGGGTCCACTTCTCTGCTTTGCGGCACCCTTGCGCCGGCGATCTCACCTACGGTGCTGATCCCCGTCTTGCAGCAAACTTGGGACTCACCCGACAGTGGCTTCATGCACGGCAACTGGGCTTCACGCACCCGCGGACCGGCGAGTGGGTGGAAGTCACCAGCGACTACCCAGCGGACCTTCAATACGCCTTGGACCTGCTGGCCACGGGCTCAGCCTAGGCAATCCTTCCGGGCCGGCCCGGTCCAAGGTTCCCTATTTTGTCGGAGGCGGGACGGTAGACTGTCGTGGTGACTTCCAGCAATGATTCGTTCGTCCACCTGCACACCCACACCGAATACTCCATGCTGGATGGAGCGGCCCGCCTGGGTGAGCTGTTCGATGAAACCGAACGCCTGGGCATGCCGGCCCTGGCTACCACTGACCATGGCTACCTCTTTGGTGCGTTCGACTTCTGGCGCAAGGCCACGGACAAGGGCATCAAGCCGATCATCGGCGTCGAGGCCTATGTGACCCCGGGTACTGCCCGCGGGGATAAGGAGCGCGTTCGCTGGGGCGACGAAAGCCAGCGTAAGGACGATGTCTCTGGTGGTGGCTCGTATACCCACATGACGCTCCTGAGTTACAACAACGTCGGCATGAGGAACCTGTTCAGGGCCTCGTCCATCGCATCGCTGGATTCTGTCTTTGGTAAGTGGCCGCGGCTGGACCGGGAATTGCTCAATACGTACTCCGAAGGGCTCATTGCGACTACCGGTTGCCCTTCCGGGGAAGTCCAGACCAAGCTGCGGCTCGGCCTTTACCGCGAGGCTGTCGAAGCCGCCGCAGAGTTCCGCGACATTTTTGGGGCGGAAAACTACTTCTGCGAACTGATGGACCACGGGCTGGACATTGAACGGCGCGTTACCGGGGATCTCCTGCGCCTTGCCAAGGAGCTCAACCTCCCGCTGGTGGCCACCAATGACCTCCACTACACGCATGAACACGATGCCAAGGCCCACGAAGCTTTGTTGGCCATCCAGTCCGGCTCCACGCTCCTGGAGCCGACGTACGACAACGGCGGCTCCCGCTTCGCCTTCTCGGGCAGTGGCTACTACCTGAAATCTCCGCAGGAAATGCGTGAGCTGTTCCGCGATCACCCGGAGGCCTGCGATAACACGCTGCTCATCGCCGAGCGCTGCGAAGTTTCGTTCAACACCGGCGCCAACTACATGCCGCGCTTCCCTTGTCCTCCCGGGGAAGACGAGACCTCCTGGCTGGTCAAGGAAGTAGACACCGGCCTTAAGTACCGCTATCCCCAAGGCATTCCGGACAATGTCCGCAAGCAGGCTGACTACGAACTCGGGGTCATTACCTCCATGGGCTTCCCCGGGTACTTCCTGGTGGTCGCCGACTTCATCAACTGGGCCAAGAACAACGGGATCCGTGTTGGTCCGGGGCGTGGTTCCGGTGCAGGTTCCATGGTGGCCTACGCCATGCGTATTACTGACCTTGATCCGCTCCAGCACGGCCTGATCTTCGAGCGCTTCCTCAACCCGGACCGCGTTTCCATGCCCGACTTTGACGTCGACTTCGATGATCGCCGTCGCTCCGAGGTGATCGACTACGTCACCAAGAAGTACGGCGACGAGCGCGTGGCGATGATCGTCACCTATGGAACCATCAAGACCAAGCAGGCGCTCAAGGACTCCTCCCGTGTGCTTGGCTACCCGTTCAGTATGGGCGAGCAGCTGACCAAGGCACTCCCGCCGGCGGTCATGGCCAAGGACATTCCCTTGGCGGACATCCAGAACCCGGAATCCAAGCGCTACAGCGAAGCGGGAGATTTCCGCCAGCTGATCGCCACCGATCCCGAGGCCGCCAAAGTCTTCGAGACCGCGCTGGGTATTGAGGGACTGAAGCGCCAGTGGGGTGTTCACGCGGCGGGCGTCATCATGTCCTCGGATCCCATCATCGACGTCATTCCTGTCATGCGCCGTTTCCAGGACGGCCAGGTCATCACCCAGTTCGATTATCCGACGTCCGAAGGCCTCGGCCTGATCAAGATGGACTTCCTCGGCCTCCGAAACCTGACGATCATTTCGGATGCCCTGGAAAACATCAAGATGAACCGCGGCGTTGACCTGGACCTGGAAAACCTGGAACTCGACGATGCTGCATCCTACGAGCTTCTGGCGCGTGGTGACACCTTGGGTGTGTTCCAGCTCGATGGTGGACCCATGCGGTCCCTCCTCAAGCTCATGAAGCCTGACAACTTCGAAGATATCTCCGCAGTTCTCGCGTTGTACCGGCCTGGACCCATGGGTGCCAACGCCCACACCGACTACGCGCTGCGCAAAAACGGGATCCAGGAAGTGATTCCCATCCACCCGGAGTTGGAAGAGCCGCTCAAGGAGATCCTGGGCGGGACCTTCGGCCTGATCGTGTACCAGGAACAGGTTATGGCGGTGGCGCAGAAGCTTGCCGGCTACTCGCTGGGCCAAGCCGACATCCTGCGCCGTGCCATGGGCAAGAAGAAGAAATCGGAGCTGGACAAGCAGTTCGCCGGCTTCTCCCAAGGCATGCAGGACAACGGCTACTCCATGGCCGCCGTCAAAACGCTCTGGGACATTCTGCTTCCGTTCTCCGACTACGCCTTCAATAAAGCGCACTCGGCCGCTTACGGGGTCATTTCTTACTGGACTGCCTACTTGAAGGCACACTATGCGCCCGAGTACATGGCTGCCCTGCTCACGTCCGTTGGTGATGACAAGGACAAGTCCGCTATCTACCTCAACGAGTGCCGCCGGATGGGCATCACCGTTCTTCCGCCGGATGTCAATGAATCCTCGTTGAACTTCACTCCCGTGGGAACGGACATCCGCTTCGGCATGGGGGCCATCCGAAACGTCGGCGTGAACGTGGTGGAAGCCATGGTCTCTGCACGGACTACGGAAGGCAACTACACATCCTTCAAGGACTTCCTGATGAAGGTCCCTGCAGTTGTCTGCAACAAGCGCACCATCGAATCCTTGATCAAGGCTGGTGCCTTCGACTCACTGGGACATCATCGCCGTGCTTTGGCCATGATCCATGAAGAGGCCATCGACTCCGTCATCACCCTCAAGCGCAACGAAGCAATCGGCCAGTTCGATCTCTTCGCCGGTTTCGAGGACCAGGAACCTGAAGCTTCGCTGACCACGGAAATTCCGGACCTCCCCGAATGGGAGAAGAAGGACAAGCTGTCCTTCGAGCGCGACATGCTGGGTCTCTATGTTTCGGACCACCCCTTGCAGGGCTTGGAAGGCGTCCTCAGCCAGCATGCGGAGCAGTCCATTACTTCCATCATTGCCGAGGACGGACCGCACGACGGCGCGATTGTCACCATCGCGGGCATGATCACGTCGTTGAGCCGCAGGATCGCCAAGGCCAGTGGCAACGCCTACGCCCGTGCCGAGATTGAAGACCTGGGCGGCTCCATGGAGGTCATGTTCTTCGGTCAGGTGTACGGACCCATCGCTTCCGTCCTGGCTGAAGACTTGATCGTGGTGGTCAAGGGGCGCCTGCAGCGCAGGGATGATGGAGCCGTGACGCTGAACTGCATGGAACTCTCGGTGCCGGACCTCAGTGAGAGCGTGAACGGACCGGTGGTGATCACCATTCCAACGTTCAAGGCCACCGAGGCAGTGGTTACCGACCTTCGGGATGTGTTGCGGACGCATCGGGGCAACTCCGAGGTGCGGCTTAAGCTCATGGGGGACACCAAAGTGGAGGTCATGGGGCTTCCCGTGCACATGAGGGTCAACCCCAGCCCATCGCTCTTCGGCGACCTGAAGGTGCTGTTGGGTCCGGCCTGCCTGGATAATTAGTCCAGAAGGCTAGATTTCGTAGTCCAACGGCCTCGGCTGGCTATAGCCGCCACCGTGATAGAGCAGGGGAGCGCCGTCGTCGCCCACCTGGCCGTCGACGACCTCCACGACCACCACAGCATTGTTCTCAAACGACAACCGCATTTGGATCTTTCCCACCAGCCAACCTGCTACGTCCTTGAGAATGGGCACATCGTAAGGACCTGGCTCCCAGTGGTCGCCTTCGAAGCGGTCCCGTGTCTTGGCGAAGCGATCTGCCAGCGCCTGGTTCTCCAGTCCGAGCATGTGCACGCCAATGTAGTTGGCATTGGCGATGGCCGGCCAGGAACTTGAGCTTCGGGCCATGTTGAAGGTGAAACGTGGCGGCTCGGCGGACAGGGATGCAACGGAGGTGGCAGTGAAGCCAAAAGGCTTGCCATTCAGGTTGGCTGTGATGATGGCCACCCCGGCGGCATGGCGGCGAAACATTTCCCTGAACGTCTTTTCGAAGCCGGATAGTTCGCTTGCCACGTTGATGAATCTCCTGGAACTGGGTCGGGGGCGTCTTTCTCTCAGGGTATTCCTCCCTGTGCCCCACTTCTCCATTTTAATGAGCACACACGAACCTTTGTTAATGTGAGTTCCATGACTGAGCCCACTGTGCACGTTCCCGCGGAAGTCCAGACCGACGCCGCAACTCCCCGGCGTTCGCGGGACGCCCTGTGGCTTGTCCTGCCGGCGGCATCGGGGGTAGTCATAGGAATTCTCTGGTGGATCCTGGCCCCGGGCGGGGGGAACCTGGTTTCGGGCAACCCCGATCTGGCAAATCCTGCCAACCCGGCTTCGTGGCTGCCGCGCGATCTGGCCCTTGCCGCCCTGATGTTGGTGGCCGGGTGTGTCACTGGCCTCTTGCTCGACGGAAAGCTCCAGGGGACTGGGGGCGGCAGGCGGCTGGCCTTGGCACTGGCAGGGGGAGCCGCCGGCGCTGCGGTTGCCTGGGTGGTTGGCTTGGTTGCAGGGCAGCTGTGGGGCCCCGCTCCGGATCCTTCACTGGGTGCGGAATACGGTTTCACCCTCCGCTCGTACGCCGTCCTCGTCTTGTGGCCGGGCGCCATCGCCTTCGTGACGTTCGTACTTGCGCTGTTCGGGGTTCTTTCCAGGAAGCCCGTAAAATAGGCGGGTGACCACTTCTTCGGATACTTCCGCCCCTGCCACTGCATCCTTGAATTTCCGCAGTATCGATTTCCGCGGCCGCCACCTCTCCCTGGCTGAGCTGCGCGCCGCGGTACCCAGGGCCAAGCATCAGACGATGGCCGATGCGGAGCAGAAGGTCCTGGACATCATGGGAGCTGTTCGTAGCCGTGGCTTCGCCGCGCTGACGGAACTTGCAAGGAACTTCGACGGCGTTGAACAGTCCCACCCGCGTGTACCGGCGGAGGCACTTGCCAAGGCCCTGGCTGATATTGATCCCACTGTCCGCGCCGCGCTGGAAGAGTCGATCAGCCGGGCGAGGCAGTTCGCCGATCAGCAGCGTCCGGCCAATGTTGACGTCGCTTTGGCTGATGGCGCGGTTGTCAGCCAGAACTGGATTCCCGTGGGGCGTGTTGGGTTGTATGTCCCGGGTGGCCTCGCGCCCCTGGCCTCCTCGGTGATCATGAACGTGGTTCCCGCGGTTGCTGCAGGTGTGGAATCCATCGCCTTGGCGTCACCGCCTCAAAAGGACTTCGGCGGACTCCCGCACCCCACCATCCTTGCGGCGGCAGCGCTGCTGGGCATCGATGAGGTCTACGCAATTGGCGGTGCGCAGGCAATCATTTCGTTTGCCTACGGCATCCCCGGTTCGGAGGGAGTGCCTCCTATCGAGCCTGTGGATCTCGTCACCGGGCCTGGCAATATTTTCGTCGCCACTGCCAAGAGGCTGGTGAAGGGAGTCGTTGGCATCGATTCCGAGGCGGGGACTACCGAGATCGCTATCTTGGCCGATTCCACTGCCCAGCCCGCGCTCGTGGCTGCCGATCTCATCAGCCAGGCGGAGCACGATCCCAAAGCCGCCTCTGTCCTGGTGACGGACTCCGCTGACCTGGCGGACGCCGTCGTGGGTGAATTGGCGCGGCAGGCAGCCGCCACGAAGCACAGCGCACGCGTCCTTGAGGCACTCTCCGGTCCGCAATCGGGTGTAGTGCTGGTGGATGACCTGGAGCAGGGGATTGCCGTGTGCAATGCCTACGCCGCTGAACACCTTGAGATCATGACGGCGGACGCACCGGCGGTGGCGGCGCGGATCCGTAACGCGGGCGCCATTTTCGTGGGGGATTACAGTCCCGTGAGCCTTGGCGATTATTGTGCCGGATCCAACCACGTGCTGCCCACCAGCGGCACGGCTGCCTTCTCCTCGGGGCTGAACGTCACCACCTTCCTGCGCGCAGTGCAGGTCATCAACTACAACCGTGCGGCTCTGGAACAGGTCAGCGGCCACATCGTGAGTTTGGCCGGGGCCGAGGACCTTCCAGGCCATGGGGATGCAGTCAGGATCCGCTTCAGCGGGCAACGCTGACATCGAAACCAGCAGGGTAAACGGGACCTGACCACAACATATACGGGTCAACACCACTACATGTAGTAATTACAAGCTTGTCATTACAGTGTCATCGAACGTAAACTGGTGCCGGAAGGAAATCTTCCGGCACCTTTGCGTTTCCGGCACACTGCCGCTGGGACGTGGGCCGGAGCTGATCAGGGAGGCCCAGCGTGTACTGTCCGTTCTGCCGGAATCCTGACTCACGCGTCGTTGACAGCCGCATGGCCGACGACGGAACTTCCATCCGGCGCCGCCGGCAATGCCCTGAATGCGGGCGACGCTTCACCACGGTGGAAACCACCAGCCTGTCCGTCATCAAGCGCTCAGGAGTCGGGGAGCCGTTCAGCCGTATCAAGGTCATCAGCGGTGTGCGGAAAGCGTGCCAAGGCCGCCCTGTCACCGAAGACGATCTCGCCATGCTGGCGCAGGAAGTCGAGGAGAACATCCGCTCTTCGGGTGCCGCTGAAATCGACGCCCACGAAGTAGGCCTGGCAATTCTCGGTCCGTTGCGGAAACTGGATGAGGTGGCGTACCTGCGGTTCGCCAGCGTCTATCAAGCATTCGAGTCACTCGAAGACTTCGAATCCGCAATATCTTTGCTACGGCATGAGGCCGAGGCGCACGCAAAAGCGGGGACCCACGCCAAAGCCGGGGCCAAGGAAGCCAAAGGTTCCGAGAAAAGCCAGCTCTAGCGGCCGCCTGATACGGGGAGTACCGCTCCAGTAATGTAGCCGGCCTCGCCGGACATTAGCCACATCACAGCCGCGGCCACCTCCTCAGGTTCAGCGCCCCGGCCCATCGGAATGGTTGGATTGAGCCTCTCGACGCGGTCGGGCATTCCTGCAGCTGCGTGGAGCCCGGTGTTGGTACTGCCCGGAGCCACGGCGTTGACACGAATGCCCTGCTTTGCCACTTCCGCTGCCAGGCCCACCGTCAAAACGTCCACCGCACCTTTCGACGCCGCATAGTGAACCCATGTCCGGGGGGAGCCTGCTTTTGTTGCCGTCGAGGAGATGTTGATGATCGAACCACCAGGGCCGCCGTTCTCGGTAGAGAGTCTCCGAACCGCTTCCTGGCACATGAAGATCATGCCAGCGACGTTCACGTCCATGACACGCTGCACTGTCTCGGCAGGCACGTCGGCAAGTGTTCCAATGAGGTTGCCGGTAATGGCCGCGTTGTTGATGACCGCTGTTACAGGACCCCACGCTGCGGCTGCGTCGAACAAACGCCCGACGTCGGCGGGCTGGCTGACGTCGGCCTGCACGGCCAGTGCCTTGCCCCCTTGCGCCTGGATGTCTTTGACCACTGCATCAGCACCCTCGGCATCCAAGGAGTAGTTGACCACGACGCCATATCCGGAACGTGCCGCAGCGTTTGCAACTGCCGCGCCGATTCCGCGGCTGGCACCCGTGACGATCGCGATTCCGGCTATGGCGTCGTTGTCCACAGTCACCCTGCGGCTACTTGGCGAGTTTGTGGTGCAAGGCGACCTCAAGGGCGGCGCCCACGATGCCGGCGTCGTTCTTTAACTTGGCTGTGACGATGTTGGTGCGCAATTGCAAGTGCGGGAAGTATTCATCCGAGCGCTTGGAGATGCCGCCGCCGATAATGAAAAGCTCGGGGGAGAACAGGAACTCGACGTGCTGCAGGTAGCGGTTGAGCAGCACGCCGTACTCGTCCCAGCTCAAGCCATCGCGTTCGCGGGCCACGGCTGATGCCTTGGTTTCGGCGTCGAATCCGTCCACCTCGAGGTGGCCGAGCTCGGCGTTGGGAACCAATTGACCATTGAAAATGAAGGCGGAGCCGATGCCGGTGCCGAGCGTGATGACCAGGACGGTGCCGTCCACGCCCTCGCCGGCGCCATAGCGGGCCTCTGCGAGACCTGCTGCGTCGGCATCGTTGATGACCTCAACCGGCCGACCCAGCCGCTCCGTAAACTTCTTGTCGATGTCCGTGTCAAGCCAGGACTTATCCACATTCGCAGCGGAGTGGACCACACCGTGCTGGATAATGCCCGGGAAGGTGACACCCACTGGCGAATCAGCGGCAGGGGCGTCGGGGCGGCTGGAAAGTTCTTTGACGATCTCTGCCACCACTTCGGCGACTGCCTCTGGGGTAGCCGGCTGCGGCGTGGGAACGCGGAAGCGTTCGCCGATCAGCTTGCCCTTCTTCAGGTCGACGATGCCGCCTTTGATGCCCGTGCCGCCGATATCGATTCCGATCAGCGGAGGGTTCTTGTGGGTCTTCTCATCCTTCTTGGACAATGCAATTCCGATCATGGCAGGAGGGGTGGGCATGGCGCAGCCGCCCGCGGCTGCGATGGACCTTCCAGACAGCTTAAGGAAGGGTCAGGATTTCCGCGCCGGTCTCGGTGACCAGCAGGGTGTGTTCGAATTGGGCCGTGCGCTTGTGGTCCCTGGTTACAACCGTCCAGTCGTCGGACCACATGTCCCATTCGATCGTGCCAAGGGTAAGCATGGGTTCGATGGTGAAGACCATGCCTGCCTCGATCACGGTGTTGTACGCCGGGGCTGCGTCGTAATGCGGAATGATGAGGCCCGTGTGGAAAGCCTCACCAACACCGTGGCCCGTGAAGTCCCGCACCACGCCATAGCCGAAGCGCTTGGCGTAGGACTGGATCGCGCGGCCGATTACGTTGATTTCGCGGCCGGGGGCCACGGCCTTGATGGCCCGGTTGAGTGACTCCTGCGTCCGCTCAACCAGCAAACGGGATTCCTCGTCCACGTCGCCAACCAGGAAAGTGTAATTGGTATCTCCATGCACCCCGCCGATGAACGCGGTGATGTCAATGTTCAGGATGTCGCCATCCTGTACCACCGTGGAATCCGGGATGCCGTGGCAAATGACTTCATTGAGGGAAGAGCACAGGGACTTCGGGAAGCCCCGGTAGCCCAGCGTGGACGGGTAGGCGTTGTGGTCCACAAGGAACTCGTGGCCAACCATGTCCAACTGGTCCGTCGTTACGCCGGGCTGAATGTGCTTGCCAACTTCAACGATGGCCTGGGCAGCGATCCTGCTGGCAATACGGATCTTCTCGATGGTCTCCGCTGACTTCACTTCGGAGCCGGTGAACTTGCTGGGTGCCTTCTTGCCCACGTACTCGGGGCGGGGGATCGACGCCGGGACAGCCCGTTCAGGGCTGATGATTCCCGGAGTGAGCGTGCCGATGGGTGCGGTCGAAGCAAGAGAAGGCATAGATTGATCATATAAGGCAGGCAAGAGACGCAAGTAACAAAGTGCGGCCGGGTCCGCGTGACTGACGCCAACGTTACGCGTTTGAGGGCCGACGCAATGAGGAGGAGACGTGACGGAGTACTGGTACAACGTCAAGACGCATGAGATCGAAGAGGACGCCATGTCCGATTGGACACAGCTGATTGGCCCTTATAAGACCAGGGAAGAAGCCGAACATGCGCTGGAAAAGGTCAAGCAACGCAACGACGCCTGGGACGCCCAGGACGACGACTAGCTCTACTGGCGCACCACGGACTTAGCTAAAAGGAATGCTCGGGTCCGGGGAATTCTCCGGACCTGACGTCCTCTCCAAAAGCTGCGGCGGCATCCGTGAGCGTGGTGCGCAGGTCTGCGTACTTCTTGACGAACTTGGCCATCTTGCCCCCACGCAGTCCGGCCATGTCCTGCCAGACCAGCACTTGGCCTGTGGTGCTCTTGCCGGCTCCGATGCCTACGGTCGGTACGCGCAATGCGGCATCCACGGCAGCGGCAGTTTCCGCGGGCACCATTTCCATGAGGACGCTGAAAGCGCCAGCGTCCTGCAGGGCAACTGCGTCCTCGATCAGCCGCTGGGCGTCCTCGCCCCTGCCTTGGACCCGGTAGCCACCCAGGGAATGTTCGCTTTGGGGAGTGAATCCAATGTGGGCCATGACAGGAATGCCTGCCTGGACCATGGCCTTCACGGTCTCCGCATAGTAGGCAGAGCCTTCGATTTTGACCGCGTGGGCCAATCCTTCCTTGAGGAAGCGGACGCCTGTGGCGACTGCCTGCTCGGTTGAAACCTCATAGCTGCCAAAGGGCAGGTCCGCCAGGACCAGGGCGCGCTTGGCTGAGCGGCTTACGGCACGGCACAAGGGCAGCAGTTCGTCCACAGTGACGGGAAGGCTGGTCTCGTTGCCGAAGACGTTGTTTGAGGCGGAGTCGCCCACCAGGAGGACTTCGATCCCTGCTTGGTCGAAGATCTCGGCGGTGTATTGCTCGTATGCGGTGAGCATGGCGAAGTGCTCGCCGTTGTCCTTGGCCTGCTGGAGGTGATGGATGCGCACCCTGCTGACCTGCTTCTTGGCGCCCGCTGGCGATGCCTGGGCTGCCGCCGTGGGGCCGGTGCCATAGGGCGCGGGGACTTCGGCGGGCGTGGTGGACTCAGGAAGGTTGCTTGGGGCCATGGATAGAGCCTAAGCCGTGCCGACGGCGCCTGCCAGCAGTGTGCCAAGGGTCACTGTTTGTAAACGCTGTGTTACGCGCAGCTACTGCGGCGGCATTCCTCCCGAATGCTTAGTAGAGTGAAGTCTGAGCTGCCGTGGCTTCAATGATGGGAACTGCGGCATGGACACCGAACCGGAAAAGAGGCCCTATGGACCGCCAGCAAGAGTTCGTTCTGCGGACGATCGAAGAGCGTGACGTGCGCTTCGTACGCTTGTGGTTCACCGACGTCGTGGGTTCACTGAAGTCCGTGGCACTTGCGCCGGCTGAGGTTGAAGGTGCCTTCGAAGAGGGCCTGGGATTCGATGGTTCAGCGATTGAGGGCCTGGCGCGGGTTTTTGAGTCGGACATGCTGGCACAGCCGGACCCCTCAACGTTCCAGATCCTTCCCTGGCGCGGTGAGACCGAGCAAACGTCCAGAATGTTCTGTGATGTCTTAACGCCGGATGGGGAACCGTCGGCAGCAGATCCCCGAAACGTCCTCAAGCGGACCCTTGCCAAGGCCGCGGATATGGGTTTCACCTGCTACACGCACCCTGAGATTGAGTTCTACCTGCTGAAGTCAAAGGAGCTTGGCCCCAATGGTGCGCCGGTCCCCGTTGACGAAGGCGGCTATTTCGACCACGTCCCTGGTGGTGTTGCGCAGGACTTCCGCCGTACCGCGGTGACCATGCTGGAATCGGTCGGTATCTCGGTGGAGTTCAGCCACCACGAGGGCGGGCCGGGCCAGAACGAGATTGACCTGCGGTACGCGGATGCCCTGCAGACTGCGGACAACATCATGACCTTCCGCACGGTCATCAAGGAAGTCGCCCTGCAGCAGGGCACGTATGCCACGTTCATGCCCAAGCCGTTTACGGACCACCCCGGCTCCGGAATGCACACACACTTCTCGCTCTTCGAGGGCGACACCAATGCCTTCTTTGAGGCCGGCGCGGAGTTCCAGCTGTCCAAGACTGCCCGCCAGTTCATCGCCGGGATCCTCAAGCACGCTCCCGAATTCACGGCGGTCACCAACCAGTTCGTGAACTCCTATAAGAGGCTCTGGGGCGGCGGTGAGGCACCGAGCTATTTGAGCTGGGGCCACAACAACCGCTCCGCGCTGGTGCGAGTGCCGTTGTACAAGCCCGGCAAGGGCCAGTCGGCGCGCATCGAGTACCGCGGCATCGACTCCGCCACCAACCCATATCTGGCATACGCCGTCCTTTTGGGCGCCGGTTTGAAGGGTATCGAGGAAGGCTACGAGCTTCCGGCAGCTGCCGAGGATGACGTTTGGTCGCTAACCACCGCGGAGCGCAAAGCCATGGGCCACGCTCCGCTGCCGGCCAGCCTCCACGATGCCATTCGTGCCATGGAGGAATCGGAGTTGGTAGCCCAGATTCTGGGTGAACAGGTCTTTGAACACTTCTTGCGCAACAAGCGCGCAGAATGGCAGGACTACCGCCTCCAGGTCACGCCGTACGAGCTGCAGCGCAACCTCGGCATACTGTAGGCAGGGCGAATGAGCCTTGCACGTCGGCTCATATCAGCCGGATTCAATGACCTGGAAAAGGGCGAACGTTTTCTCGCTGCCCCGGAACTCGAAGGGATCGAGCAGGATGCCCTGTTCGCCGGGCTCTCCTTGGCGGCGAGCCCGGATACCGCGTTGCAATCACTGGTCCGGCTGATTGAGAAGAATCCCGGCCTCAAGAAGTTGGCCGGCGCGGACCCTGACACGAGCGAATCCTTGTATCGGCTGTTGGGGGCATCGGAGGCGCTGGGGGAGTTCCTCATGCGCAGGCCGGAGCACCTGGATGTTTTTGAGGCCCGGGTAAGCCCGGAGCCCCTTCCGGCATCAAGCGAAGAGCTCAGGTCCCTCCTCCTTCGTTCGGTCAAGGCCGAGCCGGGTGCGCAGCGTCCAGTGGCCGGGTTGACGGGGCTTCCGGCGTATGCGGCCTTGCGGACGGCATACCGCCGCGGGCTAACAGAGCTTGCCATCAAGGACCTCTGCGCTGCCTCGCCGCAAGACTTCATGCCCGCCGTGGGTGCAGAGCTTGCCGACCTCGCTGGAGCCGCCATTGAAGCTGCCCTTGCCGTTTCCCGGGCCGAGGCGGCGGCCCAGTTCGACGCCTCGGAGGTGGCCGACGTCGGACTCGCAGTCATTGGCATGGGCAAATGTGGTGCCCGCGAGCTTAATTACATTTCCGACGTCGATGTCATTTACGTCATTGAGGCAGAGGAGTTGGACGACGCCCGCGCCGCGACCATCGGCACCGCCCTGGCCTCCGGCATCTCGCGGGCGATTTCCTCATCCGCACCCGAGCCGGGTTTGTGGGAAGTGGACCCCAACCTTCGCCCGGAAGGAAAATCCGGGCCGTTGGTGCGGACCCTTCCTTCACACCTGAGCTATTACGCCCGATGGGCTGAGAGCTGGGAATTCCAGGCGTTGCTGAAGGCACGCACGATTGCCGGTGACCGGGAACTGGGCCAGCGCTATGAAAAGGCAGTGGAGCCACTCGTGTGGGCGTCCGCCGGCCGTGATGGCTTCGTCGAATCCGTCCAGGCCATGAGGCGCCGGGTCACCGACTACATTCCGGCCGCCGAGGAACAGCGGCAGATCAAGTTGGGACGTGGTGGGCTGCGCGACGTCGAATTCACTGTGCAGTTGTTGCAGCTGGTTCACGGCAAGTCGGACGAGTCCCTTCGTTGCCGTGACACGACGTCGGCCATTGCGGCATTGTCGGCCGGGGGCTACATCGGGCGTGCCGACGCCGCCGGCTTCGACAACGCGTATCGCTATCTTCGGCTTTTGGAGCACCGGATTCAGTTGTTCCAGTTGCGACGCACCCATCTCATGCCCGTGGCGGAGGATGCGCAGCGGGTGTTGGCCAAGGCTGTCCTGGGGCCCTTCTCACTTGAACGCCCGCATCCCGACCAGCTGATGGCGACCTGGCAGAAGACCAAACGGTCCGTGCGGGATTTGCATGAGCGTATTTTCTACCGTCCATTGCTCAACACCGCCGCGAAACTCAGCAGCGAAGACGCCAAGCTGAGCCCGGAAGCTGCCCAGGGCCGTCTTGCTGCCCTCGGTTACCTTGACCCCAAGGGCGCGATGCGTCACATTGAGGCGCTGACTGCCGGGGTCAGCCGGCGTGCGGCACTTCAACGGCAGTTGCTCCCTATTCTTCTGGGCTGGCTTGCCGAGGGCGTGGATCCCGACGCAGGGCTCCTGGCCTTCCGAAGGGTCAGCGAAGCGTTGGGGACCACGCACTGGTACTTGGGAATGCTTCGTGACTCCCAAGCGGCAGCCGAACGCCTCTGCCAGGTACTTGCCAATTCCCGCCTCATTTCGGACCTCCTGGAAGTCTCACCGGAGTCCGTGGCGTGGCTTGGCAGCGACAAGGACCTGGCTCCTGTCCCGTTCGAGGCGCAATGGCAGGAAATCCGGTCCAAATTGTCGCGGCACCCGGATCCGGAAAGTGCCATGCGCCTCATCCGGTTGATTCGTCGCAGGGAGATACTGCGGACCGCGATTGCCGATAGCGCCGGGTTGCTGGACCAGGACGCCGTGGGGCTGGCGTTGGCCGAAACAGACCGGGCGGCCGTGCTCGGAGCCCTGCACGTGGCAGAAGCTATCGCTACCCAGCACGATCCTCTGAAAACAGAGGTTCTGGTGGTGGCGATGGGACGGCAAGGTGGCCGTGAGATCGGCTACGGCTCAGACGCCGACGTCATGTACGTTCACCGAGCACGGCCCGGCTTCACGGATGAGGAAGCCCAGGAACAGGCGACGGCGATAGTCGCCAAAGTCTCCAGCCTTCTTACCCAGCCGCTAAAGCCCGCGATCATGGCCGAGCGGGTGTTGATGGTAGACGCGGACCTGCGGCCGGAAGGGAAGAACGGCGCCATGGTCCGGTCCTTGGAGTCCTATGCCGAGTACTATCGCCGGTGGTCCCTCATCTGGGAATCGCAGGCACTGCTGCGGGCGCGTCCCATGGCCGGTTCAGACGACTTGGCAGTGGCCTTCCTCCAGCTTATTGATCCCATTCGTTACCCGGCTGAACTCTCCGAGCAGGACGTCAGGGAAATCCGGCGCGTCAAGGCCCGCGTGGAATCGGAGCGGCTACCTCGAGGCGCTGATCCGGCGCGCCACGTGAAGCTTGGCCGCGGTGGATTGAGCGATGTTGAATGGCTGGTCCAGCTCATCCAGTTGCAGCAAGCGGGGAAGCAGCCTGAGCTGCGCACTACGTCCACGTTGGAGGCACTTGCCGCGGCCGAGAACCTTGGGTTTGTTGGCAAGGACGACGCCGGACTCTTACGGGAGGCGTGGAAGCTCGCCAGCCGAATCCGCTCGGCGAACGTCATAGTGACGGGCCGGGCATCGGATGTTCTTCCATCCTCACGGAGGGATCTTGAAGCTGTGGCACGTTGGTGTGGCTACGCGCCCGGAGCCGCGGGACAGTTCGAGGAGGATTACTTGCGCCTTAGCCGCCGGGCCAGGGCTGTGTTCGAAAAAGAGTTCTACGGTAATTGAGGGTGGCTGGTGATGAGTATCTGGCTTATTCCGCTCAAGCTGCTGGACGATGATGCCCGCGACATCCAGCTGGGCGCTGTGGCGGAAATGGCGGTGGAGCCAGCCCAGCGGGATTTTGTGGGGGACCCCCTGCGCATGATGTTGGTCGGACTCGAAGAGGAGTCACGGCTGCCCTACGTGATTGAGGCTCAAGGAGTGGGTGTCGGAGTCCTGACCCTCCAGTCTGGAGCGGCGCGCCTTGCGGGATGGCAGGATGACGATTCCGTGTGGCTTCTCAGGGGATTCCTTATCGATTCAACATGCCAGGGTCGGGGCCTCGGGACGCTGGCTGCGGAGGCTGCTGTAGGCGAGGCCCGGAAACTGACAGCCAGGCGCGGTGGTGATCAGGCCGGCGTCGTGCTTTCCGTCAACGAGCGCAACCCTGCAGGCATTGCAGCCTATGCAAAAGCTGGCTTTGTGGATGCTGGCCGCTACCTCGGCGGCAACTCCGGCCCGCAACGCATCATGTACAGGGCCTTTGAGCATGCTGAAATTTCGTCCCCGGGTGAGCCGTCAACAAATGTTGACGAAGATCATGGAGTCAACTATGGTTGACGGCATGGAGGTGGACAGAATGAAAACCCTTGTTGGATCAATGGATGGTATGGGGCCCGCGGAGGCGCTGTATGCGGTAGCGGAACTCCACAAGGAAGTTGGCAGGGCCGAGGCCTCCCTTGTACGCGCAGCCCGGCAGTCCGGTTTATCGTGGGAGGCAATCGCACTTTGCCTCGGCGTGACCAAGCAGGCGGTACATAAGAAGTACGGGAAGCAGTAGGACCAGTTCGAACGACCAATGCCGGGCATCCCCCAGGGTCTGTTCGAGCGGGCATGCTGTCCCTTAGGATTCTCGCGTGACAGTCAGGCGGGATTCGGAGGGGGCACCCTTCTCAGATGCGTCGTGCTTCCGGTGTGAGCAGGCGGGCCCGCACTGGTCTTCGCCGCATGGCCGCGGCGACGTCTATGCGTGCCGGCGCTGTTTCGCAACCTTTACTGACGCCGAATGGCGGCAGGGTGACGGGGGAGCGCAGGGCCTTTTCGAAACCAAGTAGCCGGCTGTGCCCGAAGGGTAAAAAACGAGTACACACTACTCGTGCCCTGACCTACCCCTGGTAGGCACCATGTTTGCTATGACAACCTATGTGATTGAGCAAGCGGCACTGATTCACCGCTGTCAGTGCTGCGGTGAAGAAACCGATCAGGTGTTTTGCGCGGACTGCGCAGCCCCGGAACAACCCGGTGAAGTCCCGAAAACAAGGCACTAAAGACCAAGGCAAGGTGCTGGTTCGTCCGTTGAAAAGCCTTATAGACTCGTTCCGTAACTGCTCTCGATGCTTAGGAGAAGTACATGGAATACAACGGAAGTTCGTTTGAGAAGGCTATTCCTGCTGGAGAGTTGGATCGCCGCCACGTGGGTCAATCCATTAGCTTTCAGCCCAACGATTTCACGGTTGTCTTCGGGACGATCGCGGGCATCGCAAGAACCGAGGCGCTCGTATATTTATCGCTCGATGGCGTCTCCGGCGGCACGCATTTGAAGGACGAGTACGACCTCCCCATCGATCGGCACGTCTACCTGCAATTGGATCCCCTGAGCAGCGCGGAAAAGGGTCTTGCAGATGCCGCAAAGGTGGTGAAGGAGAAGCTGGACGAGTTCGGAAAAAACATCCGGGACCGGGATCAGGGCAAGGAATCCGAGTAGCTAGCACTTCGCCACAGCCTTACGGATCTTGCTGATTCGGCGGTAGCAGCAGCAAAAAGACAAAGAGAAGGGCCGGCATCAGGTACAAAACCTGTTGCCGGCCCTTCTTATTCGGGAACCTTGGTGGGTTCCGCGTAGGCTAAACCTGGTTTAGCCGCGGGAGTTGCTAGACGCCGTAGTAGAGCTCGAACTCGTACGGGTTCGGGCGCAGCGACAGCGGGCGAATCTCATTCTCGTACTTGTAGTCAATCCAGGTATCGATCAGGTCCTGGGTGAAGACGCCGCCAGCCTGCAGGAACTCGTTGTCCTCGCGCAGGGCCTCAAGGGCTTCTTCCAGGGAACCCGGAGCCTTGGGGATGTCCTTGGCTTCCTCGGCCGGGAGCTCGTAGAGGTCCTTGTCGATGGGAGCCGGGGGTTCGATGCGGTTGCGGATGCCGTCAATGCCGGCCATCAGCTGGGCAGCGAAGGCCAGGTAGGGGTTGGACGAGGGGTCCGGAGCGCGGAATTCGATGCGCTTGGCCTTCGGGTTGGAGCCCGTGATGGGGATACGGATACCAGCAGAGCGGTTGCCCTGGGAGTACACCATGTTGACCGGAGCTTCGAAGCCCTTGACCAGACGGCGGTACGAGTTGACGGTCGGGTTGGTGAACGCGAGGACCGCGGAGGAGTGCTTCAGCAGGCCGCCGATGTACCAGCGGGCAGTGTCGGAGAGGCCGGCATAGCCCTTCTCGTCGTAGAACAGCGGATCGCCGTTGCTCCACAGCGACTGGTGGCAGTGCATGCCAGAGCCGTTGTCACCGAAGACCGGCTTCGGCATGAAGGTTACGGACTTGCCCCATGCGTCCGCAGTGTTCTTGATGACGTACTTGAACTTCTGGAGGTCGTCAGCAGCTGCAGTCAGCGTGGTGAACTTGTAGTTGATCTCTGCCTGGCCGGCGGAGCCAACTTCGTGGTGGGAGCGCTCGACCTCAAGGCCGGCCTTGTCCAGTTCAACGCACATGGCATCGCGGAGGTCAGCCTGCTTGTCGGTGGGGGAAACCGGGAAGTAACCGCCCTTGACGGGGGTCTTGTAGCCGAGGTTTCCGCCCTCTTCCTTGCGGCCGGTGTTCCAGTGGGCTTCTTCGGAGTCAATCTTGTAGAAGCTGCCCTGCGGGGAGGACTGGTACTGGATGTTGTCGAAGACGAAGAACTCTGCCTCGGGAGCAAAGAACGCCGTGTCCGCGATGCCGGTGGAAGCCAGGTAGGCTTCAGCCTTCTCGGCTACGCCACGGGGGTCGCGGTGATAGGGGTCGCCCGTACGGGGGTTCACGATCGAGAAGTTCAGCGCCAGCGTCTTCTCAATGCGGAATGTGTCGATGAAAGCCGAAGTCACATCCGGGATGAGCTGCATGTCGGATTCAGCGATGCCCTGGAAACCGCGGATCGAAGATCCGTCGAAGAGCTGACCGTTCACGAAGAAGTCGTGGTCTACGCTCTTTGCCGGCACATTGAAGTGCTGCTGGACGCCCGGAAGGTCGGTGAAGCGGATATCGACGAATTTGACGTCTTCGTCTTTGATGAACTTGAGGACTTCGTCCGCAGTCTTGAACATCTATGCTCCTTATGCATATCAAGTAACAGGCCCGGAAGGCCGCGTGAGCCAGCCCATGCCGGAGGCCCGGAGACACAAAAAATTCCCCTTGCCGCGGTGGCTAGCAACTCATACCACCTTAGGGAGATGGGATTTCCCGGGAGTGTCAGTATTGTTTCGGGCAGGTTACAGAATGATCTGTTGTGTAAACGGTAGTCGGCTTTCCTGTGTCAGGTCCAAGCGGGTCCAGTGGGCGAACACTTTGGCCCCAGCTAAGCGAAGGCGCAGGCACGATAGGTGCCCTACGACGTCGGACCGTCAGTCCGGCAGCCGTTAGGCTTGGAGGGTGGTTGATCGAAAAGACATAGGCTCCTGGCTGAGCGGGCCAGACACATCCGGCATCTCTAAATACCCGGGTGAGAGACTCGGCCTTCCTGAGGCCGGACCAGGCTCGATGGCGCGGGCCGGACGGCGAATCCTGGCAATCGTGATCGACTGGACGATCGCCCTGGTCATCAGCAACTTCGCATTTAGTGGAAACCAGTGGGCAACGCTCGCCATCTTTGCTGCGGAGCAGATTCTGCTGATCGGCACCCTCGGCTACAGCATTGGCCACAGGATTGCCGGGATCCATGTGGTCCGCTTGGGGGGAGGCCCGGCCGGACCCCTCGCCGCTGTGGTGCGCACTTTGCTCCTGTGCCTGGTTATCCCCGCAGTCATCTTTGATCCGGATCAGCGTGGAATTCATGATAAAGCGATGAACACCATCCTCATTCGGATGTAGCGTTTCAGTCCTCGCGGTTGGAAGCAACCCCATAGAAGCACCAATAAATAAGCAAAACCAACAAAAACCGCCCCTGTCTCGTTTGAGACAAGGGCGGTTTTTCGTATAGGCAATCAAGCACCTACGGACAATCAGCGTCCGCGTGCAGCCTTGCGGTCCGGGCGGGCCTTGTAGGGGTCGATGCCCTTGGGGATCGGCAGGCGGGTACCGAGGGAGTTGATGCGCTTGGACACAGCGTTGACCTCCACCTTGGTGAGTTCGTTCTTCATCTTTCCCATGGTCTTGGCGAGTTTGTTCAAAGGCACCTGGCCCTCACCGCGACCGGATTCCAGAACGTGGATGGTGACGTTGGGCAGGATGCGCGTGAGTCGCTTACGTTCAGCTTCCACCAGCGGCTTGACACGGTGCGTGGGACCTTCGCTGACCAAAACGACGCCGGGACGACCAATTGCCATGAACACGGCGTCCTGGGTGCGAGGGTTGACCGCGACAGGCTGGTCCTGGGTGACCCAGCCGCGGCGGAGAGTACCCAAGGCCGCGCCGGAAGCACCAGGCTGGTTCTCGATCTGCGCGAATGCAGCCTTCTCTGCGCGACGGGAGAGGATGAAAACGGCGGCCAGGAGACCCAAGGGAATACCGATGATGAGGCCGGTAACCCAGTTGTCCAGGAGGAAGCCGACGAGGAAGGCCACGGCAACCACTGCCAGGAATGCCAGCAGCATGATCCACACAACCTGGGGATCATTCCGCCGGGTCATCTTGAAGACTTCAGCGATCTGCTTCAGCTGGCTCGGCTTCTTGGCCTTGGCTTCCTTGGGCTTGCGCTGGAACAGCCCACGCTTGGGGGCGTCGGCCGAGGGGGTCGATTTGCTGGAATCAGAGGAATTCGCCATAGTGCCTTAATTCTACGTGATGGACGTCGAAGGACCGGACGCCATTACGCTTGGCATCCGGCCCTTCGGTACTGCTTCATGGTGTTGCCGGTGAAGTGTTGCCGACCCGGGGTCAGGCGTGGGCGGCGAGGATGGTGGAGGCTTCCTGGCGGGTGGTGCCGGAGGACTCGATGTGGGCCAGGGCGGCGGGGATTTCCCAGCCCTTCTTGCGCATCGCGGTGGCCCACAAACGCCCGGCCCGGTAGGAGGAGCGGACCAGCGGACCGGACATGACACCGAGGAAGCCGATTTCTTCGGCCTCGTGCTGGAGGTCCACGAATTCCTGGGGCTTGACCCACCGGTCCACCGGCAGGTGCCGTTCGGAGGGGCGCAGGTACTGGGTGATCGTGATCAAATCACACCCGGCCGCGTGAAGATCGCGGAGGGCTTCGGAGATTTCCTCGCGGGTTTCGCCCATGCCCAGGATCAGGTTGGACTTGGTCACCATGCCC
>NZ_JBFTIL010000020.1:0-93431 GCF_056394745.1 Paenarthrobacter sp. 10N417
CGTCCGCAAACGCAAAGCCGAGGGACGAACCACAAAGGAGATCCGCCGGTGCGTGAAACGCTACCTCGCCCGGCGGATCTACCGAACCCTCAACGCCCCAAACCCCGGCCCTTGCCACGCTTGACAACCATAGAAGGATCCCCGCGTTGGTCTTAGGCGTCGCGGACTTCCAGATAGGGATCCGCCCAGGCGCTGATAATGCGTGCCACCCGGGCGGCCTGTCCCTTGCCCGTCAGAAGGTGCTCACTGCCCTCAAGCGAAATGAAGCTCCGCGGATGCCGCGCCGTACGGAAGATCTCGCTGGCGTTGTCGATGCCCACGGTGTTGTCGGTGGGGGAGTGCATCACCATCAACGGCTTGTGGAGGGTGCGGATGCAATCGCGCAGGTCAGCGCGTTCTACGTCCTCCACAAAGTGCCTGCGGACCTCCATGGGGCGGCCGCCGAGGTCAACCACGGCGCTGCCGTCACGCAGGATGGAGTCAATCTCGGCGTCGAACATGTGCTCAACATGCTTTGGCTCGTAAGGTGCGCCCACGGTCACCACGGCGTTGAGGTCAGGGATATCGCGCGCAGCGGCCAGCACAGCGGCGCCGCCAAAGGAGTGGCCCACCAGCAAGGAGACCGGCCTGTCCTGCTCCCGCATGAAGGCGGCGGCGAGGATGGTGTCAGCCACCTTGACGCTGAAAGATCCCGCGGACCATTCCCCGGCGGAGCCACCCAGGCCAAGGTTGTCGAACCGGAGCATGCCAACACCTTGCTCCGCGAGCCCTTTGCAGATCCGGGAGGCAGCAGGGCTGTCCTTGCCCAGGGTCAGGCCGTGCGAGTACACGCCCCAGCCGCGGACAGGGCCCTCAGGCACGTCCACGATGCCGGCGAGGGCATCACCCGTGCTTCCGGTGAAAGTGATCTTCTCAGAGCGTGGCACGCTGGTCTCCTTGCTTTTGCGGCTACCGGCCGGGGCGAGGTAGGCCAAATGATTAACGACGACGGCGCCACGCACCAAAAGTGGTGGGCGGCGCCGTCGTCGTGTGGTTCCTTAGCGGGACCGGCGAACTAGATCTTGCGGGCGAGGATGGCCTGCTTGACCTCGGCGATTGCCTGGGTCACCTGGATGCCGCGGGGGCATGCTTCCGAGCAGTTGAAGGTGGTGCGGCAACGCCACACGCCTTCTTTGTCGTTCAGGATCTCCAGGCGCATGTCGCCTGCGTCATCGCGGGAATCGAAGATGAAGCGGTGTGCGTTGACGATTGCGGCCGGACCAAAGTACTGGCCGTCGGTCCAGAAGACCGGGCAGGACGAGGTGCAGGCAGCACACAGGATGCACTTGGTGGTGTCGTCAAAGCGCTCACGGTCCTCAACGGACTGCAGTCGCTCCTTGGTGGGCTCGTGGCCCTTGTTGATCAGGAACGGCATGACTTCGCGGAAGGACTGGAAGAAGGGTTCCATGTCCACAATCAGGTCCTTCTCCACAGGGAGGCCCTTGATCGGCTCGACGGTGATGGGCTTGGTGGTGTCCAGGTCCTTCAGCAGCGTCTTGCAGGCGAGACGGTTGCGGCCGTTGATGCGCATGGCATCCGAACCACAGACACCGTGGGCGCAGGAGCGGCGGAAGGAAACGCTGCCGTCGATCTCCCACTTGACCTTGTGCAGGGCATCCAGAACGCGGTCCGTGCCGTACATGGTCAGTTTGTAGTCATCCCAGCGTGCTTCGTCCGAGATCTCCGGATCGTAGCGGCGTACGCGGAGCGTGATGTGGAAGGTGGGAATTTCACCGTCGCCGGCAACGCTTGCCGGGAGCTCGATCTTGGAAGCGGGCTCTGCCATTTCGGTCGTCATTAGTACTTACGCTCCATCGGCTCGTAACGGGTGAAGATGACGGGCTTGGTCTCAAGACGGATGCCCGCAACAGATTCCGCCGAGGAGTCGACGGTGACGGAAGTGTCAAGGTAGGCCATGGAGTGCTTCATGAACTTCTCGTCATTGCGGTCCGGGAAGTCTTCGCGGTAGTGGCCACCGCGGGACTCTTCACGGTGCAGCGCACCGACTGTCATGACCTTGGCCATGTCCAGCAGGAAGCCCAGCTCCACTGCTTCCAGGAGATCCAGGTTGAAGCGCTTGCCCTTGTCCTGGACGGTGACGTTCTTGTACCGCTCTTCGAAGGAAGCGATGTCGCTAAGGACCTGCTCCAGGGATTCCTTGGTACGGAACACCTGCATGTTCGCATCCATGGTGTCCTGCAGTTCCTTGCGGATCTGGGCAACACGTTCGGTGCCGTTGCCGGTCAGCAGGCCGTTGAGGATGCCGCGGGTCATTGCCTCAGGGTCCTCGGGCAGCTCGACGTAGTCGGCTGTCTTGGAGTACTCCGCAGCGGCAATACCGGCGCGCTTGCCGAAGACGTTGATGTCCAGGAGCGAGTTGGTGCCGAGGCGGTTCGAGCCGTGCACGGAAACACAGGCAACTTCACCGGCTGCGTAGAGGCCCGGCACAATCGTGTCGTTGTCCTGGAGCACTTCGGTGGTGATGTTGGTGGGGATGCCGCCCATGGCGTAGTGCGCGGTGGGGAACACGGGGACAGGATCGGTGAACGGCTCCACACCCAGGTAGGTGCGCGCGAACTCCGTGATGTCCGGAAGCTTGGCCTCGATGTGGGCAGGCTCAAGGTGCGTCAGGTCCAGAAGGACGTAATCCTTGTTTGGACCACAACCACGGCCCTCGCGCACTTCGTTCGCCATGGCGCGGGCCACGATGTCACGGGGTGCAAGGTCCTTGATGGTGGGGGCGTAGCGCTCCATGAAGCGCTCACCCTCGGAGTTACGCAGGATGGCACCTTCACCACGAGCGCCCTCGGTGAGGAGGATGCCCAGGCCGGCGAGGCCGGTCGGGTGGAACTGGAAGAACTCCATGTCTTCCAGCGGGATGCCACGGCGGAAGGCGATGCCCATGCCGTCGCCCGTGAGGGTGTGGGCGTTGGAGGTCGTCTTGAAGACCTTGCCGGCACCACCGGAGGCGAACACCACGGACTTGGCCTGGAAAACGTGCAGTTCACCGGAAGCAAGATCGTAGGAGACTACGCCCGCTACACGCTTCTGCTTGTACGGGGTACCGTCTTCGCGCACCGCGTCTTCTTCGACGATCAGCAGGTCAAGGACGTAGTACTCGTTGTAGAACTCAACGTTGTGCTTGACGCAGTTTTGGTACAACGTCTGCAGGATCATGTGGCCCGTACGGTCGGCTGCATAGCAAGCACGGCGGACGGGAGCCTTGCCGTGGTCACGGGTGTGGCCACCGAAGCGTCGCTGGTCAATCCGGCCCTCGGGCGTGCGGTTGAACGGCAGACCCATCTTTTCCAGGTCCAGCACGGCGTCAATGGCTTCCTTCGCCATGACCTCGGCTGCGTCCTGGTCAACCAGGTAGTCGCCACCCTTGATCGTGTCAAAGGTGTGCCACTCCCAGTTGTCTTCTTCGACGTTGGCCAGTGCTGCACACATACCGCCCTGTGCTGCACCGGTGTGCGAGCGGGTGGGGTAGAGCTTGGTCAGTACCGCTGTGCGTGCGCGCTGACCGGATTCGATCGCGGCGCGCATGCCGGCGCCACCTGCACCGACAATGACGACGTCGTACTTATGGACCTGCATACCAGATGCTCTCTCTTTCAAAAATTCAGATGGTCGGCGGAGGCTGCTCCGCTACGTCAGGCGAACCGGTGGACTCAAAGGAGTCACCGGAAGCGCCGTTACGGGGCCGGGCAGAAGCCGCCAGGCAGCTGAACGCCGTCGACGACGGGGCACGGGTTGAACGTGAAGATCACCAGGGTGCCGAGAATGATGATGACAGCCGTGGCTGCATAGAGGACTACCTTGAGCCAGAAGCGCGTGGCGTCCTTTTCAGCGTAGTCGTTGATGATGGTGCGGACGCCGTTGGTTCCGTGCAGCATGGCAAGCCAGAGCATGGCGAGGTCCCAGAACTGCCAGAAGGGGTCCGCCCACTTACCGGCGACGAAACCGAAGTCGATGGCGTGGATACCCTCACCCACCAGCAGGTTCACGAAGAGGTGGCCGAAGATCAGCACCACCAGGACGATGCCGGAGAGGCGCATGAAGAGCCAGGCGATCATCTCGAAGTTGCCACGGCTGGGGCCGGTGCGGTTGTATTTCGGAGCAATCTTGCCTGCACCGATTTTTCCGCTGCGGGGGGATTCGATCGTGGTCATGGTCTAGTGGCCTCCCAGCGCGAGGGAAAGGTGGCGGATAGCGAAGCCGGCGAACGTGACCAGCCACAGCGCAAGCACGATCCACAGCATTTGGCGCTGGTACTTCGCGCCCTTCTTCCAGAAGTCGATGGCGATCACACGCAGGCCGTTGAAGGCGTGGAAGATGATCGCGGCGACCAGGCCCGTTTCACCCAGGGCCATGACGGGGTTCTTGTAAGCACCAATGACGGCCGTGTAGGCCTCAGGGGACACGCGCACCAATGAGGTGTCCAACACATGGACCAACAAGAAGAAAAAGATCACTACACCGGTAATACGGTGTCCAACCCAGGACCACATGCCTTCACGGCCGCGGTACAAGGTGCCAGCTGGTTTTGTCGGCACTGATTAAACCTTCCTGCAACACAGCGGCGCTGGCATGGGATCCATGCGGGGGGAACGCCTGCTGCGAGAGCACTCGTAGCTCACGCCTAAATCTAGGCTTCGCTACCAGCTTATTCAATTTAGGACGCGCTTCTCTGGTTGTTAATTCCATGTTTCCTGCCCGTATTTACGCGATATTTGGGAAATTTCCCCTGCTTCATGAGACGAAGGCCACATGTGTGGCGGACTGCGGGGCTTTGCAGCCGCGTCCGATAAAGTGTTGCGGTGAGTACAGAAGACGCGACATTCCCGGAATCTCCATTGAACCGCTTCCACGCGGTTATTCCGGCGGGCGGTGTGGGGACCCGGCTGTGGCCACTCTCGCGTGCCGCTGCGCCCAAGTTCCTCCATGACCTGACCGGCTCCGGCAGCACGTTGTTGAGGGCCACCTATGACCGCCTTGAGCCGCTGGCCGGTGAGCGGGTGCTCGTTGTGACCGGCGAGGCACACCGTGCCGCTGTATGCCGGCAGCTCCCCGAAGTGGGCGATGACGAGCTGGTGCTCGAAAGCGAGCCCAAGGACTCCGGTGCTGCCATCGGCTTGGCCGCCGCAATTCTCCACCGCCGCGACCCGGAGACCATCATGGGTTCGTTCGCCGCAGACCAGGTGATCAGCCCCGACGATCTGTTCCAGGACACCGTGCGTGAGGCAATTTACACCGCTGCCACGGGCAAGATCGTTACCATTGGCATCAAGCCCACGCACCCCTCCACCGGCTTCGGCTACATCCGCTCCGGTGCAGCACTGAACGTGGAAGGTGCTCCGAACGCCCTTGCTGTGGCTGAGTTTGTTGAGAAGCCCAGCCAGGAAGTTGCCAACAAATATGTAGAGGCAGGGGACTACGTCTGGAACGCAGGCATGTTCGTTGCTCCCGTAGCGCTCATGCTCCAGCACCTCGAAGCGAACCAGCCGGAGCTGTTCAAGGGCCTTCAGGAAATCGCCGAAGCCTGGGACACGCCCCAGCGCGCTGAAGTTACCGCGCGTGTCTGGCCCACACTGCCCAAGATTGCGATCGACTACGCGGTTGCCGAGCCGGCAGCGGCAGCCGGCGATGTCGCCGTCGTGCCTGGTACTTTCCGCTGGGACGACGTTGGCGACTTTGCCGCAATCGGCCGACTGAACAACGCAGGCGACGTCGATGAAGTTACCGTTCTTGGCGAAGGTGCCCGCGTGTTTGCCGAGAATGCGAGCGGCGTAGTGGTTTCCGATACCAAGCGCGTGATCGCCCTCATCGGCATCAAGGACGTGGTCATCGTGGACACGCCCGACGCACTCCTGGTCACTACAAAGGAACATGCCCAGTTGGTCAAGGGCACTGTTGATGCCCTCAAAGCCAGTGGCGATACGGACGTCCTGTAGCAATCCCTTATACCGTGAGCCACCTCTTTGGTTGTCCTGCGCCTGAACGCAGCGTAACCAAGAGGTGGCTTTCGTTCTTCGGAGGCCGTGGATGGCTAGAGTTGTGACGTGCGCAATTACACCACTGAAACCGAGCCCACCCCCGTCGTAAGTCCGTGGGTGGATGAGCTGCTGCCTGGACTCATCGATTTCAGGCGGGACCTCCATGCGCACCCTGAACTCTCCTTCAAGGAATTCCGCACCACGGACAAACTCGTGGAGCGGCTCGAAGCTGCCGGATTGCAGCCGCGTCGCCTTGAAGGCACCGGGCTCACGGTGGACATCGGAGAAGGTCCCATTGCCACTGCACTGCGTGGTGACATCGACGCCTTGCCCATCATCGAGGAAACGGGTCTGCCGTTCGCTTCGAAGAACCACGGCGTCACCCATGCCTGCGGACATGACGTCCATACCACCACCATGCTCGGCATTGCCTTGGTGCTGCAGCGGATGCATAAGAACACCCCGCTGGGCGGCACTGTCCGCATTATCTTCCAGCCGGCCGAGGAGACCATGCCCGGCGGTGCTTTGTCCTGCATCGAGCAGGGCGTGCTGGAAGGCGTTCCCCGTATCCTTGCGTTGCACTGTGATCCCAGGATCAACGTCGGCAAGATCGGCACCCGGATCGGGGCCATCACCTCGGCATCGGACACTATTAAGATCGAGCTCACGGGCCGCGGTGGCCACACATCCAGGCCGCACCTGACGGAAGACCTCGTCTTTGCCCTGGCGCAAATTGCGGTCAACGTGCCCGCCGTGCTCTCACGCCGCGTGGACGTCCGAAGCGGAGTGTCAGTGGTGTGGGGCCAGATCTCGGCAGGTTCCGCACCCAACGCCATTCCCGGCACTGGCTACATGGCGGGCACCATGCGCTGCCTTGACCGGGACGCCTGGCACAGCGCGGGGGAGTTGCTGGACGACGTCGTAAAGCAGGTTGCCGCTCCTTACGGCGTGGATGTGCACCTGGAGCACACGCGCGGCGTTCCTCCCGTGGTCAACTCGGAACACGAGACGGCCTTGATTGAAGCTGCGGCGCGTGCCGAACTTGGCGAGAACGCCGTAGTCCTGACGCCCCAGTCGATGGGTGGCGAAGACTTTGCCTGGTTCCTGGCCGACCTTCCGGGAGCCATGATGCGGCTCGGCACGCACACGCCTGGCGGCGAAGAATATGACCTTCACCGTGGCGACTTCATCGTGGATGAACGCGCCCTCGGCTACGCCATCCGCGTCCTCACTGCAGCTGCACTTCGAACGATCCGCGACCTCCAGGACTAAACCCAACTAAGGGACAGCACGTGTTCCACTGAGCACTCACTGGGACATGTATTGTCCCCTAGTTGGGCCAAGTTAAGTTGTGCACAATTGAATTGTGCACTATCGTTTTATCCATGAGTGATGCACCCCGCCTCCGCCACCAGGTCTGCTTTGCGCTGTATTCGGCGTCCAAGGCCGCGACGGCGGTCTACCGCCCCGTGCTGGACGAGCTGGGTCTTACATATCCGCAGTACCTGGTGATGTTGGTCCTCTGGGAGCAGGAACCGCGCAGCGTGCGGGAACTTGGCGCGGAGCTCGGGCTCGACTCCGGCACGTTGTCGCCTCTCCTGAAGCGCCTTGAAGGGCTTGCGCTCGTTGAGCGCCATCGTTCCGTTGATGACGAACGACGGGTGGATGTCGTCCTGACCGACGCCGGCAGGGAGTTGAGCACCCGCGCCCAGGCCGTCCCCAAGCGCCTCGCTGATGCCGCCGGCCTCTCCACGGAGGAGATTGAGCAGTTGCACGCGACGCTCGGCAAACTCACCGCGGCACTGCAGAAGTCACTCTGAGAATTTTCAAGCCACACACAAGCCCACTGATGTCCAAGAGATAAAGGAAGATTCGTGAAGACTCTCTACACTGCCGAGGCTTTGGCCTCCGGCGAAGGCCGCGATGGCAACGCCCGTACCAACGACGGCAAGCTTGACGTAGCCCTCGCCAGCCCGGTTGAGCTCGGAGGCAACGGCCAGGGCACCAACCCCGAGCAGTTGTTCGCCGCCGGCTACGCGGCATGCTTCCACTCCGCCCTGCGCCTGGTGGGCCGCAAGGAACGCGTTGACCTCAGCGACTCTGCCGTTGCCGCCAAGGTCCACTTCGGCGCACTCACTGACCGCGAGGGCTACGGCTTGGCCGCCGAACTGGAGATCGCCCTGCCCGCCCTGGATCGCGGAACGGCCGAGGAACTGATGGCCAAGGCGCACCAGATCTGCCCCTACTCCAACGCCACCCGCGGCAACATGGCCGTAGACCTCAAGCTCGTGGAGTTCGCAGCATGAGCACCACTATCGGCACGCCAGTGGAAACCCGCGAAATCCAGCTCGCGTCCCGCCCGGTCGGCCGCCCGTCACCGGAGAACTTCCGGCTGGCGGCCTCCGGCCTGCCGGACCTTCAGGACGGCCAGATCCTGGTCCGGAACCAGTTCATGTCCGTGGATCCCTACATGCGGGGACGTATGAATGACGTCAAGTCCTACTCGGCGCCTTTCCGCCTGGATGCAGCGCTCGACGGCGGTGCGGTAGGTGAGGTGATCGCGTCCAGGTCCGACGCGCACAAGGTGGGTGACGTCGTCGTGCATCAACTGGGATGGCGCGAGCACGCGGTGGTGGACGCGGCTGCGACAACCACGGTTCCAAGCGGCCTTGCTCCAACATCGGCGTTCCTTGGTGCCTTGGGCATGACGGGCCTGACCGCTTATGCGGGCCTGCTCAAGGTGGCCGAGTTCAAAGAAGGCGATGTCGTCTTCGTATCCGGTGCGGCCGGCGCTGTGGGATCCATGGTGGGCCAGATTGCCAAGGCATCCGGAGCCAGCAAGGTGATCGGCAGTGCCGGTTCAGCCGAAAAGGTCGTCAGGTTGCTGGAGCTCGGTTTCGACGCCGCCTTCAATTACAACGATGGCCCGGTTCTTGATCAGTTGCGTGAGGCGGCGGGGGAGCGCGGCATCGATGCGTACTTCGACAACGTGGGCGGCAAGCACCTCGAAGCCGCTCTGGCCACGCTCACTGTGGGCGGGCGCGTTGCCATGTGCGGTGCCATTGCGCAGTACAACTCCACCGAGCCGCCGGCCGCACCAAGGAACCTGGCCCTGGCGATTGGCAAGCAGCTGACCCTGCGCGGATTCCTGGTGGGCGGCCAGCGTCAGCACGCGGCCGAGTTTGCCGAAAAGATGGCCGGTTGGCTGGCCGACGGGACCGTCCGCTACGACGAAACGATCGTGGACGGCCTGGAGAACGCACCGCAGGCATTCATTGATCTGCTGGACGGCGCCAACACCGGAAAGATGCTCGTCAGGCTCTGACGTTGGGGCTGGGCCGGGTGTGACTTGCGCACCCGGCTACTGCTTGGTAACAAAAGGTCAACAATCTGCCCTTGGGGACTCGATTGTGCTACCTGCGTGTGGTCCACGCCACTAGTGTTGGGGGTATCAAGGCGCTTCGGCGCAGTGCTGCGAACTTCAGTGAAAACAGAATTTCTGCCTCGGGTATTCGAAACGGACACTCATTGACCATCCGTCGTAGCGCGACTCACTTTCTTCCTGGAGGAAAATTGAAGAACCCACTGCGTGCCACCCTTAAGCGCGGTTCTATTAAGCGCGGTTCAATGGCCGGTATTGCAACTGCAGGAGCGGCAGCGCTCCTGCTCAGCGGTTGCGGACAGGCTCCCGACGCCGGTTCGGCCAGCCCGACCAAGAGCGACTACATCGGCTGCATTGTGTCCGACTCCGGCGGATTCGATGACCAGTCCTTTAACCAGTCCTCCTTCGAGGGTATGCAGAAGGCCGAAAAGGACCTTGGCATTACCATGAAGTCGGCTGAGTCCAAGGCCAACAGCGACTTCGAGACCAACCTCAACGGCATGGTTTCCGCTGGCTGCAATCTGACCGTCACGGTGGGCTTCCTCCTGGGCGACGCCACCAAGGCAGCAGCGCAGAAGAACACCGACAAGCACTTCGCGATCATTGACTTCTCGTACCAGGACCCCATCGCCAACGTGAAGCCAGTGGTCTATGACACCGCCCAGGCTGCGTACCTCGCAGGCTACGCTGCTGCATCCGCAAGCAAGACCGGCAAGGTGGGGACCTTCGGCGGCATCAAGCTCCCTACGGTCACCATCTTCATGGACGGGTTCTATGACGGCGTCCAGGCCTACAACAAGGCCAAGGGCAAGTCCGTCCAGGTAGTCGGCTGGGACAAGGCCACCCAGGATGGCTCGTTCACGGGCGACTTCGAGAAGCAGGACACCGGCAAGCAAATCACCAAGAACCTCCTGGACCAGGGTGCGGACATCATCATGCCCGTGGCAGGTCCGGTGGGTAAGGGTGCAGGCGCAGCCCTCAAGGAAGCCAAGGCCGCCGGCAAGGACGTCAAGCTCATCTGGGTTGACTCCGATGGCTACCTCACTGCTCCTGAGTACAAGGACCTCATGCTGACCTCCGTGGTCAAGCAAATGGATGAGGCCGTCGAAACGGTGGTGAAGGACGACAAGGAAGGCAAGTTCAGCAACGAAGCCTATGTTGGCACCCTTGCCAACAAGGGTGTTGCCATTGCACCGTTCCACGACCTCGATTCCGCAGTCCCCGCGGAGACGAAGTCCGAGCTCGATGCCCTGAAGGCGGACATCGTGTCCGGCAAGCTGGTTGTTGAATCAGCGGCAAGCCCCAAGAAGTAACAATTTCCTGGACGCGCCGCCAGTACCGAGTGCCGGTACTGGCGGCTCGTTTTTGCCCTGACCAGCGCCTATATTGCGGGGCCCCAGCGCCTATATTGCGGGCCGCAGCGCCTATCTTGCTGGCCCTCGCAAGAATAGGCTTCTGCTCAAAGCCAATGGCTTTGAGCAGTACAGCCGTCCCTCGGACTCAAAGAACGGTGGGAGTTGTGAAACTCGAATTGAAGGGGATCTCGAAAGCTTTCGGGACCTTCTACGCCAACCAAGACATCGACCTCGTGGTCGAATCCGGCCAGATCCATTGCCTCCTCGGCGAAAATGGCGCCGGAAAATCAACCCTCATGAACGTGCTGTACGGACTCTATGAACCGACGGCCGGACAAATCCTCGTTGACGACAAGACGGTCAACTTCCGGGGCCCGGGCGACGCCATGGCCGCCGGTATTGGCATGGTCCACCAGCATTTCATGCTGGTTCCCGTCTTCACTGTCGCCGAAAACGTGGCCCTCGGTGCAGAGCCAACGTCCTTTGGCGGCGTCCTCAGCATTGATGAAACCCGGAAGAAAATCCGGGACATTTCAAAGAAGTACGGCTTCGACGTCGATCCCGACGCCCTGGTGGAGGACCTCCCCGTGGGCGTCCAGCAACGCGTCGAGATCATCAAGGCGTTGGTCCGGGAGGCCAAGGTGCTCATCCTGGACGAACCAACGGCAGTCCTGACGCCGCAGGAAACGGATGAGTTGCTGGACATCATGCGCCAGCTCAAGGCGGCCGGCACATCGGTCGTGTTCATTTCGCACAAGCTTCGCGAAGTGAAGGCCGTCTCCGACGTCATCACGGTAATCCGCCGCGGCAAAGTAGTAGGCGATGCTCCACCCACGGCCTCGGCCACGGAACTTGCCTCCATGATGGTGGGCCGCCCCGTGAGCCTGACCTTGGACAAAGCCGCAGCCCAGCCAAAGGAAACAACCTTCGTTGTGAAGGACCTGACAGTCCGCGCCCCCAATGGAACCAACGTGGTGGACGGCATCAGCTTCGACATYGCCCAAGGTGAGATCCTCGCCGTCGCGGGTGTCCAAGGCAACGGCCAGACGGAACTTACGGAAGCCATCCTCGGTATCCAGCCGCACGTCACGGGATCCGTGACGCTGGACGGCAGGCAGCTCCTGGGCCTGCCGGTCAAGGACGTGCTGCGCTCCGGCGTCGGCTTTGTCCCGGAAGACCGCACAGTGGACGGGCTGGTAGGCCCCTTTTCCGTTGCCGAGAACCTGGTGCTGGACCTTTACGACCAAGCACCGTTCGCTAGCGGCATCAGCATGAAGCCCGCCAAAGTGGCAGAAAATGCCGAAGCCAAGATCCAGGAGTTCGATATCAGGACGCCGTCGGCGGGAGCTGCGGCAGGAACCCTCTCCGGTGGCAACCAGCAAAAGGTGGTTATGGCCCGCGAGTTGTCCAGGCCGTTGCGGCTGTTCATCGCAAGCCAGCCCACGCGCGGCGTGGATGTTGGCTCCATCGAGTTCCTGCATAAGCGCATAGTTGCGGAGCGGGACGTTGGAACACCCGTGATGATCATTTCCACGGAACTCGATGAAGTGATCGAACTCGCGGACAGGATCGCCGTGCTTTACAAGGGGAAACTGGTGGGCATTGTCCCTGCCGGAACTCCCCGTGACACCCTCGGCCTGATGATGGCTGGCGTCGGCCCGGAAGGAGGCTCCCATGACGAGTAAGGACCAGACCCCCAGTAAGGACCAGACTCCCAGCAAGGACCAGACCCCCGAGGAATCTGCCTCGGAAGTACGTGCGGCGGACGTCGCGCTGGACACCGCTGGCGGCACCTTGGAACCGTCCATCGTTCCCGTGTCCTCTCAGAGTGGGGACACCGGTCACCGGCAAGCCAGCACGATGCGCAGGATCGTCATGGGCAACGGCTTCGTGTCCGTTCTGGCGGTTATCGTGGCGCTGTTCCTGGGCGGTTTGCTCATTGCCAGCACGGACAAGAAGGTTTCCGAGAGCGCGGGTTATTTCTTCGCGCGGCCCAGCGATTTCCTGCTGGCGCTGTGGAATGCCATGACCAAGAGCTACGTCGCGTTGTTCCAGGGCTCGGTGTTCAACCCCCGCGAAGGTTTCATGCCCCTGCTTGAAACAATGACGGTGGCCACGCCACTGATCTGTGCAGGCCTCGGCGTTGCCTTGGCCTTCCGCGCCGGCCTGTTCAACATCGGCGCCCAAGGCCAGATCATCATCAGCGCAACGCTGGCTGCCTATGTTGGTTTCACCTGGCACTTGCCATTCGGGCTCCACCTGCTGCTGGTCATCATCATGGGCGTCCTCGGCGGCGCTGCCTGGGGTGCGATAGTTGGTATCCTCAAAGCCCGGACAGGCGCGCACGAGGTCATCGTGACGATCATGCTGAACTACGTCGCGTTGTTCCTTTTGGACTTCCTCCTGAACACCGCGGCCTTCCGGCGCCCGGGGGACAACAGCCCTATCTCACCCCGGCTGGATGAGACTGCCACTTACCCTGTGCTCATTCCAGGCTCCCGGCTCCATCTGGGTTTCCTGGTGGCCGTCCTGCTGACATACGGCGTGTGGTGGATGCTGAACCGCTCCACCATTGGCTTTGAGTTCCGCGCAGTTGGTGCCAACCCAGTGGCTGCGCGCACGGCGGGCGTCAAGGTACCCCGCGCCACCATCCTGGTGATGGCTTTTGCCGGTGCCCTCGCTGCCTTCGGTGGCGTTGCCCAGGTGGCCGGCACCGAAAAGGTATTGACGGGCGGTGTTGCAGCCCAGATTGGCTTCGACTCCATCACTGTTGCACTGCTTGGCCGAAGCACTCCATGGGGAACGTTCTTCGCGGGCCTGCTCTTCGGTGCTTTCCGGGCCGGCGCAGTTCAGATGCAGATCCAAACGGGAACGCCGATCGACATCGTGCTGGTGGTCCAGTCCCTGATCGTCCTGTTCATCGCGGCGCCGCCACTGATCAGGTCGGTTTTCCGGCTTGAGCCCAAAAAGAAGAACAAGACGCCGAAGGCCGCTCGGAAAGCTGCCCTTGCCAACGCCACCGGAGGTGCCAAGTGAGCGCAACATCCACCGCGCCCCTAGCGGGAGCAACAGCATTACCCGGGCTGCGGCCATCCTTGAAGGTCCCGGTTTCGCTTGGCGTCCTGGCACTCATTGCCCTCGTGTTCTTCGGTCTCTTGGGTCCGGACCAGACAGCAGAAATGAAGATCAGCGATCCCGGCGACGCCTTTGCCGTCCCAGCGCTGGCGATTCCAGGCCAGGTAGGTGGCATCGTCCTGGCCATCGTGCTCCTGGCCATGGCCGCTTACTCGATCTACTTGTGGACACGGGGTGAGCGATCCCCGAAGTGGCTGCCGATCGCCTTCGCGGTGGTCTTCGTCTTCGCCTTGCTGGTGTGGATTGTTGCCGGCGCACGGCAGCCGTCCATCTCCCTTGCCGGCCTCATTGCGGGTTCGGTTACCTTGGCTGTTCCCTTGGTTTTTGGCTCCCTTTCCGGCGTCCTGTGCGAGCGGGTGGGCGTGGTGAACATTGCCATTGAAGGCCAGTTGCTGGGCGGAGCTTTCACCGCAGCCTTGGTGGCAACGGTGACCGGCAGCCCCTATGTCGGATTGATTGCTGCCGCAGCCGCCGGCGCCGTCGTGTCCATGGTCCTCGCGGTCTTCAGCATCAAATACCTCGTCAACCAGATCATTGTGGGCGTTGTGCTCAATGTGCTGGTCTCCGGTCTCACCGGCTTCCTGTTTGGCACAGTCATGGTGACCAACAAGGAGCAGTTCAACACCCCTGGCCGCCTGGATATCCTGCCGATTCCATTCCTTTCGGACATTCCCATCATCGGGCCCATCCTGTTCAAGCAGTCCATTGCCGGCTACCTCATGTATGTGGCTGTAGCCGTAGTCTGGTTCGGCCTGTTCAAGACGCGTTGGGGCCTGCGCGTCCGCGCTGTCGGCGAGCATCCACAGGCTGCGGACACCCTGGGCATCAACGTCAATGCCACCCGCTTCTGGAACGTGACGCTGGGCGGTGCGATCGCCGGTATCGGTGGTGCCGTGTTCACGCTGGTGACCATCGACTCCTTCACCAAGGAAATCTCCGGTGGCCGTGGCTTCATCGCCCTCGCTGCCTTGATCTTTGGACGGTGGAACCCGATCGGTGCCTTCCTCGCCTCGCTGCTGTTCGGCTTTGCGTACAACCTGCAATCGATTCTGGGCATCATTGGTACCCCGGTGCCAAGCCAGTTCATGGCCATGCTGCCGTACCTGGTAACCATCTTCGCCGTCGCTGGTTTGGTGGGCAGGTCACGGCCACCTGCCGCGAGCGGCATACCGTACGTGAAAGGTTGACGCATGCCTTCGGATGACGTCGATTGGCAGGCCCTGGAAGAAGCTGCTGTACAGGCCATGGAACGGGCCTATGCCCCGTACTCCAAGTTCCCGGTGGGGGCTGCGGCCCTCACCGAGGACGGCAGAATCATTAGTGGCTGCAACGTGGAGAACGCCAGCTACGGCCTGACCCTCTGCGCTGAATGCGCCTTGGTGGGGCAGCTCCACATGACCGGTGGGGGCCGGATCGCGGCTTTCTACTGCGTCGATAGCCTGGGAAACGTCCTCATGCCCTGCGGGCGCTGCCGTCAGCTGCTCTACGAGTTCCGGGCACCCGGAATGCAGCTCATGACAACGCAGGGAATCAAATCCATGGACCAAGTGCTGCCTGACGCCTTTGGTCCCGAAAACCTGGAGGAAACCACGTGAGAAGCCCTGAAGCTTTCGACGCCGTTCAGATCATCTCCATCAAACGCGACAAAGGCACGCTCACTCCGGAACAGATCGATTGGACCATTGACGCCTATACGCGGGGTGTGATCGCCGAGGAGCAGATGGCGGCGCTGAATATGGCCATCCTGCTCAACGGCATGAACCGCGAGGAAATCTCACAGTGGACTTCGGCGATGATCGCCTCCGGGGAGCGGATGGACTTTTCCTCGCTGAYAACGCCCGACGGCGGCCGGAAGCCTACCAGCGACAAACACTCCACCGGCGGGGTGGGGGATAAGATCACCCTCCCGTTGGCCCCGCTGGTGGCGGTCTTTGGCGTGGCAGTGCCGCAGCTGTCCGGCCGCGGGCTCGGCCACACCGGCGGCACTTTGGACAAGCTCGAAGCAATCCCCGGATGGCGCGCGAACCTGAGTAATGAGGAAATCATGGCCCAACTCCAGGACGTCGGAGCGGTCATTTGCGCTGCCGGATCCGGTCTGGCACCGGCTGACAAGAAGCTCTATGCATTGCGTGACGTCACGGGAACGGTTGAAGCGATCCCGTTGATTGCTTCCTCGATCATGAGTAAGAAGATCGCAGAAGGCACCGGATCGTTGGTACTGGACGTAAAGGTGGGTTCCGGCGCCTTCATGAAGGATGAGGCTCGGGCTCGTGAGTTGGCGGAGACCATGGTGGCCTTGGGTAAGGACGCGGGCGTTCACACGGTGGCTTTGATGACAGATATGTCCACGCCCCTGGGCCTGACAGCCGGTAATGCGATCGAGGTGGAGGAGTCTGTGGAGGTCCTTGCGGGCGGTGGTCCGGAAGACGTGGTCGAACTGACTGTCCGCTTGGCCGAGGAGATGTTGGCCGGTGCCGGCATTCACGATGCCGACCCCGCCGCTGCTCTCAAGGATGGGCGCGCCATGGACGTCTGGAACCGGATGATCGAAGCGCAGGGTGGCAATCCGCGCGCCGCGTTGCCGGTGGCCAGAGAATCCGAGGTTGTCTACGCCCCGGCTGATGGCGTCCTGGTTGAACTGGATGCCCTGTCCGTCGGCGTTGCCGCGTGGCGCCTCGGAGCTGGCCGCGCCCGCAAGGAGGACAAAGTCCAGGCCGGAGCCGGTGTGCGGCTTCATGCCAAACCGGGCGCGCTGGTCAGGGCCGGCGAACCATTGATGACGCTCCTGACCGATACTCCTGAGAAGTTTGAGCGGGCCAAGGAAGCGTTGCAGGACGCCGTGGTGATTGCACCTGAGGGCTCACGACCGGCCCATCAGCTGATCATCGACAGGATCGCCTAGGCTTAGATCCCGTGCAGGCCATCAACGATTTCATCCTGGCCGCGGCCGAGCAGCCGTGGGTGTTGTTCCTTGTGTTGGCCTGCTGCCTGATCGACGGTTTCTTCCCACCAATCCCCAGCGAATCCGTCGTGGTGGGCTTGAGTGCTGTCTCCGGCGGCGCAGGCTCACCCAACGTGTGGCTGCTCGGGGTCATGGCTGCAATCGGCGCTTTCTCAGGCGACAACATTGCTTACCTGATAGGGCACCGTATCGGGATCCAGCGTTGGCGTTGGATGCGTACGCAGCGCATGCAAGGAGCCTTCCGCTGGGCCGGTAAGGAACTCCGACGGCGGTCAGCCTCGCTCATCATGGTGGCGCGCTTCATTCCCATCGGCCGGGTGGCAGTGAACCTCACGGCCGGTGCCACGCACTTCCATCACCGCCGCTTTGTTGGACTCACTGCAATATCGGCCATCCTGTGGGCAAGCTATTCGGTGGTCCTGGGGTACTTCTTTGGGGTCTGGTTCGAGCACAACCACCTGTTGGGCGCAGTGATTGCCATTGTTGTGGCTGTGATTCTGGGCATCATCATTGACCGCATCATCAGCAAGGTCAGGGGATCGGCGCCGCTGGACCGCAGCAACGTCGAAGACGCCACGAGTATTGCTGAGGAAGAAGCGCCGCCTCCACCCACGGTATGACATGAACGACGCCGGGAGATCAGCCCGGCGGTTGACGACGGAACGAGTACTCCACGCGTAGCGTTAAGTGGGTGATCCCGAGGCTGGGACGTAGCGAACGACGTCCCGGCCGTGGGACACTAAGAGCGACTTCTGTCACAGTGTCAAGTCATATTCGCCTAGGAGCTACCGCCGCGTGGAGTTTTTGAACCAAATGCTCGAGCATGCAGCCGGGCAGCCTTGGATTTACCCGGTACTCCTCGTCTTTTTCTTCATTGACGGATTTGCCACCATTCTTCCCAGTGAAACAGCCATTGTTGGGCTCTCGGCGCTGTCCCTTCACAACGGTCAGCCGAACCTTTGGATTCTGGGAGCCACGGCCTTGGTTGGTGCAATGGCCGGTGACAATATGGCGTACATGCTGGGCCGCAAGATCGGTTTGACGCGCTGGAAGTGGATGCGCCGCCCCAAGGTCCAGAAGATGTTCGCGTGGGCTCAGTATGAGCTCGACAAACGTGGGGCAGTCCTGATCTTTACTGCCCGCTACATTCCCTGGGGACGTGTGGCTGTTAACTACGTTGCCGGCCAGACGGGTTTCCGCCACAGGACATTCTTCTTCTTGGATGCCTTCGCCTGCGTCACCTGGGTTTGCTACTCCATCGGCATCGGCCTTCTCGCTGGCCAATGGGTGCACAACAACCCGCTGCTTGGCGTAGGCATTGCCGTGGCGTTCGCGGTGATCCTGGGCATTGTTGTGGACCACGTCCTTCGCTGGTGGCACAAGCACCTGGAAAAGAAGGATCTGGCTAAGAAGGATTTGGCTAAGAAGGATCAGGCCGCTGCTGCCGCTACAACTGCGAAGGCGCCAACGCCGGACCCCCAGGAGTTGACCCAGAAGGCAGTTGCCGGCGTCGACCTCTCCAAGCCTGCTGGCTAAGTTCCCGGATCCCGGGCGCCCACCGCGCCGCGAGTCGAGTCCATGGCGGCGGTGGGGATTACTCTTAGTACGTGACTGAGCCCATTGTTGACGCTGCCCCTGCCCTCGACTTCGATTTGAAGAGCCTTCCCAAGGTTTCCCTCCACGACCATTTGGACGGAGGACTGCGGCCTGCAACCATCATCGAACTGGCGCAGGCCGTCGGCCACACGCTGCCCTCCACTGATCCGGTTGCCCTGGGCGAATGGTTCCGCGAATCCGCCGATTCCGGTTCGCTGGTGCGCTACCTGGAAACGTTCGACCACACGGTTGCTGTGATGCAGACCAAGGAAGGCCTGTTCCGGGTCGCCAAGGAATTCGTGGAAGACCTTGCCGAGGACGGGGTCGTTTACGGTGAAGTCCGGTGGGCCCCCGAGCAGCACCTGCAGAAGGGCCTGACCCTGGATGAAGTAGTGGAAGCGGTCCAGGATGGCCTCGAAGCCGGCGTGGACGCGGCGGAAGAACGCGGCCAGCAGATCCAGGTAGGGCAACTCATCACTGCGATGCGCCACGCCGACCGCGGCCAGGAAATCGCGGAGCTCGCTGTTCGACACCGCGCCAACGGCGCTGTGGGCTTCGACATCGCAGGCGCCGAGGACGGCTTCCTGCCCTCCCGCTTCAAGGACGCGTTCACGTACCTTGCCGAGAACAACTTCCCGGCCACGGTCCACGCCGGTGAGGCCGCAGGCCTGGACAGCATCCAGTCGGCGCTCGTGGACGGACGCGCTCTGCGGCTTGGGCATGGGGTGCGTATTGCCGAGGACATCACGGTCGAGTTTGAAGACAACTCCGACGACGACGGCGAGGACACCATCGGCATGGTGACCCTCGGCGGCGTGGCCGCTTGGGTTCGCGACCGCGGAATTGCACTGGAAATCTGCCCGTCATCGAACCTCCAGACCGGCGCTATCTCCAGCTTCGGCGAAGGCATCGAGAGCCACCCGTTGGACATGCTTTTCCAGCTCGGGTTCAACGTCACCATCAACACGGACAACAGGCTCATGAGCGGTGTCACCCTGACGGACGAGTTTGAGCTGCTGGTGGAAACCTTCGACTACGACCTCGATGATTTGCTCGAACTGACGCTCAACGCCGCAGAGGCCGCCTTCCTGCCGCTGGACGAGCGTGAAGCTTTGGTCGAGTACATCAACGATGCCTACGCCAACCTCGGCTAACGAGTCGGGGACCGGGATTACGGAGCTGATCCGGACTATCGCCTCATTGCGGGAGCACTGCCCTTGGATGGGTGCGCTGACCCATGAGTCCCTGGTGGAGTACTTGATCGAGGAAGCCTATGAAGTTGTGGACTCGATCGAGGCCGGGGATTCGCCTGCCAGGGACGAGGAGCTTCGCGGCGAGCTGGGCGACGTACTGCTTCAAGTGGTGCTTCACGCCCGGCTTGCCGAGGAGCGTGGCAGCTTTGATTTTGATGCCGTAGCCCGCGGCATCAACGCGAAGATGGTCCGCCGCAATCCGCACGTCTTCAAGCCGGACGGTTCACTGCAGGCCACGTTCCCGGCGACGGTCGAGGAAATCGTCCTGAAATGGGATGCCGTGAAGCGTGCCGAGAAGGGCGGGCGTGCCGATCCGTTCGAGGGAATTCCACCGCACCTGCCTGCTTTGGCAGGGGCGCAAAAGTCCCTGGACCGTGCTGCCCGTGCGGGTCTGTCGATCGACGCCCAAAGCCAGGCAACCGCCGTCGGGCTTCCTGCAATTCCAGACTCGGAAGAGGCGCTCGGTGAGCTGTTGCTCGCCGCCGTTGCCAGTGCGCGGGAGCAAGGGCTCGACGCCGAGCGTGCCCTCCGCGCAGCAGTTCGATCGTTTCAGAACGGGAAGGCCCAGCCTTCATGACGTGAGGAGTTTGAACCCGTTCCGTAACCTAAGCCACTCTCGACTACGCTAGTAGCGACGAGGACGTTGAGAATTTCCCTCCACATTCCTGTAATTTGCCCATAAGGAGCACATCCATGGCGCTTATCGATGCCATCCACGCCCGCGAAATCCTTGATTCCCGCGGAAACCCGACCGTAGAAGTTGAGGTCCTGCTTTCCGACGGCCAGATCGGCCGCGCAGCAGTTCCCTCCGGCGCCTCCACCGGCGAGCACGAAGCTGTTGAACTCCGCGACGGCGACAAAGGCCGTTACCTCGGCAAGGGTGTCCAGAAGGCCGTTGACGCGGTCATCGACGAGATCTCGCCGGCACTCATTGGTTTCGACGCAACGGACCAGCGCAGCATCGACCAGGCCATGATCGACCTCGACGGCACCCCGAACAAGAGCAAGCTCGGCGCCAACGCCATCCTGGGTGTTTCCCTGGCCGTTGCCAACGCAGCTGCTGCTTCCTCGGACCTGCCGCTGTACAAGTACCTCGGTGGCCCGAACGCACACGTCCTGCCGGTTCCGCTGATGAACATCCTCAACGGTGGCTCGCACGCCGACTCCGATGTTGACATCCAGGAATTCATGATCGCCCCGATCGGTGCCGAGACCTTCTCCGAAGGCCTGCGCTGGGGCGTTGAGGTCTACCACAACCTCAAGGCTGTCCTCCAGGAAAAGGGCCTCTCCACGGGCCTCGGTGACGAGGGTGGCTTCGCTCCCAACCTGCCCTCCAACCGCGCAGCACTGGACCTGATCCAGGAAGCCATCAAGAACGCCGGCTACACCCCGGGTACGGACATCGCCCTTGCCCTGGACGTCGCATCCTCCGAGTTCTACAAGGACGGTGCTTACCAGTTCGAAGGCAAGGCACTGACCGCCGCGGAAATGAGCGCCTACTACGCCGAGCTCGTTGCCGACTACCCGCTGGTCTCCATTGAAGACCCGCTGGACGAGAACGACTGGGAAGGCTGGAAGACCCTCACCGACGCCATCGGTGACAAGGTCCAGCTGGTTGGCGATGACCTCTTCGTCACCAACCCGGTCCGCCTACAGCAGGGAATCAGCGCCGCCACGGCCAACTCCCTCCTGGTCAAGGTCAACCAGATCGGTTCCCTGACCGAGACCCTGGACGCCGTTTCCCTGGCCCAGCGTTCCGGTTACACCACCATCACCTCGCACCGCTCCGGCGAAACCGAGGACACCACCATTGCTGACATCGCCGTTGCTACCAACGCGGGCCAGATCAAGACCGGTGCCCCGGCCCGCTCCGAGCGCGTCGCCAAGTACAACCAGCTCCTGCGCATCGAAGAAGAACTCGACGACGCCGCACGCTACGCCGGCCGCAGCGCGTTCCCGCGTTTCAAGGGCTAGCATTCCGCGAAAACAGCTGACCGGTGGCTATGGTGGAAAGACCATAGCCACCGGTTCTGTTTAACGCTTGCCTGCGGAACCGCGGGCACAGCAGGACCTACGCAAGTCCCGCACACGTACGTTACGCGCAGGGCAAGCGCAGCAACCCGCCAGGCAAGCACCGGGCATTACAGGAGTGTCATGGCCACCCGTCGTCCAAAGGTTCCCAGGGCCGATGCCCTCGGAAGGCCAAACAGCGCAGACACTGTCGGCGCAGGCAGGCCAAATGCTGCAGGCAGGCCCAACAGCGCAGCCTCGGCCGGCGGAGAGGTCATTGCGGCTGAGTTCGGTGCCTCCCGCAGCTCTGCGGAATCTTCGACGCCGGCACCGGCCACCAGGAAGCCCACGGCTCCCAAACCCTCCGGCAGTGCCAAGACGGCAGCCAGCACCAGGACCGCAAGCAGTCCCAAGACTGCGGGCACCACCAAGAGCCCAGCGAGCACCAGGAGCCCGGCAACCAAGACCAGCCCCGCCGCGTCCATGAAAGCTTCGTCCACGAAAGCTTCGTCCACGAAAGCTTCGGACAAACCCTCCGGCAACAGCACCCGTGAAGCCCAGGACCTCGATCCCGTACCGGCGAAGGCGTTCTCGGGCAGGATGCTGGCGCTGGCCGTGGTCATGATTGCCATCACCATCATGCTTGCGCCCACGGTCCGGATTTTCCTGGAGAAGCGGGCTGAAATCTCCGCCCTGGAGGCCGAGATCGCCAGCAAGCAGGCAGAGCAAGCGGAGCTGAACAAGCAGCTTTCGCGGTGGCAGGATCCCAACTACGTGAAACAGCAGGCCCGCGACCGCATTAACATGGTTATGCCGGGTGAAACGGGTTACTGGGTATTTGGCGGGGAAGAAGCCGCCGGTACCCCTGGGGGCCGCACCGGCTCCGGATCATCCGCGAACCCGGCAAACCTGCCCTGGGTGGATGCGCTCTGGGAGTCAATCAGACGATCGGCAACAGACTAGACGCGGTGCCCGCCGCCGTCGTGTCCTACTGGGACATGGCCAAAAGGGCAGGAAGGTTGGCAGCGCAAGTGGAAGAGAACACGGCAGCCGTGCCGCAGGAATCCCGCCAGCCATCAGCACACGATCTCGATGTCCTTAGCCGCCAGCTCGGCAGGCCGGTGCGGGACGTCGTGGAGATTCCCGCGCGCTGTGTATGCGGGAATCCGCTCGTCGCGGCCACTGCGCCCCGGCTCAGCAACGGGACTCCGTTTCCCACCACGTTCTACCTGACCCACCCGGTCATTACGTCCGCGGTGTCGCGGCTGGAAGCGGGCGGGTTGATGAACGAGATGAATGACAGGCTCACTGCGGATCAGGAACTTGCGGTGGCGTATCACGGCGCCCACGAGGCCTACCTGCAGGCACGCAACGAGATCGCTGGACGCTCCGGGACGGGGGCCGTGCCGGAAATCGATGGGATCTCCGCTGGCGGCATGCCCACCCGCGTCAAGTGCTTGCACGTCCTGGTTGGACACTCCCTGGCTGCTGGTCCCGGGGTCAACCCGCTGGGTGATGAAGCGTTGGACGCCATCGCAGAGTGGTGGACCAAGGACCGTTGCTACTGCGATGGCGCCTGGGACACTGCAGGCGAGGCTCCTTCCAGGGATCTGAGCCGTCACGGTCCTCAAGGTCTGCCTGACATCGTGGGTCGCCCGGCGCCGGTCCGTAAGCCCAAGGCCGAGTCCGGCAGCGAATTGGTGGAGGACGCATGAGCCGCGTCGCCGCCATTGACTGCGGAACCAACTCCATCCGCCTCCTCATTGCCGACGCCTCGGCGGACGGGGCGCCCGGGCCGCTGACCGACGTCGTGCGTGAAATGCGCGTGGTGCGGCTGGGACAAGGTGTGGATGCTACCGGAGAACTTGCTCCCGAGGCCTTGGAACGCACCTTCTCAGCCACAGCGGACTATGCAGGACTTATCCGTGAACACGGTGCCGCGCGCGTGCGCTTTGCCGCCACCTCGGCCACCCGCGACGCCCGGAACCGCCAGGTTTTCGTTGATGGAATCCGGGAGCTTCTTGGCGTGGAGCCTGAAGTTATCTCGGGTGATGAGGAAGCTGCGCTGTCCTTCGCAGGTGCAAGCAGCGTTTTGCCCGTTACCGGCGATGACGCGGTGCTGGTGGTTGACCTTGGTGGCGGCAGCACCGAATTCGTCCTCGGCGACGCCAGCGGCGTGATTGCCGCGCGTTCTGTGGACATCGGCTGTGTTCGGCTGACGGAACGCCACCTTCGCAGCGACCCGCCTACTGCGGCGCAGATTGCAGCAGCAGAGGCCGACGTCGACGCCGCACTTGACCTTGCCGCGCAGACCGTTCCGCTGGACCGTGCCACAGCCGTGGTTGGCGTTGCGGGTTCCATCACCACCATCACTGCGCACGCCCTGGGCCTGAGCGAGTACCAGCCTGACCGGATCCACGGTGCCTACCTGGACATTGAAACCATCAGCGATGCGTGCACCAGCCTGCTGGAAATGACCCGCGACGAACGGGCGGTTCTTCCCTACATGCATCCAGGCCGCGTGGACGTCATTGGGGCTGGAGCCCTGGTGTGGCGGCGCATCCTGGAAAGGCTTGCCGCCGTGGGCAACGGCGCCATCAGCGGTGCCATTTCAAGCGAACACGACATCCTGGATGGGATTGCCCTGAGTATCCGGGACTCCGCATGACCCTGCGATGCCACCGCCTGCTTTCTGCTGCCCTGGCCACGATGCTGGCCGGGGGAGCGCTGGCCGGTGCACTGTTGACTGCGCCGGCAGCGATGGCGGACGCCTGGCGGGACAAGGAGTTCTGGCTCAAGGAATCGGGAATCACGAATGCCTGGCAGGTCTCCAAGGGAGCCGGCGTCAAGGTAGCCATCATCGATAGCGGCATTGACGGGAACCACCCTGACCTCAAGGGCGTCGTGGTGGGTGGAACGGACGTTTCCGGAGCTGGCGCGCCCAACGGACAGAAGAGCATCGGCGCCAAAACGGAGCACGGGACACTCGTGGCCACCATGCTGGCCGGGCGCGGACACACCACGCCCACAGCTTCCCCTTCGCCCTCAGCCTCGCCCACCGTTCCTCCCGCTGGGGGACCGGACGGAATTGTCGGCGTCGCGCCTGAAGCTGAGATCCTGGCGGTGTCCACCTGGCTGGGTTCACCGAACCCCGGAGGCAAGACGGACCAGGAGCAGATTCCCGATGCGGTGCGCTGGGCCGTGGACAATGGAGCAAAGGTCATCAATATTTCCCTGGGCAGCACCTCGCCGGTCTGGCCGCAAAGTTGGGATGCGGCCTTCCTGTATGCCGAGCAAAAGGATGTGGTGATCGTCGCCGCCGCGGGCAACCGGGTGGGTGGCAACGTTCAAGTCGGAGCTCCCGCCACCATCCCCGGTGTGCTCACCGTGGCAGGGCTCGACGGCGATGGCCGGGCCAGCGTCGACTCCTCCTCGCAGGGGATCAGCATCGGCGTTGCAGCACCGGCAGAAAACCTCCTTGGCGGGATGCCCGGAGGCGGATACGCCGAATGGGCTGGAACTTCCGGGTCCGCGCCCATTGTTTCCGGCGTGGCGGCACTCATCAGGTCCAAGTGGCCGGAGATGAGTGCAAAGCAGGTCATCAACAGGATTGTGAGCACGGCCAAGGACGCCGGCGCCCCTGGCAAGGACCCGCTTTACGGCTACGGTGTGCTCAACGCAGAGGCAGCTCTAAAGGATGAGGTAGAGACCACAAGCACCAACCCGCTCGGTTCGATCGCGGATTGGATTCGTGTCCACCGGCGGGGCGACTTCAGCACCCCGTCCCAGGCGCCCGTGGCCAGTCCTACCAGCGCGCCACCTACCTTGGCAGATCCGACTGTTCCAGTTGCCGCCACTCCGGCGCACGTGGACGACGCGCTTCCGGCCGCCGTCGTACTCGGCTTCGGCGGCATCTTCGCGGTGATCCTTGTGGGCGCATCCATTCAGCTGCGAAGGGTAGCGCGGCGGCCTTCGTCTACAGGGGAAGAGGCCGAAACGGGAACGCTGGAAGGGGTGGATCCACCCACCCGGAAGTAGCTAGTGAAGATTTTCACAAAGTGCTGTACTCTGGTTTCATGGCAACCACCCCAGAGCTCATTGACCGTCCCCGGGTTCTCGTCGTCGGCGGCGGCTACGTCGGCCTGTACGTAGCCCTTAAATTGCAGAAGAAGATCGCGAATGCAGGTGGCATCGTCACCGTCGTAGATCCACTGCCCTACATGACTTACCAGCCGTTCCTCCCTGAGGTCGCTGGAGGCAACATCGAGGCACGCCACGCCGTCGTCTCCCACCGTCAGCACCTCAAGCAGACCGAACTCATCCAGGGCCGCGTCACCAGCATCGACCACGCAAACCGCACCGCGGTTGTGGCGCCTGCCAATGGTGAAGCTCCCTTCGAGATTCCGTACTTCGACGTCGTCATCGCAGCTGGTGCCATCACGCGCACCTTCCCGATCAAGGGCCTCGCTGACAAGGGCATCGGCCTGAAGACCATCGAGGAAGCCGTAGCGCTTCGCAACAAGGTGCTGGAGCGCATTGAAGCCGCTTCCATCATGACGGACGCCGCAGAGCGCGCCAAGGCCCTCACCTTCGTGGTTGTCGGTGGCGGTTTTGCCGGCATCGAATGCCTCACCGAAATGGAAGACCTCGCCCGCGCCGCGGTCAAGAACAACCCGCGTGTCCGCCAGGAAGAGGTCCGCTTCATCCTCGTTGAGGCCATGGGCCGCATCATGCCCGAGGTCACCGCATCCCAGGCAGAGTGGGTCGTAGAGCACCTGCGCAGCCGCGATATCGAGGTCCTCCTTAACACCTCCCTGGACAGCGCAGAGGGCAACCTCAAGCTGATCAACCTCCCGGACAAGACGTCCGCCGGTGAAGTTGAGGCTGACACGCTCGTGTGGGCTGCCGGTGTGCAGGCCAACCCGATGATCCGCTCCACCGACTTCCCGCTGGAACCGCGCGGCCGTGTCCGCGTCCTCCCGGACCTCCGTATTGCCGGCGACGAAGGCATAGTGGAGAACGCTTGGGCAGCCGGCGATATCGCCGCTGTTCCGGACCTCACGGGCAAGGGCCTGCCGGACGGTACTTGCGTCCCGAACGCCCAGCACGCGCTCCGCCAGGCAAAGAAGCTCGCAAAGAACCTCTGGGCTTCCCGCTGGGACAAGCCGCTTCACGACTACAAGCACAAGAACCTTGGTGCCGTGGCCGGCTTCGGCGAGTGGAAGGGCGTTGCCAACATCAACCTGCTGGGCCGCATCGGCCTCAAGGGCGGCCTCGCCTGGCTGGCACACCGTGGCTACCACGGCATGGCGATGCCCACGGTTGAGCGTAAGTTCCGCGTGATCTTCGGCTGGATCCTGGCCTTCTTCGCTGGCCGCGACACCACGCAGCTGATTGACCTGGACAACCCGCGTGGCGCTTTCGTTGCAGCTGCCACCCCGGCCCCCAAGCCGGCTGCTGCACCTGCCCCCGCACCTGTTGTTGCGGAAAAGCCTGCCGAGGACAAGACTCCGGTATCGGCTGACGCCAAGTAGTACACGTCCGACGACGGCTGCTCCCCTAAGGGGTGTGGCCGTCGTCGTCGTTTAAGCTGTAGCCATGCCCGGCGAAACTGATCTGAAGACCCTTCTGGCGTCACTGCATCCTGTCATCAGGGAGGGTGACCACGTGTACGCCCTCTGGCCGCATGGCAAGCCGCTGGAAGGCGACATCGAGGCCGCCGTCCGGGAGGCCGAGGGTTTGACTGTGGTCCTGCGACGGGGTGAGGCGGACAGGCTTGGCCTTTCCTACGATTTCGTGGCCGCCTGGATCACGCTGCAGATCCATTCCGCGTTGGAAGCGGTAGGGCTGACCGCAGCCGTGAGCGCGGCATTGACGCATGCAGGCATCAGCTGCAACGTCCTCGCCGGCTTTCACCATGACCACTTGCTGGTCCCCGTAGCGGACGCCGACCGCGCGCTGAATGTGTTGCGTTTGCTGGCCCGAGGGGTGGTACTGCGGACTGAGCGGCCAGAAGACCGCCCTGAAATCCTGGAACTGACGGCACGCGCCTTCTCTATTTCTCCGATGACCGGTCAGCCGGCTGAGGGGACTCCCCTGGAAGTTGGTTTGCTGCAGCAGCTCTTCGAGTGCGATGAGTACATTCCAGAGTTGAGCATCGTAGCTGAGATCGGCGGGGACATCGTTGGCCACGCCATCAGCACCCGCGGCTGGATCGGCGACCTGGAACTTGTGGGGTTGGGTCCCATCGGCGTCCTTCCCCAGTTTCAGCGACGCGGCGTCGGCTCGGCCCTCATGCGTGAGTCCGCCGCGCGCGCCACGGCGGCAGGGGAGCCGGCCATAGCTTTGTTGGGCAGCCCCCTCTACTACCCGCGCTTTGGCTTCGTGCCAGCCACCTCCTTGGGGGTGGAACCGCCAGAGGCTTCCTGGGGAGATCACTTCCAGCTGCTGCCCCTGCCAGCATGGCCCGACGGCGTCTACGGCACCTTTCGCTACGCGGCGCCATTCGAGCGCGTGTAGCTGGGATGCCCGTCTAGCTGGGATACCATGGTGCGGGCGCCCCAATAGCCCAATTGGCAGAGGCAGCGGACTTAAAATCCGCGTGTTGTGGGTTCGAGTCCCACTTGGGGCACTGACGAAAAGGCCCTCGGTTCCCTTTGTTTGCAAGGGAACCGAGGGTGTTTGCGTTTAACTGGTTGGCCGCCAAGTGTTGGGCTTGGTTGCCATTTTGGTTGCCATTAGCTTTTTGGAGCGTGAAACCAGAGGTCCATGCTGCCGTCCGGCCAGTTGATTTCCCATACCTCGCCCCCGTAATCATCACGCTGTCCACGACGGTGCCAACTTGGCACTGCCCCTGCCCCCTGACGGGGCGCAGCTGGCAGCCCCCCAGGACCATCCACCGTTTCTGATCGGATCTCATCAACCATCACCCAACTCCCCTCGGTTAGAACTTCCAACGTATGTGACCGGGCAGACAAAAAGGCCCCGGCAGGAATGAATCCTGCCGGGGCCTTGATCTCTCCTACGACACGTTGTCGTTTTACTAATGGCTAGTGCAAAGCCACTTCCGTTACACATGCAAATCAGCCTACGCGCGCCACTCCGCGTCGTAGCCGGGATAGCGGGAATAGACCGATGCCATGGCCCTCAGCGTCGGGCACGGCCATTTGGCCGCAGGCCGCCCTAGTCCAAGATGCACGTTTCCCTGGTCGGTGCACGTCGCGCAGACCTTGTCCCAAGGGTCCTCGAACCGGTGTAGCCTCACGATGGCGCGCTTATCTTCACATTCCTTCAAGAGTCGGTTCTGCAGGACGTGTCCGATGGGCACGCCCAGCGATTCGGCGTTGCGGATGTTCTCCCCGTCTTCGGTGATGCAGGCTCTGAGGAACTCGGCGATGTCGGTCACGGACTAGATCTCCCACGCGCTCTCGTAGTCCGGGTGGTACCTGTAGACCAGAGCCATGACGGGCTGCTTGTCGCAGGGTTCGTTCGCCCGCTGGTGATCGCTGTCATTCAACAGTCCCGCTGGTCTCCTCGTCGGCAGTCCATCGTAGCGTTCTGCTTCTACGTGGTGGTTGCTGCGGTCACAGCATTGCTGGCCGGGATCTTCACCACAGCTGGCGTCATCGTTGCCATCCTGGTCATCTTTTGTCACGGCAGGCAACAGCTACAAACTGTTGTGGAAACCGACCGGCGTCGCCTCTGCGATTCAGGCAGCCACCCCGGTTGGTGAGAAGCAGGGCAGACACGAAGCAGGAACGCCGCCTGCAGGTTTCCATATCAACGGCGAAGGCAATCTCACCATCGATGGAACGGCCAAGATCATCGACGGCAAAACCCTGCTATAGCGAGAAGCCCCCATCCTCATTGTGAGGGTGGGGGACTTCCTGTGTTTGTCTTACGGGAGTTCTGCTTCACGGTTGTCAAGAGCGTTTTTGGCTGCGATCAGAAGTTCAGTCTCGTGGGCCCATTTTTCCAAGGATGCCAAGTTTCCGCGGCCCTCAACGAGGTCCTGAATCAAAGCTTCGCCGAGTTTCATATGCCCCCGATATCGGAGGAACGACTTAGGACCCACGTTCGACTCAAGGACACGCCTTGCAAACAGATCCATCAAGTTTTCCATCCGGAGGACAACACCTTCGTCCGGGTAAGTTTGAGTTATTGTTGGCGTCCCCACCCGCGATCCAGAATCCTCGGACTGTCCTCTGATTACGACGTCCAGCTTTCGTTCGATGTTCTCGACCATGCGGGCGAAGGCTTCTGCGGGGGTCCCCAGCTCCGATTCCGCTTTTTGGCGGTCCATTAGATCTCTGAAGGCAGTGGTTACAGGATTGAACATGTCCCGGAATCTCGAGTCTTCGGGCTCGTGCTCGGCCATCCTTCCTAGAGTCACGACCGCGGCTTCGACTTCCTCCCAGTCGAATCCATAGGTGATGACGCGCATGTCCTTGATATCGAAAGGCGGGCGGCCCTTGTCTCGCGTCATGGTGACGACCATCTTGCCCGCGGCGTGCGCGAGGGCGAGCTCGTACATCACGTTGGGATTCAGCCCGGTAATGTCTGCGACACAGAAATGCGAATCCAAGAGGCGCCGCAGCATGGCTTCCGTGATTGCATAGGGCGACACTTCCTCGTCTGCTCGCAGAATGACGTACTCCGGATCGGGCAGCGCCCGACGGACGATGTTGTTCAGGAAGCGGTCCGCGTTTTTTCTTTCAGGTGAGTCGGCTTCCCCAATTGGCGAGATAACGAAAACCTCTTTAGGGGTTGGCGCTTCCGCTTCCTGTGCTGACGTTGCCAAGTCGGGCCTCTCTAGTTCTCAGTGTTGGTTCGAATCACGATGGCCCTGCAGTCCTCGGGGATGAGAGTCCGGGCGTTTGCTAAGGCGCTCTCGTAGCCAGGCCCGACGGCGCTAACGCTGCCCTGCCCCGCTCGCCGTCGCTGTTCTCAATGGTCAGTGTTACTTCCACGCCCCTCATCATAGGATGACTGCGCTCGCATCATTTCGAAAACCCGGGGGAGTCACTATGGAACCAACGCAACGTCCACTCACGGCAGTCCTCGGAGAACCAGGGCAACGGGACTCCCAAGGGTTTGGTGGCAGCACCGTCGCAGCCACGCGGCCGATCACGATCACGGACGCCGAGGGCAAGGTCATCTACGAGAAGCGCACCGCTGACAACATCAAGTCCGCAGACAACCACGTCCGCAACGCCGGCTACCGAAGGATAGGGGAGTGGGCCAATGGCGAGGCTTCCGTGGAGCGGATCCCAGCCTCGGCCAAATGGAAGAAGGCAGGCATCGTCCTTGCCGTGCTGGCACTCGTTATCGCTGGCATCAGTACGTTCGTCGCCCGCTCCTATGCCAGGGCTCCAGAGGCGGCGCAGAGCAGCTGCCGCGAGGCCATTCAGGACAAACTCCCCTCGGGGTCGACGCCAAACTTCAAGAGCACGACGGTGAATAAAACATCGATCCAGAAGAACGGCGGATTCCTCTATCTGGTCACTGGTGAAATGCGCGCCTTGGACGTCGATGGGCAGGAACATGACAGCACTTACAAGTGCGAAAGCTACGTCGATAGCAGCGGTGGCGTCCACAAGGTGACAGCCGGTTGGACGTGGAAGTGACCGCGTGGTTTGGTTGCCATCTTGGTTGCCATTAGCGAAAACGTAGACGTATATAGGCGCACCTGCCCGCACTCAGCTTCCGCGTGATTCCGGGGTTTTTGCACCTACTCGCATGCCCTCGCAACACCTAGCCTCAGACTTAAAATCCGCGTGTTGTGGGTTCGAGTCCCACCTGGGGCACACATCGGAAGGGGAGGACGTTTCCTCCCCTTCCATTTGTCGGCCCTTCTTCAGAGACTTTTCCCAGCAGGCTCGTAGATTCCCCACAGGCAACGAGTGTTATAGGGATGTGACCTGAATCACTTATCTTCCCGGATCAATTGCACTAGTTTGAGTCTTAATCAGGAACACCTGAGTTATCGCATCAAAGGCAGTTCGCACCTTTCGATCGAGGAGACAACGAATGTTTGATCTTTCCCAAGCGGCGCCCCGAGCCGCCAAGCTTACAGCGCTTGGCATTGGGGTTGCCCTCCTGGCCACAGCTTGTGGTGGGTCCTCCACGCCGAGCCAGACCGGGTCCAGTTCCGCCGCCGCGGCAGGCATCTCCTGCCCGGCTCCGAGTGCAGGGGCGGGAGCCAGCAACAGCCAGGCTGCTACCAACACGGGACCCGTACCTCCCTCGACCACCGCTACCTCCACTCCTCTGAAACTTGGATCGCTTCTGCCGACAACGGGGTCGCTCGCGTTCCTCGGCCCACCCGAAGTTGCTGGCGTCAACCTCGGTATCAAGGAAGTCAATGATGCTGGCGGCGTTCTCGGCGCTCCCGTTTCGGTGGTGCACCGTGACTCTGGTGACACCAAGACCGACATCGCAACCCAGTCCACCACCGCCCTCCTGGGCCAGGGCGTGAGCGCCATTATTGGGGCGGCCTCGTCCGGTGTTTCCAAGACGGTCATCAACCAGATCACAGGCGCAGGTGTGCTTCAGTTCTCCCCGGCAAATACGTCGCCCGACTTCACAACATGGGATGACAAGGGCCTCTACTGGCGCACGGCACCCTCCGACGTCCTGCAGGGCAAGGTTCTCGGCAACTACATGGCCACCTGCGGCGCTCAGACCGTCGGCATGATCGTCCTCAACGACGCGTACGGAACCGGCTTGCAGAAGAACGTTAAGGCGGCCTTTGAAGCTGCCGGCGGCAAGGTGGTAGCCGAGGAACTGTTCAATACCGGCGACACCCAATTCAGCAGCCAGGTGGACAAGGTCATTGCGGCAAAGCCCGACGCCATTGTCCTGATCACATTTGATGAAGCCAAGAGCATTATTCCACTTGTCACAGGCAAGGGGGCAAAGCCCGGACAGCTGTTCCTGGTTGATGGCAACACCACCGACTACAGCAAGGACTTCCAACCGGGCACGCTCACTGGCGCTCACGGAACATTCCCTGGCACTTTCGCGGCCGAATCGTTCACCAAGTCACTTCTTAGTGTGGATCCGGCTTTGAAGGACTTCACGTACGGCGGTGAGTCTTACGATGCAGTAAACCTGATTGCTCTCGCCGCTGAGGAAGCCAAGAGCACCAAGGGCGCTGATATCGCAGCCAAGCTCAAGGACGTATCGCAGGGTGGCGAGAAGTGCAACAACTTCGCCAGCTGCGTCACGTTGCTTCGTAACGGCAAGGACATCGACTACGACGGCCAGTCGGGTCCAATCACGTTCTCGGATGCGGGTGACCCGACGGAAGCCTATATCGGCATCTATCAATACACCAACGAGAATAAGCTAATGCCCGTGAAGGCGGAGTTCGGCAAGCTCTAAGCCAAGGCCCGGCTAGACCGCAACACAGAACAGGTCCCCTTCCTCTCCAGGAAGGGGACCTGTTCTGTGTTGTCGGGCTCGGTGTGCGTGCTTGAGGGCGGGTTTGGGGAGCAGAGTGGGCCCGCAACGGGCAGGGAACGGCTGAGGGCCCTGGGTATACCCAGAGCCCTCCGTGCGTGTAAAGCGGCTGCTAGACCTCGTCGGCCAGCGTCCCCAAGTACAACTGGATGACCTTGGGGTCCTTCATGAGCTCGCGTCCAGTGCCTGTGTAGGCGTCCTTCCCTTGGTCCAGGACGTAACCGCGGTCGCAGATCTGCAGGCAACGGCGGGCGTTCTGTTCCACCATGATGACTGAGACGCCGGCGCGGTTGATCTCGTGGACCCGAAGGAAGGTCTCGTCCTGCTTGACGGGGGAGAGACCCGCCGAAGGCTCATCGAGCAGGAGCACTGCAGGATCCATCATGAGTGCCCGCCCCATGGCGACCATCTGGCGTTCACCGCCTGAGAGGGAACCGGCTCGCTGGGCACGTCGCTTGGCCAGTTCGGGGAAGAGGCTGGCAACGAAGTCGAAGCGCTCGGCGAACGCCTTGGGCCGCTGGAACATGCCCATCTGGAGGTTCTCTTCGATGGTGAGCGTGGCGAACACGTTGTTGGTCTGGGGGACAAAGCCGACGCCCTGGGTGACAAGCTTGTTGGCCTTCAATCCTGTGAGATCCTGACCCCGGACTATTACAGTGCCGGAGTGGACCTTGACCAGGCCGAACATGGCCTTCAGCAGGGTGGATTTACCGGCGCCGTTGGGTCCAATAATGCCGATCAATTCACCCTTGCGTGCCTCGATGGAGCAACCGTTGAGGATATTGACGCCAGGAATGTAGCCCGCCACCAGGTTGGTGACTTTGACGACCGAATCGCTGGCTGGGGCATCTGCCGAGGCGGGCATTGCGCTGGTGCTGCTCATTTCCCGTCCTCCTTCTTGGTTTCTACGATGTCGGACAGGATGCCTGCGTCTTCGGTTCCCACTACCGACTCTTCGTCGGCCTCAAGTTCTGCCTCGAGCACCTTGATGCCTTCTGCGTCGCCGAGGTCAACGTCGTGGTGCGCGCCAAGGTAAGCATCGATCACGGCGGGGTTCTTCATGACTTCCCCGGGAGGGCCTTCGGCCACGATCTTTCCTTCTGCCATGACTACTACCCAGTCTGCGATGTGGCGCACCATGTTCATATCGTGCTCCACGAACAGGACCGTCATGCCTTCAGCCTTGAGGTTTTTGATGTGGTCCAGGAGGGACTGGGTCAGTGCGGGGTTCACGCCGGCCATGGGCTCGTCGAGCATGACGAGCTTGGGCTTCACCATGAGGGATCGTGCCATCTCCAGGAGCTTACGCTGGCCGCCGGAGAGGGAAGCGGCGTAGTCATCCCTCTTGGTGTCCAGCTTGAACTTCTCCAAGAGCACGTGTGCCTGTGCCGTGATCTCCTTCTCCCGGCCACCCCACATGCCCTTGAACAGGGCTTTGGAAAGACGCTCGCCCGGCTGGTCCGCTGCACCGAGCCGCATGTTTTCCATGACTGTCAGCTTGCCCATGACCTTGGTCAGCTGGAATGTCCGCACCATGCCCATGCGGGCCACTTTGTAGGACGAGACGCCGGCAATACTGTTTCCTTCGAACTGCCACTTGCCCGTGTTTGGCGTGTCGAAGCCGGTGAGCAAGTTGAACAGGGTGGTCTTGCCGGCACCGTTTGGCCCGATCAATGCGGTGATCTTGTGGCGGGGGATCTCCAGGTATTCCACGTCCACGGCGTTGATGCCGCCGAAGGAGCGGGTGACGTTTTCGGCCACGACGATCGGATCGCGCTTCTTGCAGCCAGGGGTATTTTCCCCGACCGCAATGGGGCGCGAATCGGTCATGTAGTCGATGCCTGTCTCGTCGCTTGGGATGGCGCGGTGGGCTGAGCCACCAGTGCCGGAAGGGGTAACCGGGTTGGTTGGGTTGTTGCTGCTTGGTTCGTTGGTCTCACTCATGCGAAAGCAAGCTCCTTCTTATTGCCGAAGACGCCTTGCGGGCGGAAGATCATCAGGAGCATCAGTGCCACACCAACAAGGATGTAGCGCAGCTGGCCGGCCTGAACGGTGGTCAGCCAGGTGACGACTCCGGATTCGATGAGCCCATAAAGCAGGCTCTGCGTCAGCGAGAGCACTACCCAGAAGATCATGGCTCCGATCACCGGGCCCAGGACGGTGGCCATGCCACCGAGCAGGAGGCAGGTCCAAAGGAAGAACGTGAGCTCAGTGCCGTAGTTGGAGGGCTGGACGGCGCCGCGGGGGAGGGTGAAGATCATGCCGGCGAGGGCGCCCAGGATGCCACCAATAATGAGGGCCTGCATCTTGTAGGAATAGACATTCTTGCCGAGTGACCGCACCGCGTTCTCATCCTCGCGGATGCCCTTCAGGACGCGCCCCCAAGGGCTGCGCATCAGCAGCCAGACCAGCAGGCAGCAGATAATGACCAGGCCCCAACCCACAACCCGGATAAAGAAGTCACGGTTGTTCATTCCCATGTAGGACCCCTCAGGGAAGGGATTCATGGAGTAGAAGCCACCCTCGAATGCGGCCAGGCCGTTTGCCGAACCCGTGACGCTGGTGAGTTGGTTGGTAGTGACGACGTAGCGCACAATTTCCGCTGCTGCGATAGTGACGATAGCGAGGTAGTCCGCCCGCAGGCGCAGTGTTGGAATACCCAGGATGAACGCGAAGATTACCGAACACAGGACCGCGATAAGCAGGCCGATGAAGAACGGAGTTTTGAAAGTCAACGTGGAGATGGCGAAGCCGTAGGCGCCCACTGCCATGAAACCGGCCTGACCGAAGTTCAACAGGCCTGAGTAGCCGAAGTGTACGGCCAGGCCCAAAGCGGCAAGCGCGTAGGCCGCCGTCGTCGGGCTGAACAATTCGCCAAGGGCGCTGGAAAGAATAAATCCGAAGTCCATGGCCCGCTCCTAACCCACACGCTCACGCCGGCCGAGGATACCCTGCGGTCGGAACAGAAGAACAACAATCATGATGAACAAAGCGCCAACGTACTTGAGGTCGGCAGGGAGGCCAAAGACCGTGGTCAGCTCCACGAAGATTCCGACGACGATGGAGCCGAGCAGGGCGCCGAAGACGGTGCCCAGGCCACCGAGCGTCACGCCGGCGAAGATGAGCAGCAGGATTTGCGAGCCCATGTCGAACGTCACCCCGGGCCGGTAGTAGGCCCACAGGATGCCGCCGAGGGAAGCCAGGACGCCGCCAACGATCCATACGAGCCGGATGACCGAGTCGACGTCGATGCCCGAAGCCGCGGCCAGAGCCGGGTTGTCGGCCACCGCACGGGTTGCCTTACCAAGACGGGTCTTCAGCAGGACTATGCCGATCATGGCAATCACCACGGCACTGATCAACAGGGACCAGAGGTTGTTCGGAGAGATGGAAATGGGCCCGATCTGGACCTCGGCGCTTTGGGCTCCGGGCAGCTGTTGGGTGGCGCCGCCGAAGAAGAACTGGATGACGTAGCGGATAGCCAGGGCAAGGCCGATGCTGACAATCATCATGGGCACCAGGCCCGAGCCGCGCCGCCGCAAAGGCCGCCAGAGCCCGGCATCCTGGACATACCCGAAGAGCCCGCCGCCGATCAGCGACAGCAGGATGGCCAGCCAGAACGGCAACCCAAAACTGTTGAGCATGAAGACGAGCACGGCACCCATGGTCACCATCTCGCCGTGGGCGAAGTTGGTAAGGCCTGTGGTGCCGAAGATAAGGGACAGGCCGACGGAGGCAAGTGCCAGCAGCAGGCCGAAGCTCAGCCCGGCAACCAGGCGGTTGAGGAGGTTTTGGCCGAAGTCTTGTTGCTGGACGACGATGCCCTTACCGAAGGCGAAGATGACTGACAGGTTGGACGTCTGGCTGAAGGTGACATCGCGGGGGTTCTCCTGACCATCGGCAAGTTTGATGCCTTGGGGCAAGGTGGAGGTATCCAGCTCAACTCTGTACGTGCCTTGTGTGGGGACGCCTATGTTCCAGGCGCCGTTGGCTCCGGAAGTTGCTTCGCCCTCAAACCCGTTGCCCGAGGCCTTGATCTTCACGCCCGGTATGGGAGCACGGGCATCATCGCGGAGGAAGCCGCTGATATTGTCTTGGAAATTCGTTGGGGATGGCGAAGGCGAGGGGGTGGTTGCCTCCGCCGCGGGGGCGGCGATCAACAGAGTGGCAATGAGGGCTGCGAAGAACGCCCCCACGGCTCTCTGCAGTCCCTTGGACCGTCTCATGGACGGGTCGCGCAGTGTGCTTCTCAAAATGGAAACCTCCACAGTGGGGGTGGTCCCGGCTGCGCCATTGCAGCCGGTGCGAACGGTCATGGGGCTTGTGAACAGTTCTTGCCTAGCTGCCTCGATTGTGATCTAAGTCACCCATGTGTGGCCTATGTTACCGCTCAGTGCGGCTAAAAAATGCACAGCATAGAGGTCGGAAGATAGCGATCGGATAACAACTGTGAAGCTATAGGCAACAAGAATCTCCCACATTCGTGTCACGGTTGAGTTTCGTCTGGGTGAACAAGGGAACTTTCCCTGCCCTGGGCGCGTGGTAATTGGTACCGTGAATTATCACTTAGCCCTTTTCAGGAGGACACCCGCAATGGCACTTGGCGGAAACCCTATCTTCAACGGAAAGAATTTCCGTGGAGCCAAACAGGCACCGCCTGTTCCGCAAAATCCGTATTCCAACCAGTACGGCCAGCAGTTTAGCCAAGCACCTGGTCGCGCGCCTGGGCAGGTCCTCGACGCCGGGTCCGCTTGGTCCGCTTCGCAGCAGAACATGACCAACGAACAACTGCAGCAGATGTACAACCAGCCTGCAGCAGGACCTGCCGACACCGGCCGGATGACCTACGACGACGTCATCATGAAGACCGTCGCCTGCCTTGTTGCCTTGGTCGTCGGCGCGGGCATCACGCTCTTTGTAGCACCGGCCCTGTCGAGCATGCTGATGATCGTCGGCGCGCTCGGGGGATTCGTCCTTGCCCTGGTCAATACCTTCAAGAAGCAGCCTTCGCCGGCACTGATTCTGGCATATGCGGGCCTTGAGGGACTCTTCCTCGGTGGCCTGACCCGGATACTTGACGGAATGTTCCCCGGCGTCGGCCTCCAGGCGGTCATCGGTACCTTGGCAGTCTTCGGCGTCACGCTGCTGCTCTTCAAGAGCGGCAAGGTCCGCGCCACGCCCAAGATGGTGCGCTTCTTCATGATCGCCACCATCGGCTACGCGGTCTTTGCCCTGATCAACCTCGTCATGATGTGGACCGGCGCGGTCCAGGAACCATTTGGCCTGCGCACGAGTATCACGATTGCAGGCATCCCGCTGGGTGTCTTCATTGGCATCCTGGCGATTGGCCTGGCAGCCTTCTCGCTCATCATGGACTTCACCAGCATCGAAGCAGGCGTCCGTGCCGGCGCACCTGAGCGCTACTCCTGGATCGCTGCCTTCGGCCTGACCGTCACGCTGGTTTGGCTCTACGTCGAAATCATCCGGCTTCTGGCGATTTTGCGCGGCGACGACTAAGTCCGCCCAGGTTCAAGAAAAATGCCCCCGAATTACTTCGGGGGCATTTTTCTTTAAACGGGGACCTGGCTAAAACAGTGGCGTGGCCCAGCACACCTCAACTCAGGCGTTCGAAAACTACAGCCATTCCCTGGCCGCCTCCAACGCATAACGTGGCCAGGCCAAGGGTTCCGTCGCGTTCCTTCAAACCATTGAGGAGCGTGGTGGTCATGCGCGCTCCGGTCATACCGAAGGGGTGCCCCAGGGCAATGGCGCCACCGTGCACGTTGAGCTTCTGTGGGTCGATGCCAAGTTCACGGGCGCTCGCAACAACTTGGACGGCAAAGGCTTCGTTGAGCTCCACGAGGTCGATGTCGTCAATCGTCAGTCCTGCCAGTGCCAACGCCCGCCGCGTTGACTCAACTGGTCCCATGCCCATGAGTTCGGGTGACAGGGCGGAAACGGCGGTGGAGACAACTCGTGCCAACGGTTGAAGTCCAAGTTCGCGCGCGCGCGCGTCACTCATGACCAGGACGGCGGCGGCGCCATCGTTCAGTGGGCACGCATTCCCCGCCGTCACTGTGCCTTGGGGCCGGAAGACGGGGTCCAGGGCGGATACAGCCTCCAACGTCACTCCCGCCCGCGGAGAGTCGTCCCGGTCAACTAGGGTGCCGTCCTTGCGCGTGTACGGTGTAATCTCTCGTGCGTAGAAACCCGAGGCAATGGCTGCTTCAGCGCGATTCTGGCTCAGCACGCCCCACTCGTCCTGCTCTGCCCGACTGATTCCATAGCTGGTGGCAACATTCTCGGCTGTCTGGCCCATGGCGATATAGATGTCAGGAAGCCTCCCGCCAAGCCGCGGATCCGTCCAGGGAATATTCGACGCCGCCCGGGCCGCTGTCCGCTGGGCTGCTGATTCGAAGAGTGGGTTGTGATTGCCGACGTCGGTCTGTCCGGCCCCTGCCCAATTCTGATACCTCGAGACGCTCTCCACCCCGCCCGAGATGATCGCGTTCGCTTCACCGGCCTTGATGGCGTGGAATGCCATGCGGAGCGTTTGCAGGCTGGACGCGCAGAATCGGTTGATGGTAGCCGCCGGTACTCGGTCCAGGCCTGCAAGGACAGCAACGACGCGGGCCATGTTGGAGCCCGCTTCGCCACTGGGTTCGGCACAGCCCAGAAGGAGGTCATCCAGGCCGCCTCCATCTTCGGCGGCAGGATCGAAACCCGGAACTTTCGCGAGTGCGGCCTGCACCATGGCGGTAGCAAGGTCGTCGGGGCGTTCGTCCTTGAGGGAGCCTTTGAAGGCCCGCCCAATTGGACTTCTGGCAGTGGAAACGATGACAGCCTCAGTCATGGCCCCAGCTTACGCCCGGCATCTGCAAGGAAGACGGGCGTAAGCCGGACAGGTCAGGCCAAGCGAAGTGCGCCTGCTGCTGGAGTCACGGTGAAGATGTCCGGTGCGGTGAAACCGCTCTCGGCGAAGGAACGCACGACGGCGTCACGCACCTGTTGCTCCTGGCCTACAGGGGTCAGGGCGATGGCGGAGCCGCCGAAACCCCCGCCCGTCATGCGGGCACCAATCGCGCCGTTGGCCCGGGAGGTCTCCACGGCGAGGTCGAGCTCGGGGCAGGAGATCTCGAAGTCGTCGCGCATGGACGCATGGCTGGCGTCCAACAAGGCGCCAATGCTGGCAGGGCCTTGGCTGGTGAGGATTTCCACGGTCTGGAGTACGCGGTCGTTTTCTGTGACCACGTGGCGGACCCTGCGAAGGGTTGTCTCATCCAGCAAGCCCGCGGCTTCCTCCAACGATTCCACGCCGACGTCGCGCAGTGCTTTGACGCCGAGGATTTCGGCACCCAACTCGCAGGAGGCGCGCCTGGAGGCGTAACCGCCGTCGGCGTGTGAATGCGACACCTTCGTGTCGATGACCAGCAGGACCAGGCCCGATGCCTCGGCGTCGAAGGGGACAAGGTCAACGTGCTGGTCCCGGCAATCCAGGAACACAGCATGACCCTTGGCTCCGCGCAGAGAAGCGGATTGATCCATGATGCCGGTGGGTGCGCCGACGAACACGTTCTCAGCACGCTGGGTGGCGAGCACCAAGTCCTCTGCGCCTAGACCTGCCCCCGTGAGGTCGTTGAGGGCAGAAATAACGGCACATTCAATCGCGTGGGAGGAGGAGAGGCCAGCGCCCAGCGGAACGTCCGAATCGAGCAGCAGGTCGAAGCCGGGCACGTCGATGCCACGCTCTTTCAAAGCCCAGGCAACGCCGAGGGGGTAGCGTGACCAGCCCTGGCCGGATCCAGGTTCCAGGCTTGAAAGGTCTGCTTCCACCAAGCCATGACCTCCGAACAGGGACAGCAGCCGCACCTTGGAGTCTGCACGGAGTCTGATGGCAACCTTGGCGGTCTTATCAATCGCGAACGGCAGGACGAAGCCCTCGTTGTAATCCGTGTGTTCGCCGATCAGGTTCACGCGCCCCGGTGCCTGCCACACGCCGTCGGGACTCGAACCAAAAGTTTCCTGGAAGCGGGCGGAGAGCACGCTGGTGTCAGTGGTGGTGGTCATGCTCGGGTGCCTTCCAGGGTGTCGGCCAACTGTGTGGCGTCGGTGGCTGCAGCGACGTCGCGGAGTCGCTCCGCCACAGCTTCCGGGGTGGTGTCATTGATGAACGCTCCCATGGCTGCTTCAGAGCCTGCCAGGTACTTGAGCTTATCGGCGGCGCGGCGCGGTGAGGTCAGCTGCAGGTGCAACTGCCCCGCCGGGCGCAGGATCGGGTCCAAGGGTGCCTGGTGCCACGCGGAGATGTACGGCATGGGGGTGGGGTAGAGCGCATCAAGCCGCTTCAGCAGGTCAAGGTAGACATGCGAGAGCTCGTCCCGTTCTTCGCCCGTCAGGGCCGCGAGGTCACGGACGCTGCGGTGGGGGACCAGGTGGATCTCCAAGGGCCAGCGTGCGGCGAAGGGCACGTAGGCGCTGAAGTGCTTGGCTTCCAGAACCATCCGGCTGCCATCCTCGCGTTCTGCCTTCAGGAGGGACGCGCCAAGAGTTTCTTTCGCGTCGACGTCGTCGTAGTACTTGCGGGCAACCGCGCCGAGGGTGGCCGCCCGGGGCGTGACGTAGGGGTAGGCGTAAATCTGGCCGTGGGGGTGGTGCAGGGTGACTCCGATATCGGCGCCCCGGTTCTCAAACGGGAAGACCTGCTTGATGCCGGGCAGGGCGCTCAATGCTTCTGTGCGCTGTGCCCAGGCTTCTATGACGGTGCGGGCGCGGGTCTCTCCCAATTCCGCGAAGGATCCTGTGTGCTGGGGAGTAAAGGCCACAACTTCGCAGCGACCGAAGGCAGGCCCGGTGACGCCGTGGCCGGCGAATCCATGACCCGGGATCTGCGGGATGTCGCCCAGCGCAGGTCCCAGTGAGGGGAATCTGTTTTCAAACACCACGACGTCATAGTCGGAGGCCGGAATTTCCGAGGGATTCGCCGCTGTCGTGGGGCAGATAGGGCACTGGTCGGCCGGGGGGAGATGGGTGCGGCTTTGGCGGTGGGCGGCCACTGCTACCCATTCGCCGGACACGGCGTCGTACCTGACCTCGCCGGGCTCGCCACGGGCCGGAAGCTCGCGGTGGTCCACCAGCGAGTCCGGTGTGCGCTCAGGAGTTCCGGGGTCATCAAAGTAGATCAACTCACGGTTGTCAGCGAGGCGGGTGCGGGTCATACGGCTCATGGGTCCATCATCCCACAAAGCAATCAAAAACGCATAGTTTCAAACAAAAGCTAACATCCCTGATTCGCTGCAAGCGGGACGGCATGCAGTACGGTATTGCCATGTCTGCCTCTTCCCCATCTGCCCAAAGCCCGCTCGAATCAGCACCCCGACGCTTCGCCACCGGCCGCCAATTCGAGCTTCGCCGGGACGGTGCGCTCGCCATCGTCACTGAACTCGCGGCAGGTCTTCGGCTGTACTCTCGCGGCGGCGTCCAACTCACCGAAACTTACGGTGACGCCGAGATTCCGCCAGGCGCCACGGGCATCACCCTCGCCCCGTGGGCCAACCGGGTGGAGGATGGTGTCTGGTATCTCAACGGCAAAAAGCAGCAGCTCGATATCACGGAGGTCTCACGCAACAACGCCAGTCACGGACTGCTCCGCAATGCCGGTTACGCCCTGGTGGACGAGTCTGAGTTCTCCGTGACCCTTGAAGCTACCGTCTTCCCACAGCATGGCTACCCCTTCCTTGTCCGTCACCTCGTTCAGTATGAGCTCGACGAAAACCTGGACCTTCGCGTCTCGCAGACGATGGTCAACGATTCACAAGATGCTGCTCCCGTCGTCCTTGGCGCCCACCCCTACCTGCGGCTGGGCGAGGTAACGCCAGAAGATTTGGTCCTGACGGTCAAGGCAGCCACCCGCCTGGTCGCGGACGAACGATTGATTCCACGCAGCACCGCTGCCGTGGAGGGAGATTTTGACCTTTCTTCAGGTCGCTCTGTGGGCGGCCTGGATATCGACGTCGCCTTGACGGACCTGACTTTCGACGGCGGCGTGGCCCGCCACACGTTGACGGCGCCGGATGGACGCAGCGTGTCACTTGAGCAAGACCAGAACTGCCAATATGTCCACGTGTTCGTCACGGACACCTTCCCTGGCCGATCAAAAGTAGTCGCCATAGAGCCCATGACCGGTCCAGCCAACGCCTTTAACAGCGGGGATGGTTTGCGTTGGCTTGCGCCAGGGGAGACGTTGACCATGACGTGGGGGATTACGGCCTCCCTCTAGGCGATGCGCGGCGGGCCGGTTTCCCATACGGGGCGGGCTGCGGAATTATGGGTTCATGACGCCAACACCTGACGCCAAATCACGTTCTGACCGACAAATTGCCCAAGACATTCCCTACGGAGTGCGCATTGCGGCTGCGTGGTCGTGGCGGCTGGGCCTGATCCTGCTGATGATCGGGGCCCTGGTCTGGTTGCTGGGCAAGGTCAGCTTCCTCATCATTCCGGTCATGGTCGCGGCGCTGCTGGCCGGACTCCTCTACCCAGTGGTGCTCTGGCTGCGCCAGCGGAATCTGCCCAACGGTGCGGCTGTGGCCATTACAGTGCTGGGTTTCATCGGGGTCATCGGGGGTGCCCTTGCGCTGGTCGGGAGGCAGTTGGTCTCAGGATTCGGGGAGCTTTGGACGGAGGCGCTGACGGGAATCCAGCAGATCCAGGACTGGCTCGCTGCCGGCCCCCTGCACCTGACGGCCGACCAAATTGACCAGTACATTTCAGACGGCGTCACGGCCCTGCAGGACAACAGCAGCACCATCCTCAGCGGTGCCCTGTCCTTTGGCAGCACGGCCGGACACTTTGCCGCCGGCCTGGTCCTGGCCCTGTTTATCCTGATCTTTTTCCTGCTGGAAGGCAGCCGCATATGGGCGTTCCTGGTACGGCTGCTGCCCAAGACAGCCCGGAGGGCCGCTGATGGTGCCGGACGCCGCGGCTGGACCTCCATGGTCAGCTATGTTCGGATCCAGATGTTCGTTGCCTTCGTGGACGCCGTGGGCATCGGAGCCGGTGCCGCGATCATCCAGGTTCCGCTCGCGCTTCCACTTGCGGTCCTGGTGTTCATTGGTTCGTTCATTCCCGTGGTGGGTGCGCTTGTTACCGGTGCGATCGCCGTCCTGCTGGCCCTTGTGGCGAACGGACCCGTGAATGCGCTGATCATGCTGGCAATCGTCCTGCTTGTCCAGCAGCTTGAAAGTCATATCCTGCAGCCGCTGGTTATGGGTAAGGCCGTAGCGCTTCATCCCGTGGCCGTCATCCTTTCAGTAGCTGCCGGATCATATCTCGCGGGCATCCCCGGAGCGCTGTTCGCAGTGCCGCTGCTCGCCGTAGTAAACACGGCGGTTCGCTACATTGCCGGCCGGACGTGGGAACATGATGAAGGATTGGGCGCGGCCGAGCTGCAGCCTGGAGCCGCGTCGTCGGAAGCTGATGGCGACTCCAACTTCAAGGAAGTCCACCTTCCGGGAGCCGGATCCCGCAGCGGCAGCAGCGCCGTCGGCAAAACCAAGACCGCAGATAACACCTCCGTCCAGGAGCCTGCAGTTGACACCAACAAAGGAGAATAGTCAGTGAATACCCTCGATACCCTGCCCGTCACGCTGGACGATGTCCTCAAGGCGCAGGAGCTGCTCGAGGGCATTATTACCAAGACTCCGGTGGAGTCGTCCCGTGCGCTGGGCAGCCTCGTGGGCGGCAAAGTTTTCTTCAAATGCGAGAACCTGCAGCGTGCCGGATCCTTCAAGGTCCGCGGCGCGTACGTGCGGATGGCCCGCCTGACTGATGCCGAGAAGAAGCGCGGCGTGGTGGCTGCCTCTGCAGGCAACCACGCTCAGGGCGTAGCCGTAGCCGCGAAGAGCCTGGGCATCAACGCCCGCATTTATATGCCGCTCGGTGTCGCTCTGCCCAAGCTTGCAGCAACGCGCAGCCATGGTGCCGAAGTTATCCTGCACGGCCACAACGTGGATGAAGCACTGGCCGAAGCTCAGCGCTACGCCAACGAAACGGGCGCAGTCTTTGTGCACCCCTTTGACAACGTGGACGTCGTCGCGGGCCAGGGAACCATCGGGCTGGAGATCCTGGAACAGATCCCGGACGTAGACACCATCCTCATGGGCGTGGGCGGCGGAGGGCTTCTTGCCGGCGTCGCGGTGGCGATCAAGGCCAGGGCCAAAGAGCTCGGACGCGAGATCCGGGTCATCGGGGTACAGGCGGAAAACGCTGCTGCCTACCCTCCGTCCCTCGCTGCAGACGCCTTGGTGCCGCTCAAAAAGGTCTCCACCATGGCCGACGGCATCGCAGTGGGACGCCCAGGGCAGCTCCCCTTCAGCATCATCCGCGAGCTCGTGGACGATGTTGTGACTGTGAGCGAGGATTCCCTTGCCCGGGCCCTGATCTTCCTGCTGGAACGGGCCAAGATGGTCGTGGAGCCGGCAGGGGCCGTGGGAGTAGCCGCGCTGATGGATGGCAAAATCGAAAACCCGGGGAACACCGCCGTCGTGCTTTCCGGTGGCAACATCGATCCGATGCTGATGCTCAAAGTTATCCAGCGTGGTCTGTCGGCCGCGGGCCGGTTCATGACAGTCCGCATGATGCTGGATGACCGCCCGGGCTCACTGGCGACTATTGCCCGCATCATTGCCGAAAACGACGCCAACGTCACGGGCCTTGACCACACGCGCCTGGGCGGCTCCATCAGCATGGGCGACGTCTCCATCACCATAAACCTGGAAACGAAAGGCCACGAACACGGCGAACAGGTCCTCGGTGCCTTGAGGGCCGAAGGCTTCCAGCCGATCGTGGTGCACTGACGGGAGTTGCATATGGTGCTCGAAACGCCTGACGGATCCAAGGCCGAGGCCAAGGAGACACTCGCGGGCCGAGCCAAGGGTGGCCTGCTGTTCATGGGCAGTTTCGTGATCCTGCTGTATGTGATCGAGTTCCTGAACACGCTGATGAGGCACGGCCTTAACAGTACTTTTGGACTTCGATCCCGCAGCGTGGACGGCGTGCTGGACATCCTGACGTTTCCGCTGCTGCACGCGAACCTCAACCATTTGCTGTCCAACACCCTGCCCCTCATCATCTTCGGCTTCCTGGTTTTCCTGGCCGGTATCAGGGTCTTCCTCACAGCCTTGGCCTTCAGCTGGCTGGGTTCGGGCCTGACCGTGTGGCTTATCGGTGGCGGAGGCGTGACAGTGGGGGCGTCAGGGCTGGTGTTCGGATTTTTTGCGTTCCTGCTGGTCAGGGGCTTCTTCAACAGGAGCTGGTGGCAGATTCTGTTATCCGTGGTGCTCTTCATGGCGTACGGCAGCATCCTCTTCGGGGTGCTGCCAACCGTCATGGGCTTTATTTCGTGGCAGGCGCATCTGGGCGGGGCCATTGGGGGGATCATCGCGGCCATCCTGTTGCGTCCCAAACCCCAGGCTGCACTCTGACCCAAGTGAGTCGCAGTTGTGCGCGTTATGAGCCCTCAAAACGCGCTCTGCTGCGACTTAGTTGGGCACGCACACGAAAAACGCCGGCCCACCCCGCAAAGGGGTGGACCGGCGTCGGGTTCTTGGCGCTGCCTAGGCGACGTACGGCTTGGCGGAGACGATCTCCACCGGAATTACCTTGCCGTTGGGGGCGGTGTAGCTGAGCTTGTCGCCCTCCTTGTGGCCGATGATGGAGGCACCCAGCGGAGACTTCTCGCTGAAGACATCGAGGTCGGAGTCGCCGGCGATCTCACGCGAGCCGAGCAGGAATGTCTCTTCGTCCCCGGCGATGCGGGCAACAACCAACATGCCGGGCTCTACGATTCCGTCATCGGCAGGGGCTTCGCCAACCTGGGCATCGCGCAGGAGCGCGGTGAGCTGACGGATGCGGGCTTCAATCTTGCCCTGCTCTTCCTTGGCTGCATGGTATCCGCCGTTTTCCTTGAGGTCGCCTTCTTGGCGGGCGGCTTCGATCTTCTGGACGATTTCCGCCCGGCCAGCGCCGGAAAGGTGGTCCAGCTCAGCCTTCAAGCGGTCGAAAGCTTCCTGGGTAAGCCAAGCTGCTGTGGCGCTGTTGGTGGTAGACACGGATTTCTCCTCTTGATCTGACAAAGCAAAGACCCCGCCGAGGTGGCCACTCGTGAAACTCAGTAACCAACTTAACGGGGTGAAGGTTTCATCCATTGTAGTAAATCCTCTGGACGAACCCAAACTGGTTGAGTTGTGGGTCACACGATTGTTATTTCCCGCTGTCCACGATCCAGCAATTATCCACTACGCCGGCGACGGCGGGGGACTCGGTTCTCAGCACCGTGCGCTGGGCTGTTGTGCTCCCGCCATCGGCACCGTCCTTGGGCTCATTGGGGCCGATCACCACCACTTTCCAGCCCACCACCGCGAACTTGGAATCCATGGCCTTCACGGCGCATTTGGCAGTGGCTCCCGGGTATTTGGTGACTTGGTAGTCGACCTCGGCCTGGGTGCCATCGACAGTGCTGTAGCCGATGTCCTTGAAGGTCACCGGAGCCTGTGCAGAGGACGTTGCGACCCATGCTGCGAACACAATTCCGAGGATCAGGGCCACGATGACGATGTTCCGCTTCGATGCGCGGGTCAAGCCGCGCTTTTGACCACCGTAGCGATTGGCTAGGCTGTTGCTTGCCGGTAGTTCGTTGGCCGATAGGTCCTCTGAAGTCACCTATCCAGTTTAGTGCGGATCCCGGCACCTCCTGCACAGTCCTGATTTGCACCATCCATGAAAGAGGAGCCGTCAAGTGACAGCGTCCAGCAGTTCCGAGCAGCAGCTGCGGCTGCTCGCCGTCCACGCTCATCCGGACGATGAGTCCAGCAAGGGTGCAGCGACCATGGCGATGTACGCAGCTGCAGGAGTAGACGTCATGGTCGCCACCTGCACTGATGGATCCAGGGGCGACATCCAGAACCCTGGCATGGTGGACGCTCCGCACCCCAAACGCGACATGGCAGGTGCGCGCCGGTTGGAAATGGCCAATGCGGCGGCTGTGCTTGGTATCCGGCAGCGCTGGCTTGGCTTCGTTGACTCTGGCCTGCCCGAGGGTGATCCCCTTCCGCCTCTCCCGCCGGGATGCTTTGCCCTGCAGCCATTGGAACGCGCTACGGCTCCGCTGGTCCGTCTGGTCCGCGACTTCAAGCCCCACGTCATCATCAGCTATGACGAAAACGGTGGCTATCCGCACCCGGACCACATCATGGCCCACAAGGTTGCCGTGGAGGCGTTCGAGGCAGCGGGTGACGCCTCACGCTATCCCGGAACAGGGGAGCCCTGGGCGCCCAGCAAGCTCTACTACGATCGCGCCTTCAGCCCCGAACGCTTCCGTGCACTGCACTTTGCGCTGGAAGAGGCCGGGCTGCAGTCGCCGTATGCTGAGCGGCTCGCGGCGTGGCTTGAAGCAGATGCCGAGGGCCACACTCCTCCCGCTCCCGCGCACCAGACCACCACGCAGGTGGACTGCGGCGACTTCTTCGAGGCGCGCGACGACGCTCTCCGGGCGCACCGGACGCAGATCGATCCCATGGGCTTCTTCTTTGCGGTCTCACCTGACTTGCAACGTACGGCGTGGCCTTGGGAGGACTACACGCTGATCAAGTCCAGGGTGTCTACGGAGTTGCCGGAAAAGGACCTGTTTGCGGGGATAAGATAGGTGTTGCCACCAGTTTCTATCGTTTGTAGAAATCGCCGGCGGCCATCGAACAGCTTCGCGCTGAAGCCAGCCGACATGCATCAGCTCCCATAGAAGGTTTGAACGTGCACTACTTGATCCTCGCCCTGACCGTCACTCCGTCGCCGGACCCCACCGGGACGCTGCGGCCTGGCCTGTCCGAGGACCAGGTGACACCCGGGACCTGGGGCTTCGTCCTCACGGCCTTCGTCGTGATCCTCTCGACGTTCCTCATCGTGGACATGGTTCGCCGTATCCGCCGGGTTCGGTACCGTGCGCAGGTGGAGGAGGCACGCTTGGCTGCAGAAGCCGGAACCCTTGATACTGCGGGCGGCGACGCCGGCACCACGGATGAGAACGGCGATGCCGCTCCCGGAAGCCGCTGACCCACGCGGAAACAACTGGCCCGGGGCTGCGAACGTCCTGGGTTCGGAACCGTCTGCCTATTTGCGCCAACACGCAGGTAACCCGGTCTTCTGGCGTCCTTTCGGCGACGAAGCTTTCGCCTTCGCCGCAGCCCGGGATGTCCCCGTCTTCCTCTCCATTGGCTATGCGGCATGTCATTGGTGCCATGTCATGGCCCATGAATCCTTTGAGGACCAGGAAACTGCGGATTACCTGAATGTCCACTTCGTGCCCGTCAAGGTGGACCGCGAAGAACGACCGGACGTCGACTCCGTCTATATGACGGCCACGCAGGCCATCAGCGGCGAAGGCGGCTGGCCAATGTCCGTTTTCCTGACTTCGGAGGGCCTCGCCTTCCATGCGGGCACATACTTCCCGCCCGTTCCCTTGCCCGGACGGCCGTCCTTCCGGAACGTGCTTGAAGCGGTCCACGAGGCGTGGGTTGAACGCCGCGAGGCTGTGGAGCAAAACGCCAGGGGACTGGCCGCGAACATAGCAAACGCCCAGCTGTCATCTGCCGTTCGGCTTGACGGCCCGCCCGAGGTACTTGATGCACAGCTGCTTTCGGATGCAGTAACGGTTTTGGCCCGGTCAGAAGACCCCGACGCCGGTGGGTTCGGCAGCGCCCCAAAGTTCCCGCCGTCGGCGGTACTTGAGTTCCTCATCCGTCACGCAGCGGCACGGTCGGAGACATCGGAGGCCGCGCGTGACATGGCCGCACGCGCGCTGGCCGGAATGGCACGTTCGGCATTATGCGACCAAATCGACGGCGGTTTTGCCCGGTATTCGGTCACGGCGGATTGGTCCGTGCCGCACTTCGAGAAGATGCTCTACGACAATGCCCAACTCCTGCGCGTCTACGCGCACTGGTCGCGGCTTGGCGGCAACGACGTGTTCTCCGCTGAGGAAGCGGCGGAGGTAGCGTCCAGGTGTGCGGACTGGATGCTGGCCTCCCTTGGGCTGCCCGGGGGTGGACTGGCTTCATCACTGGACGCGGATACCGTGGTGGACGGGGTGCACCATGAAGGCGCAGCGTACCTCTGGACGCCGGCATCCTTGCTGGAAGTCCTCGGCCCTGGTGACGCCGAGGAGGTTGCACGCATGATGAATATTGGTGCGCAGGGGACCGTCTCGGAATTGGGTTCGCCTCTGCATCCGGGCCGGCCCCTGTCGGCTTCCGAAACCGCGCTTTGGCGCCGCGTCAGGCCATCACTCCTGGCCTCGCGCGATCTCCGGAACCAGCCTGCCAGGGACGAGAAAGTTGTGGCGGGTTGGAACGGGCTCGCGATCGCCGGGCTTGCCGAGGCGGGAGCCATACTGGATCGCCCGGACCTCGCCGCTGCAGCTGAGAACGTTGCCGAGTATCTCGAGAAGGTGCATTGGAACGCCGAACACGGACTGCTGGTCCGGGTCTCGCACGATTCCAGGGCGCGGGGGATCGGGGGACTCCTGGAAGACTACGCATTCTGTGCAGAGGGCCTGTTCTCGCTGTACGCCGTGACGGGAAAAAAGCGCTGGTACCGACTGGCGGAACACATCATCCGGGCCGCCGAAGCGCGTTTTGTCGAGGACGGGCATCTCGCCGATTCGGCCGGGGAATCTGCCCAGGTGTTCAACGCCCAAGGGCAGCGGGCTGCCCTTGATCCGTTCGACAATGCCACGCCGAGCGGGGCTGCTGGATTTGCCGGAGTGCTGCTGACGTATTCGGCGTACTCAGGCTCCCACGCCCACCGACTCATGGCCGGGAATATCCTGGGCCTGCTTCCTTCGCTGGCCACACGCGCGCCCCGTGTTGCCGGTTGGCTCCTGGCCACGGCGCAAGCGGCGCTGGCAGGGCCGGTGGAGGCCGCCGTCGTTGGTCCCCGGTCGCGTTTGCGGCAGGAACTGCACGGAGCTCTCCTGAAGTCTGCCAGCCCCGGGCTGGTGGTCGCGTTGCGAGAGAACGACGCCGTGTCCCCGGCTGTTGATGGCGAGGTCCCGTTGCTGCTTCATCGGACGGGTGCGCCTGATGGCTCGCCCCAAGTGTATTTGTGCCGGGATATGGTGTGCGAGATACCGGTGGGGACCGTTGCGGACGTGCAATCAATGCTGGCGCGAATGACCTCCGGCGCTAGCTGAGGACAGCCATCATGATGGCGATGAAGTGGGCCGCGAACGCCAAGACGGTGAAGGCATGGAAGAGTTCGTGAAACCCGAAGTGTTGAACGCTGAAATTTGGCTTCTTGATGGCATAGAAGACCGCGCCTGCTATGTAGAGGGCGCCGCCCACGCAAATGAGCGTGGCAGAGGCGGCATTCGCTGTGAAGAACTGCGGAAGGTAAAAGAGCGCCCCGCAGCCCAGCGCAATATAGATCGGGACGTATAACCAACGCGGGGCGTCGGTCCAGAGAACCCGGAACAGCACGCCGGCAATGGCCGAGGACCAGATAATCCACAGCAACGTGACGGCTTGGGATCGCTCCAGAAGCGACCAAGCCAGCGGCGTATAGCTTCCGGCGATCACCAGCATGATGTTGGTGTGGTCCAGGCGCTTGAGCACCAGCCGGGTCTTCGGGGACCAATTTCCGCGGTGATAAACGGCGCTGACGCCGAAAAGAAGGACGCCCGTTACCGCATAGATGGCGGAGGTGAATTTTCGATCCGGCGTGGGGGCAAGTGACACCAGGACGATTCCGGCCGCGAGGGCGAAAGGGGCGGCAACGGCGTGGATCCAACCGCGCCATGCGGGCTTGATAGTGAGCAGCTCGGCCATCGTTAAAGAATAACCTACGCTTCAGTAAGTTACTGATCAGTAGCTCCCGCGCGATGGGAGTTTGACTCTCGCTGCACCAGTGGGGCAGCTCGGGAAGGTAGCCTTGGAGGTGCGCCGTCGTCGTAAAAGTAAGGAAGTCAGGTGAGAGTCCGGTGGAGCTGCCCGGTTTCCTCTATGGCTACTACGAACGTCAACTCCTTCGCTCCCTGAAGCAAGACCGCATCCCCAGGCATATCGGTGTCATGGTGGACGGCAACCGCAGATGGGCCCGTCAATTCAACGCGCCGACCAGCCAGGGACATCAGGCCGGGGCGGACAAAATCCACGAGTTCCTTGGCTGGTGCCAGGAGCTTGGCGTCAAAGTAGTGACGCTGTACATGCTCTCCACGGACAACATGAACCGCTCCGGCGAAGAGCTTGACCTGCTCATGGGCATCATCGCCAACACCATGGACCGGCTGGATGAAAACGAGGACGTCTCTGTGCACGCAATGGGCGCACCAGAGCTTCTCCCGGACTACCTGGCCGATCGCCTGAACAAGCTGACCGCCCGGACCCCGGTCCATGAAAAAATCCATGTGAACGTGGCAGTCGGCTATGGCGGGCGGCGTGAAATCGTCGACGCCGTGAAGGAACTCCTCCGCGATGCGGTCGCCAAAGGGCGGACTATGTCCGACGTCGCAGATGAACTTTCGGTGGACGACATCTCAAGGTTCCTTTACACGCGCGGCCAGCCGGATCCGGACCTTGTCATCCGAACTTCCGGTGAGCAGCGGCTCTCCGGATTCCTGATGTGGCAGAGCGCCTACAGCGAGTTCTACTTCTGCGAAGCCCTCTGGCCGGCGTTCCGCAAGGTTGATTTTCTGCGGGCGCTCCGGGACTACGCCGGACGCCAGCGTCGCTTCGGCTCCTAGGTGCGCTTCGGTTAACCAGGAATTAATCAGCTGGCAATGCGACTTGCCGACGCAGGTTTCGGAATTTTCTGTGAGTGGGATTACGTTAATCCCATCAGCAGGCAAAACCGCCCGCTGATCGGGGAGGCCAGTAGATGGAGCGAACTATCGCACCAGTTACATGGGAGGCCACGCCCGGCCTTCCGGCCGAGCCGCTTCACCATTAGGCCGGGCGACCGCCCGGGGCTGGAGTCGATGTGGCTATTTCTGAGCAACTGCCCACAATGGTTTCTGACGGGGAAAGTGCAGCTACCTCTCGCGCCAAACGGGTTTCATCGGGGGAACGGACAGCATCGTCTGCAGTGGGCCGCAGCTATGTGATCGATACATCCGTCTTGCTCTCAGACCCGCACGCACTGCTGCGCTTCGCCGAGCATGAGGTGATCGTCCCGATCGTGGTCATCAGCGAACTCGAAGGCAAACGCCACGATCCCGAACTAGGTTACTTTGCCCGCAAAGCCCTGCGGCTCCTGGATGACCTCCGAATCGAACACGGCGGACTGGACCACGCGATACCCATTGGTGCCGACGGAGGCATGCTCCGGGTCGAGATGAACCATATTTCCACAGAGGTCCTTCCCGCAGGCTTCCGTGGCGGCGACAACGACAGCCGCATTCTGGCCGTAGCCAAGAACCTGGCAAACGAGGGCCACAACGTCACCGTGGTGTCCAAGGACCTTCCCATGCGCGTCAAAGCCTCTGCCATGGGACTGCACGCCGATGAATACCGCAACGAACTCGTCAAGGATTCAGGCTGGACCGGCATAGCCGAAGTGGAAGCCAGCGAAGACGAAATCACGACTCTGTATGGCCATGAGCCCGTTTTCATCCCCGCCGCAGCGGAACTTCCCGTGAACACCGGGCTTGTCCTCTTGTCCAACCGCGGCTCGGCGCTCGGCCGCGTAGGGGCGGACAAGCAGGTCCGCCTGGTCAAGGGTGACCGTGACGTCTTCGGACTCCATGGCCGTTCGGCGGAACAACGGCTGGCCATCGATCTCCTCATGGATCCCGCAGTGGGCATTGTCTCCATCGGCGGGCGCGCTGGCACGGGCAAATCCGCACTGGCACTCTGTGCGGGCCTCGAGGCCGTCCTGGAGCGGCGCGAACACCGCAAGGTCATCGTCTTCCGGCCCCTCTACGCCGTAGGAGGCCAGGAACTGGGATACCTCCCCGGGTCTGAAGCGGAAAAGATGAACCCTTGGGCTCAAGCCGTTTTCGACACACTCGGTGCGTTGGTCAGCCAGGAAGTCGTGGAAGAAGTCATGGACCGCGGCATGCTCGAAGTCATGCCGCTCACCCACATCCGCGGACGCTCACTGCACGACGCCTTTGTCATCGTGGACGAGGCACAGTCCCTGGAGAAGAACGTCCTCCTGACCGTGATGAGCCGCATCGGCCAGAACTCCAAGATCGTGCTCACCCACGACGTCGCCCAGCGCGACAACCTCCGTGTTGGTCGGCACGACGGCGTGGCCGCCGTCGTCGAAACCCTCAAAGGTCATCCGCTGTTTGGCCACATCACCCTCACCAGGTCCGAGCGGTCGCCGATTGCAGCCTTGGTGACGGAGCTGCTCGAAGGGGCCGAAATCTAACTGGTCCTTCCCGAACGGTGGTCACTGCCGCGCGGCAACGGCCTCCCGCCGTCGCTTAGACACAACGCAAAAGGACCCGAAGGTCGCTGGGCGACCTTCGGGTCCGATGCGTCGCGATGCGCTCCTTCCCGGAAGCCCGCGGCCACGCTAGCCGCTCAGCTGCGGTTAGCGCTTGAGGTATGTTTTCAGCTCTTCGTGGCCTTGGGCTTTGAGGGTCCAGTTGGGGCGGTTGAAGGTTTCCGGGGTGAGGCGGACTCTTTGGACTTCTTCTACTTTGTCGCCCCAGCCATCGCGGACGAGGCCGTTGAGTTCGTAGCCGAGACTCAGGGAGACGCCCAGGGATTGCTTGTTCCATGAGGCCGCTTCGGACTCGGCCACTTCCGCCTCCAGATAGTCGAGCGCATAGCTCACGACGGCGGCACGCATCTCCTTGCCGAAGCCTTGCCCTTGCGCGGACTGCTTGAGCCAAGAGCCCGTGCTGACTGTTTTGAGGGTGTTGAAATTCTTGGCGCCGATGTCCTGGACGCCCAGGAGGTCCTCGTTGTGCCAGACGCCGAGGAGCAGTGTCCAGGATTCAGGCGTGAATCCGGCCCTGCAGCGCCAGTACCACTGGGCCATGTTGGGTGCGAGCTCGTCGTCCGGGAGTTCTGCCCACGGGGTGCTGAACGGGCTCTTGCCGGGTTCGTGGACGCCGGATCGGGCTGCCGCGACGGCAGCCGGGATATCGGCGTCGAGAACTGGACGGAGGGTCAGTCGGGGAGTCGTGAGCGTGAGTCCGAAGGGCGGCCAGATTTCCGCGAGCGTGGTCATCGGTGCAGCTTAGCCCGGCCGTCGAGGGCATGCGAGTCACAGAGCTGGTGACAGTCTTGGTGGAGCGTGGGGATGTCAGGCTGCTGGGCCAATGTCCCAGGAGATATGGCGCCGAACGTCGGTCAGGTTCATCGATTCGGCAAGGAAGAGATCGTCCAGCATGTATTCGTCAACGGCCAGGATCTTCAGCCAATGACCCTTGCCTGCGGTATCGCCGTCCAGGCTTTGGCTGGCGACGCAGACTCCGGTCCCTGCATCCACCCTGATGAGCGTGCGTCCCGGATGGGCCAAAGGTTGGGAAGGATCCAAGGGCACGTAGGTTCGCCCACGGGTAACCACAGTTTCCAAGGCCAACCGTCCCTCATGGTCAACTTCCCGAGGCTCTTCAAGAGACACGGGATTGGAATCCGGGAACTCCAGGGGGACGGGAGCATTACCGGCAAGTTCCACCGGATCCAGTGCTGCGGCCAGCCGTCCGTTCCCAAAGGAGGGCTCGCCGTAGGCCGCCTCAGGGCGCCTACGGACCAAGCCAGCGGCGTCGTAAACCGGAGTGACGAGGTGCGCCGGAAGCAACCATGAGCGTCGCGTCGCACTGACGTAAAAGTCGTCGCGGGAATCGTTGATGCCCGTGGTGCTGTGCAGCAGCTTTCCGTCGGGAGTCTCCAGACGAAGCGCGCCGGGCCGCCTGAGCCATGCACGGACCATGTTGGCGCCAGTGCCAGGCCGTTCGAGGTATTCGAAACGAAGGCTGGTCCACTTCCATGGTGAAGAACGGGACAGATTGCGGAATGTGGAGGACAAGTCCTGCGCCTGCCCGCCATGCCCGTTAGCTGGCGCAAAACCAGACCCGAAGTCCGGTCCGAAACCTGATCCACCTGCACTGTAGCGCCCCATATCCACAGTTTACCTACGCGTTCAACCCGGCCCCTGGACGAATTCGGGATAGCATCTGCAGGGTGATCCGACGACTCGCCGACCTCTGGAACGCCAGCCCACTGGGCTTCTGGCTGGTGGTTCTTGCCTGCGCGTACTTCGTAGTGATGGCGGTACGCCTGACCATCATTGATGTCCGGAGCCATCTACTGCCGAACCGGATCGTCTTTCCCTCCTATGCGGTGGGCGGCGTCCTATTGCTGGGCGCTGCGGTCCTGGTGTTCGTTGGCGGCCCGGACCCTGGGCTGGATGCCTCGATGTTCGGTATCCCTGGGCTCGGAGTGCTGGCCGGTGGCGGCGTGCTATGGCTGTTCTACTTCCTGCTTCGCCTGGTCTATCCACCCGGTATGGGGTTCGGGGACGTGAAGCTGGCCGGGGTGCTTGGACTCTACCTCGGCTACCTTGGGTGGACCCATGTCTTCGCGGGCACGTTCGCTGCCTTCCTGCTCGGCGGATTGTGGAGCCTGGTGATCCTCGTGTCCAGGCGCGGCACGCTGGGTTCAGCCATCCCGTTCGGACCCTTCATGCTGGCAGGAGCCCTGGTGAGCATGGTGCTTTTACCTGCTTGAACCGTTCGGGCGGAGGCCGCCGGGGCCAACTGCGGCCGAACTGCAACGCTTCTGCGTATTCTGCGGTTCACCGGGCTGCGGCATGCTTAGCCCAGATGGTTTGATGCGCTCAAGACGCCTGGAGGGAGCTGCGGTGCAGGGAAGTAGTTTTTGGTCCGTACTGGGGGTCACCATGACCTGCACTTTGCTGCTCTCCGGCTGCGGGCAATCGGGCAACGTTCCCGGTGCAACCCCGGGGGCCAGCATCCAACCGCTCATGACTCAGCAGCCGGAGCCCTTCTGCGAGGGCGGTCCGCTGGGTTGCTCCACTTTTACGTCCGTGCGCGGAAGCGATGCCACTGGAGACGTAGCGTGGCTCGGGACCCAACCGCTGCAGATCAGCTCCACGCATGTCAACGGGGAGTGGACCCTGCTGGTGAAGACACCGTGCAACGTGCTCAATGTGGAAGTCTCGGTCCAGGACGATGTCTGGGCAATGCGTTCGATGGCCGCCTCCGCCATGGGCTGCCGGGAGCTTGAGGGCAGCTACGAGGGCTGGACCGTCAAGCTCTTTGAGCAGCCTGTTCACTGGAATCTCGACGACGGCGTGCTCACGTTGAGCAACTCACAGGCCACGATCGAATTGAAGGAAAGCTAACGCCATGGGCGCACCGGAATTTATCCTCAAGCTTCGGGAGAAGATCGGGAATGACCCGCTCTGGTTGCCGGCGGTCAGGGGAGTGGTTTTCGACGACGATGGCCGGGTGCTGCTCTGCCAAAGGGCCGACAATCACCACTGGACGGTGATCACGGGCATCCTTGAGCCAGGCGAGCATCCGGCTCCCGGGCTGGTCAGGGAAATTTTCGAGGAAACTGCGGTTGTGGCCGAAACTGAGCGGATCATCGCCGTCGGGGTTGTAGGTCCGGTGACCTTTCCGAATGGCGACATCTGCGACTTTCTGGACATCACCTTCCGTTGCAGATACGTCTCCGGCGATGCTCAAGTAAACGATGACGAATCGATCGACGTTGGCTGGTTCGGCCTGGATGAACTGCCTGACATGAGCGAAGGAAACCTTCAAGCCATCAGGCTTGCCACGGAGCTCGAAGGCCCCGTGGCGTACCAGGTGGAGGACTAAGCTATTTGGCGCTTGCGTCAGCCGGTGCCCGCCGGGGCTCTTGTCCCTCGGCAGAGGCCACATTGGCTTCCAGGCGTTCGGCTTCGAGGCGTTCAGCCTCTGCACCTCCGACGGCCTCGCCCCGCGCCACCATGCCGGCAGTGTCGGAGAGAGGGATCTGCTTGAGCGTGATGGCCAGCAACAATGCAATGGCGATGAACGGAACCAAGTACCAGAACACGGGCGCCAGCGAGTTGGCGTAGGCGTTGACGATCGCATCCCGAAGCTGCTCAGGCAGTTGGGCCAAGGCCTGTGGATCCAGCGTGCTGGTGGACTGCGAGGCCTGCTCGGCAGATGCACCTGCCCCGGTAAAAGCGTTGGTCAAGGATTCAGCAAGGCGGTTGGTGAAGATGGAACCGAACACGGCGACACCCAACGAGGCACCCACCTCGCGGAAGTAGTTGTTGGTGCTGGTGGCCGTGCCAATCTGGTCTGCCGGAACAGAATTCTGGACCACCAGGACGATCACCTGCATGATCAGGCCAAGGCCTGCGCCGAAGATGAAGAGCTGGACACAGATGACCCAGATCGGAGTTTCAGCCGTCAGGGTGGTCAGCCACAACATGGCCGCGATGGTCAGTGAGGCACCAAGGATCGGGTACATCTTATACTTGCCGGTCTTGGAGATGCGGATGCCGGAGTAGATGGACGTTCCCATCAGGCCAACCATCATCGGCACCATGAGCAGACCGGACTCTGCGGCGGAGGTCCCGGAGGACATCTGCAGGAAGGTAGGTACGAAGGCGATCGCCGCGAACATTCCCAGGCCCAGCGTGAAGCCAATGGCCGTTGCGTTGATGAAGATGGGGTTCTTGAACAGGCTCAGTGGAATGATGGGGTCCTCGGCGCGCCGTTCAACCATCACGAAGGAAAATGCCGCCAGAACCATACCTGCTCCGAAAGCCCACGTGAGTGGGGAATCCCAGCCTTCATCCTTCTTGCCGCCGAAATCAGTGAAGAAGATGAGGCAGGTGGTGGCTGCGGAAAGGAAGAGGACACCCAGGATGTCGATCTTCTTCTCAGCCTTCTTGTTCGGCAACGTCAGGGCGAACCATGCCGTGATAAAGGCTGCGATGCCGATGGGGATGTTGATGTAGAAGGCCCATTCCCAGGTTAGGTGATCAACGAAGAATCCACCCAGCAGCGGACCGGCAACGGCCGACAGGCCAAAGATAGCGCCCAAGGGACCCATGTATTTGCCGCGCTCTTTGGCTGGCACGACGTCGGCAATGATGGCCTGCGAGAGAATCATCAAGCCGCCGCCGCCGAGGCCCTGGATGGCGCGGAAGATTACGAAGCCCCAGAAATCCGTGGCGAAGGCACAACCCACGGAAGCGAGCGTAAACAAGGCGATGGCTACGAGGAACAGGTTGCGCCGGCCCAGGATGTCACCGAATTTGCCGTAGATCGGCATGACGATGGTGGTGGCCAGGAGGTAGGCCGTCGTGATCCAGGCCTGGTGCTCCACCCCGCCCAGCTTGCCAACGATGGTGGGCATGGCGGTGGAAACGATGGTTTGGTCGAGGCTGGACAGGAGCATGCCTGCGATCAGCGCCGAGAAAATGATCCAGATCCTTTTCTGGGTCAACAGCAGCGGCTCGGCTGCCTTGGAAAGGGTACTCATGCGTGATCCTTCGGGGTTTCGGCAGGTGTGGTGTCCAGTGGTTGGGCAAAGAGTTTTTGGGCTGCGGCGAGGTTCTGCCGCAGAAGTTCGCGGTAGGGCCGGACGTTGTCCTCGGAGAAGAACTGCTGCGCAGTCTTCTTTGAGACGGCTCCGAAGACGGCTGCAGCCATGACGATTTCGGGGTGCCCGGGTGAAAGGCCTTCGCGGGCCGCTATGAGTTCGGCGAATTGCCGCTCACGGGCTTCGCCTTCAAGCGTCATGCGGCCAAGGAGTTGGGGCTCGGCTTTGATGGCGGCGATGAGCTGGTGGACCTCGGACCGGCTGATTGCCGAACGCTCCATGATGGTCAACGTGAGCTGGTACAAGGCGGCGAGCAAATTGCTCGAGATGCTGTCTGCGTTCTGTACTGGCCCATGATTGAAGTCTTCGATGGCGTCCTGGGGGAGTTCGTCCGAGAACGCGCCGATCACCGCGTCTTCCTTGGAGTGGAAGTAGTTGAAGAACGTTCGCCGCGAGATACCCGATTCTTCGCAGACCTGTTCCACGGTGTATCCGTTCAGCCCGCGTTCTGCGGTCAAGGAACGGGCGACGGCGGTAATCGCCGAACGTGTGGCGGCCCGCTTGCGCTCACGGAGGCCGCCGTCGATATTTGCACTATTGGTCACAAAGTAAAGTTTTGCACTCTTTTATAGAAAGTGCAAAATTTGTAGAGCTTAGGCGCGCGGAGCCTTACACAAACTCCCGGGCACGCCGACGGCCGGCACCTTTCGTGCGAAAGGTACCGGCCGCCGTCGTGCTTTAAGTATTAGTTCTTGTGAGCCGGGGACGTCATAGTGGTGACGTCGAGAGCCTTGTCGAGCTCTGCCTCGGTGACCTTGCCTTCGCCCTCGCCGACGAAGCCAAGCTTCTCTGTGGCCTGGCGGATGGTCAGGCCCTCCTTGACGGCAATCTTCGCGATCTTCGCGGCGTTCTCGTAGCCGATGAACTTGTTCAACGGGGTCACGATCGAGGGGGAAGCCTCGGCCAGGAAGCGGGCGCGCTCAACGTTGGCGGTGATGCCATCGATCATCTTGTCGGCCATGACGCGGCTGGTGTTGGCCAGCAGGCGGACGGACTCCAACAGATTGGCGGCCATGACAGGGATGCCGACGTTCAATTCGAAGGCGCCGTTGGTCCCGGACCAGGCGATCGCGGTGTCGTTGCCGATGACTTGGGCGCACACCATGATGGAGGCTTCGCAGATGACGGGGTTGACCTTGCCCGGCATGATCGAGGAGCCCGGCTGAAGGTCCGGGATGGCGATTTCGCCCAGGCCCGTGTTGGGGCCGGAGCCCATCCAGCGGAGGTCGTTGTTGATCTTCATGAAGGAGATCGCGATGTTGCGCAGCTGGCTGGAGCCCTCGATGAGGCCGTCGCGGTTTGCCTGCGCTTCGAAGTGGTCGCGGGCCTCGGTCAGCGGCAGCCCGGTGTCCGCTGCGAGCAGTTCGATGACGCGCTCCGGGAAGCCGGCAGGAGTGTTGATGCCGGTGCCAACAGCGGTGCCACCAAGGGGGACCTCCGCGACGCGGGGGAGTGCTGCGTTGATGCGCTCAATGCCGTAACGGACCTGGGCGGCGTAGCCACCGAACTCCTGGCCGAGCATCACCGGCGTGGCATCCATGAGGTGCGTGCGGCCGGACTTGACGACGTCCTTGAACTCCTCGGCCTTACGGTCCAAGGATGCTGCCAGGTATTCCAGGGCCGGGATCAGGTCATTGATCAGGGCGGAGGTGGCGGCAACGTGGACGGATGTGGGGAACACGTCGTTGGAGGACTGCGAAGCGTTCACGTGGTCGTTGGGGTGGACCACTTTGTCGCTGCCCGCAGCGGCGAGGGCACGCGAAGCGAGCTCAGCGATGACCTCGTTGGTGTTCATGTTGGAGGAAGTGCCCGAGCCGGTCTGGAAGACGTCAATCGGGAAGTCGCCGTCGTACTTGCCGGTGGCTACCTCATCGGCAGCTGCGGCGATGGCCTCGGCGAGCTCACCATCGAGCACCCCCAGTTCGGCGTTCGCCAGTGCAGCGGCCTTCTTGACGCGTGCAAGGGCTTCGATGTGAGTGCGCTCAAGCGTCTTGCCGGAGATGGGGAAGTTCTCCACAGCACGCTGCGTCTGGGCGCGGTACAGGGCGTTCACGGGGACGCGAACTTCGCCCATCGTGTCATGTTCAATACGGAACTCAGTGGTGGAAGTCATGGGGCTAGCTTAGGGCGATTGGGGCTCGCATCGAAAACCCGGGAGAGAGTGCTACGTGCTCCGGCGCGGAGGCCGGAGCACGGTCCACTAAAGCTTGCCGATCCCGGAAACGAGGGCCGCACGGCCTTCATCGAGCTTGTAGGACAAGCCGACCACCGCCACGCGCCCGTCGTCGATGGCGTCCGAAATCACACGTGAGCTGTCGGCCAGCCGCGCTGAGGTTTGCTTGACGTGCTCCACCACCATGTCATTGACGTCTTCCTGTTCGTTGCGCAGGGACGTCAGTACGGACGGGGTGATGCGTTCCACGAGGTCGCGAATGAACCCTGCAGGCATCTCGCCGGTTTCCACGGCGGCCTTGGTGGCCTTCACGGCTCCGCAGCTGTCGTGGCCAAGAATGACGATCAGTGGAACGCCGAGCTCGGCAATGCTGTATTCAAGGGAGCCGAGGACGGCGTCGTCGATCACCTGGCCGGCGGTGCGCACCACAAAGGCGTCGCCCAAGCCGAGATCGAAGATAATCTCGGCCGCGAGGCGCGAATCCGAGCAGCCAAAGATGACGGCGAAGGGGTTCTGGTTCTCAATGAGTGATGAGCGTCGGGACGCGTCCTGGTTGGGGTGCAGGGATTCACCGGCAACAAAACGTTCGTTGCCCTCTTGGAGGCGTCGCCAGGCTAGGGCGGGAGTCAGATAAGTAGGCACCTGATTACTTTACGGCCCGGAAGTGGCGGGCCGTAAAACTGTTGCGCCGGGTGAGCCTATGAGGACGGCGCCGCAGTTTCGGACGCTGCAGCTGCCTGGTCTACAGACTTGACCACTGCGGCGGCGAGCGTGGCGAACTCTTCAAGGTTGGCAGTGCCGCTCAGAATGATCGTGGTTCCTCGATATTCGAGCACCATGCTGCGCTTGTCCTTGCCGGAATCGTGGAGCTCCCAATCCTGGCCACCGGCGTTACGGGTGCCGGTTACTGGCATGTTGCCGGTCTGCTGCAGCACCCATGTGGGATTCGCCTTGGTGGTCTGGGTGAGGCCGATGAAGGCCTCCTTGGGAGTCAGGTAACCAACTTCCCACGTGGGCACGCCCGTTCCCGTGCCGGATTCCCAGCGGGCGTAATTCGGCTTGAATGTGTCGCCGGTTTCCGGCGTGACAGGTGTGAATCCCGCCACATCGGCAGCGTTGCGCGCTATGGAAGCAACGTCAACGGCGGGCCGAAAGCCCTCACCCTTCGGAGCGGGGTTCATCAACACAATAGGAAGGAATGCCAGGACACACAGCACCAGGGCAATGATCATGCCAATGACAGAGGCATTGGCCCGCTTGGCGGCTTTTGCCGGAATGACGGGTTTATAAGGGGCATCCATAGCGTCCGGGGCGCTGTTGGGGGTTGCCTCTGCGGCCTTGGGCTGGTTGCCGGCAGCGGGCTTGTCCTGCGTTTCACTCACCCCTCCATAGTCCCTCATCCCGGCTGTGAACACACAACCGGGAACCTCACAGCAGGAATTGCCGGCCGTGGTCATCCAGCGACTCCAAACGCATGCGGCGACTATGATCGTTCATAGAGGGACCCCAGGTTGCCTCGTGCAACCGTGTTCCGGTCCCGTGAATCGTCACTCGAAGAAGAGGTTCAAGTGTCTCCTGCACCAATGACCCAGCAGTATTCCACGATTTCGCCGTCGCTCGCCGTCGGCACCGACGAACCCGACCGCAACCTGGCGCTGGAACTCGTCCGTGTCACCGAGGCCGCCGCAATTGCCGGTGGCCACTGGGTAGGTTTCGGCGACAAGAACAAGGCAGACGGCGCCGCCGTCGACGCCATGCGTTCGTTCCTTCACACCGTCCACTTCAATGGCGTCGTGGTCATCGGTGAAGGCGAAAAAGACGAAGCCCCCATGTTGTTCAATGGCGAGCAGGTGGGTGACGGCACCGGTCCCGAGTGCGATGTCGCCGTGGACCCCATCGACGGAACCCGCCTGACCGCCCTCGGCATCAACAACGCCCTTGCCGTCCTGGCAGTGGCCGAACGCGGCTCCATGTTCGATCCGTCCGCGGTCTTCTACATGGAAAAGCTCGTCACAGGCCCTGAAGCTGCCGACATGGTGGACCTGCGCCTGCCCGTGAAGCAGAACCTGCACCTGATCGCCAAAGCCAAGGGCGTCAAGGTCAACCAGCTCAACGTCATGATCCTGGACCGCGACCGGCACCGCCCGCTCGTGGAAGAAATCCGCGAAGCCGGTGCACGCACCAAATTCATCATGGACGGCGACGTCGCAGGTGCCATCGCCGCAGCCCGGTCCGGAACCGGCGTCGACGCGCTGATGGGCATCGGTGGAACCCCGGAAGGCATCGTTGCCGCCTGCGCCATCAAGTCCCTCGGCGGTGTTATCCAAGGCCGCCTGTGGCCCACGTCGGACGACGAGAAGCAGAAAGCGATCGACGCCGGACACGACCTCGACCGTGTCCTCTCCACCAACGACCTCGTCACCTCGGACAACTGCTACTTTGCAGCCACCGGCATCACCGACGGCGACCTCCTCCGCGGCGTTCGCTACTCGAAGGACCGCGTACTGACGCAGTCCATCGTGATGCGTTCCAAGTCCGGCACCGTTCGGTTCGTTGATGCTGAGCACCACGCATCCAAGTGGGAGACGTACGCGCGCAAGCCGTAACCCCTTAGCTAACAGAAGGACGGCGAGCATCGCTCGGCGGCTATCTCCTCGTACCTCGTCGATTTGATGCCGCTTTCGCGATACTCGCCGTCCTTCTTTGTGTCCAGCCGGCTCCGGTTTGCGCGATTTTTTTGGGGGGGAGTGGTGACACCTGAGCTCGATTTCGCTGCGCAAATGGAGTGGGGACGCGCGGATTTGAGTGTCGGGGGTCTGTTGGTGAGTCACCCGGGATGATGCGTGTCGTCAGCCGGCGCACGAGGTGCGCTTCCGGGTTAGGTTCGACGGCGGCGCTCGGGCGAGTGCCGCCGTCGTGCTTTCCGGGGTGGTCGGCCGCCGTGGGTGTGCCGTCGCCACCTACTTTGAGGCTGTACGTGGTCCGACATGCCGTCATTCCGGGCGTGTCACAGTGAGTGTTGAGTCAAAGAGGGTCATGACGGTACGCGGCCCTGGCCGTTGCCGGGTCGCCGGGGAAGGTGCATGTGGTCAGCCGGGGCACGAGGTGCGCTTCCGGGTTAGGTTCGACGGCGGCGCTCGGGCGAGTGCCGCCGTCGTGCTTTCCGGGGTGGTCGGCGGCCGTGGGTGTGCCGTCGCGACCTACTTTGAGGCTGTACGTGGTCCGACACGCTGTGATGGCCGGYGTGTCCCCGCGTCGGCGGCGTCAAAGTGGGTGGTGGAGGCACGCGTTCCTTGTGTTGACTTGGGGGAACTGGCCTAGCGGAGTTTGTCGCGGAGTTTTCTGGCCAGTTGGTAGGCGCCGTAGCGGAGTTTGTTCACTGGGAGGTCCCACGTGCCGGGGTAGGCTACTTCGCGACCACCGAAGGACTTCTTGAAGGACGTGAAGCCCGCCCATTTGTGGTCCGGCTGGTCTTCAGGTGCCACGCCCCAGAGGTCCACGTGCTTCAAGCCCTTCTCCTTGGCATCTGCCATGAGCTTGACCAGGAGCGGAATGCCAGCACTGAGCTTGCGGTGGGTGTCATCCAGCCCTGCGTGGGCATAGGTTCGCGTATCCGAGGAATCGTAAGTGAAAGCTGCAGCGATCGGCTCGCCCTCGAGTTCTGCTATGAACAGCGTTCCTGCGCCGGACGGCAACAAAGATTCAGCCACTTGGGTGAGGTACTCATCGCTTTGTGGCTTGAAGCCGTTGCGTGCTGCCGTCAGATGGAGGAAATGCAGGAGAACTTTGATGTCCGCAGGATCCTGGGATGCGCGGAAAGTCACGCCCTTCTTGTGGATGTTGCGGTAGAGATTCCGGTTGGTCGGCTTCATTCCGGCGAGAACGTCCTTGAAGTCGCCCTCAAGGTCCACGATCCAACTCAACTCCGGCTGCAGGTTCACAGGCGCCGGCTGCAGGCCGCGGGAACGAAGGAGCGTATCGGCCTCGGACGCTGCGAAGCCGGCTGATACAGGTTCCATCCGCACGAAGACGGCACGTTCCCTCTTCGCCAATTCCACCAAGGCCGCCATCGCGGCGTCGAAGGCATCCACGGACTTTGCTACAGGCCCATAAGGGGCGTAGATGACTTTGCCCGCCGGGTTCTTTTCCTCTATCGCGAGGAAGCTCCATCCGGGACCTGACTGCTCATGGACCCGGCGGCCGAGCGAGCGCTGGACCTCAGCCCAAGCGGGGGTCTGCAGAAAGAAGTCCACGCTCACTTACCCAATCCTGTGGTCACGGCGAAGGCAATACTCGTATCGGTGGCGCCTTGAACGGGATGAACATTCACTGGGTTTTCTACCTCAGGGATGAAGGCGGCGCCGCCTCGCTGCAGCGGGAGGTCGCTCTTGGGCGAGTCGAGCACTACGGAACCGGCAACAACCACGACGACGGCGGGACCGGACTGTGCCAGCGGCACCGGTTCGGCACCCGGGCCAAGTTCGATCCGTTGGAGCTGAAACTCCTTGAACGGCGGGCGGTACAGTTCCTGGCCAAACTCCGTTCCGCCGGCTTCAACGTGGGGCACACCCATCGATTCGAAGCGGATGGTCTTGATCAGTTCCGGAACGTCCACATGCTTGGGGGTGAGTCCGCCGCGCAGCACATTGTCCGAGGAAGCCATGACTTCCACACCCAGGCCGTGAAGGTAGGCGTGTACGTTGCCGGCTGGCAGGTACACGGCCTCGCCCGGTTGCAGGGAAAGGTGGTTAAGGAGAAGGGAAATGAGCACACCAGGATCGCCGGGGAAAGCCTCGTTGATTCCCAGCATTGCCGCCAGCGCATCTTCGTGGGGCTCTTGGGGGGCGCCTGCACGCAGGACGGCTTCTACCTCCTGAATGGCATCCGAGACCTCGCTGCCGCCCTCGATCAGGCGTGTGAAGGCAGCTTTGAGGGCTTCGGATTCATTGGGCACGCTGAGGTCGGAAATTACGCCGCTGATGATTGCGGGGACCTCCGCCGCGGCAGAATCCAGCACTTTGGCAAGGTGCTCAAAAACACCTTTGGCTGCTGCAGGGGAGCGGAACCCACACAATGCCCGGAACGGCGTGAGTGCAAAAATCATCTCCGGCTTGTGGTTATCGTCCCGGTAGTTGCGTTCGGAGGAATCAGCGGGGATCCCGGCGGCATTCTCGCGGGCGAAGCCTTCTCGTGCTTGTTCCAAGCTAGGGTGCACCTGCAAAGAAAGTGGCTGCTCTGCGGCCAGAATCTTGGTGAGGAAGGGAAGCCGGGGCCCGAACTCGGCAAGGCTGTCGGCTCCCAGGAAATGGGTAGGATCCGAGGCGATCAGGGCGTCAAGGGGTTGCGTGACCCCATTTGGATGAATGGCTGTGGACGGGGAATCAGGGTGGGCGCCGATCCACATTTCTGCCTCCGGACCACCTGACGCGGGCCGCCCCAGCAAGCCGGCAATCGCCGTCGTCGAACCCCACGCGTAGGGTCGCAAAACATTCTCAATCTGGTACACGAAGGAAAGTCCTTATCGTCGCGCTGAACGTGAGGTGGTGGTGCTGCTGCGGGCTACAGCGGGGCGCATTGCCCATTGGTTGCCACGAGATCCCGGATGCCTTGCTCGTCGCCCTGGGCCTTGAGGCCGTTGAGCAGTTCTTCCGTGATGGGCGTACCGTCCGGTGTGGTGGTCACCGGCGTGAAGTCCGAGGACGACGGCGAGGGCTGCTGGCCCGCGGGCATCGCGGCCGGCAAGCTGCCTGGGACCGGGCCCACTGCCGCGACATTGGAACCCACACTGCCGTTGTTGGACACCATGGAGTCATCGGCCTTGGGGCTGTTCTGGGAGGTCAGCAGTTCCTGGACCTTGGAGTGAATCAGGTCGAAGTCCGGCACCGTGGAGAACGAGGCATCGAAATCGGGAGGGCCAATAGTGAGGCGCTTGACCGGTTGGCTCTTGGACTTCAAGGCAAGGTCCACGAAGCTTCCGAGCTGCGCGGAGGAGATGTTGGATTCCACCACCTTTGTGCCTGCGTTGGCGATGTCCTCGAACTTGGTCAGCAGCGTGCCAGGGTCCAGCTGCTTGAGCATGGCCTGCTGTACACACTGCTGGCGCGCAATACGGGCGTAGTCGTCAACGAATTCACGGGAACGGCCGTACCAGAGGGCGTGGAAGCCGTCCAAGTGTTGGTCGCCGGCAGGGATCCAGCCATCGGGCATGCCGTGGATCCCGTTGGCCTCATCAGTGACGGGACCGCTGATAGGTACCCAGCCGCCGGCCTTGATGCGGATGCCGCCCATGGCGTCGATGAGCTTGGCGAACCCGTCCATGTCCACCAGGACATACGCCTGCACCGTGATACCCAAGGTCCCGGACACCGCTTCCAGTGTTGCCTGGGCGCCGGGATCGGCAACGCCCGGGTACAGGTCCTTGTGATTGTTGGTGACCTCGGTGTTGACGGCGTTGATGAGGCATTCATCGCCGCAGTTATAGCCGTCGGGGTAGATCTTCCGCATGGGGGATCCCTCGCTGAACTGTGCGTTCTGCAGGTTCCTGGGTACGGAAATGATGGCACTTTCACCTGTTTTGGCGTCAACACTGATGACCGACAGGCTGTCCGGACGCCGACCCGTGCGGTCGTCACCGGCGTCGCCGCCCATCATCAGGAAGTTGTAGCGGCCATCCACAGGATCGATGGCAGGGCCCGCGTTGAAGATGCTGCCGATCGCGTTGCGGCTGACGTTCAACACGTAGGCAAGGTAGCCCAATGACCCGCTGGCCAGAACTGTTGTCACGGCAAGGACCACGGCAATAATGGGCCGCATCCCGGGGGCCAGCAGGTTGGGCCGGATGATCCGCAAGGTGTTCAGGAACAGGTAGGCCCAGCCCAAAGCCAGGGCAACGAGGACAACGATGATGAACAGCGAGCCCACGGGATGGGTGACGATGCTGAGCAGCATGCTCCGGTTCACCAGCGCAATCAAGAGCGTCAGCAAAGCCAGGGCCCACACAGTGAGTGTGACGCGAAGGGCGAGGCGGCCCAGCTTGCGGTCACCTGCCACGATCTGGGCACTGCCGGGGATGAAGAGGGTGAGGAGGACCAGCACGAAGGCGCGTTTGGTCCGCACCGGGGCGCTGGCCCCGGATGGATAGCGGACTGGATCAGTCAGGGCGGCGCCGGACTGATTCGGGTTCTTGTGCATGGTGGTCATCCGCTGCCGTCCTAGTGGCTGCTCCGGGCGGAAGCATTTGCTGGGGAAAAGACTTCTTCAACCTTATGGCGCAGGTTTTCGCCCTTCTTGGTGGCGACGTCGTTCAACTCCTGGGCGAATTTGAGCAAGTCTTCGCGAAGGCGGTCTGCGAGTTCGTCTGTGCCGGAGGCGAGCATCCGTACAGCAAGGAGTCCTGCGTTGCGGGCACCGGCGATGGAGACAGTGGCAACCGGAACTCCGGCAGGCATTTGAACGATGGACAACAGTGAGTCCATGCCGTCCAGTGTCTTCAATGGAACCGGGACGCCGATGACAGGCAGGGGAGTGACCGAAGCCAACATTCCAGGAAGGTGGGCGGCCCCGCCTGCTCCGGCGATGATGACGCGAAGGCCGCGCTCGTGCGCGGTCTGGCCATAGCGGATCATCTCAGTGGGCATGCGGTGCGCCGAGACGACGTCCGCTTCAAAGGGGATGCCGAACTCAGCCAAGGCGTCCGCGGCGGCTTCCATGACGGGCCAGTCGGAGTCGGAGCCCATCACGAGACCTACGAGCGGGGCTGTTGATGCTGATGTCATTCGGTCTCCTCGTGGGTGGTCTGTGCGGGCATCCGGCCGTCACGGATGATGTTGGCTACTGCCGTGGCGCGTTGGCGGATGGAATCTACCTCCGAGGTAGATGTGCCAGCCAGATTGACATGCCCGATCTTCCGCCCCGCCCGCACGGACTTGCCGTAGCAGTGCACCTTTGCTGCCGGTTCGTAAGCCAAGGCCATGGGGAAGGCTTCGAAGAGGTTCTGGTTATCCCCACCCAGGAAATTCTTCATGACAAATACCGGCGCCACAGCATCCGTGGCGCCCAGCGGCAGGTCCAGCACCGCACGGAGGTGCTGTTCGAATTGGCTGGTGATGGATCCGTCCTGCGTCCAATGGCCCGTGTTGTGGGGGCGCATGGCGAGTTCGTTGATGAGGAAGCCGGCGCCAACCCCAGGGGTTTCAAAGAGCTCGGCAGCCATGACACCCGTAACGCCGAGTTCGTTGGCGATCCGAAGTGCAGCCCCCTCGGCTGCGGCGGCAACTTCGAGTGGAATGTTCTGTGCGGGGGCGATAACTTCGTCGCACACGCCGTCTACCTGAATGGTGTGGACTACCGGCCAGGCGCGTGATTCGCCACTGGGCGTGCGGGCTACAAGGGCGGAGAGCTCGCGGCTGAAGTCCACCTTGGCTTCGGCAAGCAGGGGGCTCATGGCCTGGAACCAGTCCCCAGTATCAGCTGCGTCATCGGCGGAGTCAACAATGCGGACGCCCTTGCCGTCGTAGCCGCCGCGCGGCGTCTTCAGCACCACAGGCCAGCCGATCTTGTCGCCGAAGGCCACCAGTTCTTCTACTGAGTCAACGGCGGCCCACTCCGGGTTGGGCAGCCCGAGGCGATCGATGGCCGCGCGCATCACGAGCTTGTCCTGCGCATTTACCAAGGCATCAGGTCCTGGCTGCACATTCACGCCGGCGTCGATCAAGGCACGCAGATGTTGTGTAGGAACGTGTTCGTGATCGAACGTCAGGACGTCCACGCCCTTGGAGAACTCAAGCAGAGCGTCCAGGTCTTTGTAGTCGCCAATGGGGGCGTTGGCCACAGCGGGGACAGCCGAAACGTCCTCGCCCTCAGCCAAAACGCGTAGTTCGAAGCCTAGAGCGGTAGCAGGCGGGGCCATCATGCGTGCGAGCTGGCCGCCGCCAACAACACCAATTACTGGAAAAGTCACAAGGTTCAGCCTACCGAACCAGCGGCCGGAACACTGATTCAGCCGCTGTAACGTCACCATCTCGATGTGGTGCAGGCCCCTCATCGGCGTTCTCACAGGGGACTCAAAGGGAACGGTTGGAAATGGGCGCTAAAATGGATGTGGCCCATCGGCCCACTTTTCAACGGCCATGGAGGGTCATGATCACCACACTTGCAGATCGCATCCGCGGACTTGCCTCGCTTTTTTGGCGCGAGGTAGCAAAGTTCGGCGCCGTAGGCGGTGTTGCTTTTGTCATTGACTCGGCAGTTTACATCTGGCTGTTTTCCGGCCCGATGCACGGAAGCGAAGTCTGGGCGAAGGCCATTGCGACGATCGTTGCAAGCGTGTTCTCCTGGGTAGCCAACCGCTTCTGGACCTTCCGTCACCGCAAACAGGCCAACGTGGTCCGTGAAGCCGTTCTGTTTGCCGTCATGAACTTCGTCGGGCTGCTTATTGCCTCCGGTTGCGTGTGGTTCGCCAAGTACGTGCTGGACTTGAATGACAAGCCATCGCTGTTTATCGCAGGAAGCGTCGTGGGACTCGTCCTGGGCACTATTTTCCGGTTCTTCGCATACCGCTTTTGGGTCTTCAACGAAGAGTTGGATGCCGAGCCGGCCTACTCTCACGACCACGAGATCCTGGAGCTCCATCACAAGGAGAAGTCAGCTGCGGAGGCGGGCAGCGGAGGACCTTCAACCGGCGAGCTGCCCTCCATCAAGAACTGATCTCAGGATCGGCTAACGCGCTCATTCTCAAGCAGGTGCCCGGTCACTTCCAGATCGGGATGCACCAGTACCACTGAGCCGTCTTCTTTCCACGCGCCCAACGCCGCTGCCAGCCCCGGCTCCAAACCGTCGGACGCCCGAACCAGCAGCCGGACACCGGGTTCCTGGGGTGCAGCGAATCCGTCCAGAAGGCTGTCATGTGTGTGGCCCGCGCTGCCGCGGACGGCCGGAAGGCTGGCTTCTGGTTCGCTGTGTGCCATGAAGACGTCACCGTGGGACCGTACTTCCGCGGCATAGTCCACGACGCCGGGTGGCAAGTCGCCGGGCCACCGCATCGCAAGTGCCGCGAGCGGCACGGCGACGACCGCCTCGAAGCCGGCCCCGGCGCCGTCGTCGGGAGTGTCTGTTACCAGCAGGTCAGCGGTTGTGCCATCGAAGACCACCTCCATGCCCAACTGCCAGGCGGCGAGTGCCCACACAAAGGATTTCCAGTGTGCGGGAAGGTCCAACCGGATAGCCTTGCCCGGCTCGGCGTCCAGTTCGTCCTGCAGCAGGTTGCTGGTCTTGGCAACCCAGTTGTCCAAGACCCGCCCGGAGAGCTCCACGCGCTCGGAATCAGGGCCGTACCACGTCAGCCTCGGGGAGGTGGAATGGCCGGATCGCAGGGTGGTCATCAGGTTCGCTGCCGGGATGCTCATGGATCAATCCTGCCACGGTGGGGCCGCCGCCCCACGGGGAAATGTGAAATGCGACACACCTCCGTTAAGTCCAATCGATGGACATCCGGGCGTGATCTTGGGAATTCCGCGGAATGTCAGGAATTGTTCAAGCAAAGTGATGCGGGGCTTCCGTTTTTCCTCCAACCAGCCGCGCCACGGCGGAAAACGTTGGGCGTGGCGCATCCCACGTTTCTACAGATTCTTGATTATTATCCCGGCGCGGCTTGACTGGCAGGTAGTTACACGCGTGTAATTAGTAATCAACGCCGCTGCACAGATTCCCGGAACAACGCCGGGGATCGGAAATACATCCAAGCAGCAGCTGCAAAATCAGGAGGGACGCCATGGGGCAAGCGTTGCGTATCCAGGAAGATGCAGTCGTCGCAGAACATGCGTCGGTGAAATACCGTTCGCGGGAGGTACCAGGGGACTGGTACGTGGACCCGGCGGATCCGGAAGCGGCAGACCGATACAACCAGAACGTGCAGCAGTCGTTGGAGGATCAGGCAACTGCCCTCCTCGCTGCACACGAGGCGTTGATTGGCGACCTGCCTGCCGGGCCGGACGAAGATGTGGACGACCCTCCGATGGAGTTGCGTCGTCCCCAGGAAATCCAAGGACAGCCGGTGTGGATCGGACTGCCGAGCCAAGGCGACTTCGATGACGAGGGCGAACTCGGTTGGCAGACAGACGCCCTGTGCGCCCAGACGGATCCGGAAGCATTCTTCCCCGAAAAGGGCGGATCAACGAGGGATGCGAAGAAGGTCTGCGGAGCGTGCAACGTCCGTTCTCAGTGCCTTGAGTATGCCCTCGCAAACGACGAACGATTCGGCATCTGGGGCGGGCTCTCCGAGCGCGAACGTCGCCGGCTAAGGAAGCGGGCAGTCTAATTCTTAAGGAAGTACACGTTACCGCCGTCGTGGTTTCCCACGACGGCGGGAACTATCTCCCCAGGACCTTGGCGGCACTGTCGGACCAGACGCGTTCGGCAGATGCCGCCATTGGCATTGATACAGGATCCACTGACAACTCCCTCGACTTGCTCCGGGACGCCTTGGGGCAAGCAAACGTCACCAAGTACGTCCAGCCAAAGTCTGGCTTTGGTGCCGCTGTCCAGGCGGGCCTGGACGAGCTTGCACCCAACGATGGAGCCGAAGACGCTGAAGCGGCCGGTGCTGTCCAATGGATCTGGCTCCTTCACGACGACGCCGCTCCTGCTCCTGACGCCTTGGCCGAGCTTCTCCACGCCGTGGAACGGACCACTTCGGTAACTGTTGCCGGCTGCAAGCAGCTTGGGTGGCACGACGACCGTCATGTGGTGGACGTTGGCTTGTCCACCAGTCGCTGGGCCGAACGCCTCACACTGATCGACGCCGACGAAGTGGACCAAGGGCAGTACGATGCCCGCTCTGACACCTTCGCGGTGAACTCTGCCGGCATGTTGATTCGCAGGGACGTTTGGGAGCAGTTGCAGGGTTTTGACCCTGCCTTGCCGGGCAGCGGAGACGACGTCGATTTCTGCTGGCGCAACTGGCTTGCCGGTAACCGCGTGGTGGTGGTGCCAAGCGCGCGCATGTTCCATGTGGAGCACCGACCGCACGGTCTGGGTACGTCCTCCGCAGCACGCAAAGCACAAATTCACATGCGCCTCAAACACACGCCGTGGTGGAACCTGCCGTTCCAGGCTGTGGGAGCGCTCTTGGGCGCACTCGTCCGTCTGGTGCTGAGTGTTTTGGTCAAGGAACCGGGCTACGGATTCTCCCAGTTCACGGCCACCGTCGCCGGCTTGGTGCGGCCCCTCGCTATTGCAAGAGGCCGCCGGATTGCCGCGAAGACCCGCCGCTTGCACCGTTCGGTGGTCCGGGGCCTCCAAGCGTCGTCGCGCGAAGTCCGTGCCAACAGGCGTTCCCTGCTGGAGGCCATCCGCCCCAGCGAGGAAACTACTGTGGCCTCGGATCTTCTCGCCCCCGAACCCAGCGGCGATGCCTCTGACGATTTCGCAGCGCTGGCCACCAACGAACGCGGATGGGCTGGCACCGGCGCAGTCGCTGCCGGCCTCATCGCGTTCGCCGCTTCTTTCATTGGGCTCTTCGGTCTCCTTCGCACGGGAACTGTGGCGGGGGGAGGGCTCCTCCCATTGTCCGAGTCACCCTCCGATATCTGGGCCAACGCCTCCACGTGGTGGATTTCCCTCGGTGCGGGACTGCCCGGGCACGCCGATCCCTTCGCTTACGTGTTGTGGCTCCTTTCCCTGTTTGGCGGTGGCGATGGCAACTCGGCAACAGTGTGGTTGCTGATCCTGGCCATGCCACTCTCTGCAATCGGTGCCTGGTTCGCTGCAGGGGCTTTGACCACCCGGCGCCGGTTCCGGATTGTTGCCGCTCTTGCCTGGTCCGGGGCGCCTGCATTGCTGGTTGCCATAAACCAGGGCAGGCCAGGTGCTTTGGTGGCCCACGTCCTGATGCCGTTGCTGATGCTGGCGCTAATACGTGCCTCGGGTTCGGCGATAGGCCGTGCCCATGCCACACGGCTACCTTTCACGCGCCGCCCGGCCCTCGTGCTCGGTAAACCGGGCATTAACGGCACGCCGTCCTGGACCGCTGCGGCGGCTGCGGGCTTGGCTATGGCTGCGATCACTGCATCGGCACCGTCCCTCTTGGGGCCCATTACGGTGGTCGTCGTCTTGGCAGCCGTGGTGCTCGGACCGCGGGGCAAGACACTCTGGTGGTCGCTTTTGCCCAGCGCCGCACTGTTCATTCCCTATGGAATTTCGGTACTTGACCGCCCCCGGTCCTTGCTGGCCGATCCGGGCTTGCCACTCAGTTTCGACGCTGCACCGCTATGGCAACAGTTCCTGGGCCAGCCCCTGGCGTTCGAGATGGACGGCGGCCTCACAGGTCTTGGGATGTTCGGGCCTGGCGCTGTGCCCTGGGCTCTGTTGCTTGCTCTGCTGGTCAGCGTGCCAGTACTTCTCCTGGCTGTCGCAGCACTGTTCCTTCCTGGTAAGCGCACCGTCCTGGCACGCGTCTTCTGGTTGGCCGCGCTGGCTACCTTGGCCAGCAGTTGGCTGATGGGCCACGTGGCCACAGGCGTCAACAACAACGTGATTGTTGGTCCCTTCACCGGACCGGCGGTTTCAGCGGCGGGCATCCTGCTGCTCGGTGCGGCGTTGCTAGGCGCCGATAAAATCTTCGCCGTTCCCACCAGAACGACTGATGCCGCCCGTTGGAAGTCGCCCTTGCGGCGCGTAGCTTCGGGCGTGGCACTGGCTCTCCTCGTCTGCGGACCGTTGGCCGGGATGGTGGCATGGGCAGGACAAAACGTCCTGCAGCCCTCATCCGAGGCCCCAACGGCTGCCCAAACCGCTGACGCCACACCGTCAGAGGCCAGTAAGAAGCCATCTTTGGGCTCGGCCCGCCAAGTGTGGCCGGTGGATAACGACACCTTGCCAGCCACCGCCGTCGACCGCGGAGAGGGACCCGAACGTACGCGGACGTTGGTTATCACCAGCGGCGAGCAGGGTGCCTTTACGTCCTCGCTGATGCGTGGTGCAGGGACTACGCTGGACAACTTGTCCACCATCGCTTCGGCCAGGACCATTATTGGGGCGCCGGGTCGCGAAGAGATTGCTGCCGACGACGCCGCTACCGCCTCCCTCCGCAGGGCAGTGGCCACCATTGTGGCGAGCACAGGGGTGGACCCCCGCAATGATTTGGAGCAGCTCGGCGCCGGTTTTGTGGTGCTCAAGGCCGCTGATGACGCGGCCCAGCTGACCGCCAGCAGGATCGACGCCGTCCCGGGCCTTGTTGCTGTTGGACAAACCGACGCCGGGTGGTTGTGGCGCGTAACCCCGCGGAATTCCGCTGCCGCTACCGCCGCAGACACCACGCACAGGGTGCGCATTCTCAACGCCCAAGGTGAGGCCATCGGCTCTCTGCCCTCAGCTGAGGTGTCCGTTGACGCAGCGGTGCCCGCGGGTGACGAGGGCCGTCGGGTGGTCCTGGCTGAACGGTCCGATCCCGGCTGGAGTGCTTGGATGGATGGGCGACAGCTGAAGTCGGCCACCTCCGGATGGGCCCAGGCTTTCGAACTTCCGGCCAGCGGAGGCAACCTGGAAATCCGGTACACCAACCCTTGGGGTCTTTGGTTCGGGATCCTGCAGGCCGTCGTCTTCGGACTGACCGTGCTGCTGGCAGTTCCGATGCCCGCCCGCCGCTCGCGAACCGGCATGTCGAGGGACGAAGTCTCCCTCCGTAAGGAGTACAGCAGTGTCTGAGGACCCAAAGAAGCAGGCGGACGATGACGGGACGCGCAGTTCCACCAAAGATGCACGCAACTCCGCCAAGGATGCCCGCAGTTCCAGCAAGGGCGCCCGCAGTTCCAACAAGGGGATCATCACTGGGGTCTTGTCAGCAGCAGTGATCCTGGCGGCGGGAGGCGGAGCAGTTGCGGCCACCTCGATGGTTCCAGCGCCCTCTGGCGGCTCTGCAGTGGACGTCCGGCAAGCCGATGTTCCTGCGGGCCGCTCCCTGGGCGTTTGCCCGGAACCTGCGCGCCTTGTCACGGGAACCGATGTGGACACTGATGCTGAGTTCAGCCCGGTTTCCACCACAGCCACCAGTGCGCTTAACGCACTGGTCCTGAGCAATCCCGCAGGCACCATTCCGGGCAGTAAAGTGATGTCGCTGGCAGGGGACGCAGTTGCGGAAATTGCCAAGACCCCCATGAGCACACCATCGCCCACTTCCGGTCCACCGGTTTTGGCGGCAGCGGCTGCATCCATCAGCCCTGTGACCGCACCTACCGTGGTGGCTGCTGACCCGATCGGAAACGAACAAGCCTCCTTGGCCGCGAACCTGAGCTATTCAGCCAAGGACGGCGACCTCCGCGGCCTTGCGGCGGCTCCGTGTCAGCAGCCCGGAAACGACGCTTGGCTTTTGGGTGCGGACACCGGGCTTGGCCGGACGGCGGTCCTGAACCTCAGCAATGCCTCGGAAACGCCCGCTACCGTCAACCTGGACCTCTTTGGCGCCCAGGGACAGATCCAGGCGCCTGGCGCACGGGGTCTTTTGGTGGCTCCAGGGACAACGCGGGCGATAAACCTTGCCGGCCTTGCACCCGGGGAATCCCAACTGGCAGTGCACATACGCAGCTCGGGCGGACCCGTTGCAGGGACCATCCAGCAGAGCGTGCTGCGTGGACTTGTGCCGGGTGGGGTGGAGTTCCTGTCCCCAGGTTCCGGGCCGTCCAATCTCCAGGTGATGGCCGGCGTCGACATTCAGGATGCAGCAGCGATCAAGGCGCTGGGCAGCAAATCGGGCTTTGCCGATGCCGTTCCCGCGCTTCAAATAGCCGTACCTGGGTCCACGGACGCCGTGGTTCAAGTCCGTCTGTACGGCGCCAACGGTGAGCGCCAGCTCCCCAACGGGGGAGTAGTCACCGTCAAGGGCGGCACCGTAGCTACGTTGGACCTCGACGGCGTTCCTGCCGGCAGCTACACCGTGAGCGCAAGTTCCGACGTCGCGTTCGTAGCTGCTACCCGGATTGCACGGGGGGCTAAAGCGGAGGAACCAACGGATTTCGCTTGGTCGCCGTCCTCGGCCCGCCTGGGAAGCCAGCATGTGGTCGCAGTGCCCCGTGACGGGCAGAGCTTCTTCAGCTTCGGTGTCCCGGAGGGACGGGCAACTGTCAGCTACGCACCGGTGACAGCCGATGGGAAAGTGGGCAAGTCCGTGGACGTGGACATGTCCGGTGGCACAACATCGCTGATCGAACTTCCAGCAAAATCCGGACAGGCAGTGGTTGCCGGGTACGTGGTTTCAGCATCAGGGGACCCTGTGTATGGGGCACTTGTCCTGGGTAGGCAGGACCGCGCCGACGTCTCAGTTCTGGGCATCCAGGACGCTGCTGCAGGGCTCGAAAAAGTTCCCGTGACAGTGGGCTACTAGGCGTTTAGGCCACTAGGCCTTAGGGGTACCGGCGCTACTGGTAACGACGCCGGTACACAGGATCCAGCGTCTCTGGTGGTACGCCGAGCATTTCCGCGGTGTACTCCACCACGACGTCGTGGACGAGGTCCTGCAGCTCTTCCCGTGTTCCGGCAGTCTGTTCCACCACACGGCGGTACACAGTGATCATCGGTGCTTCGCCGCGGCTGCCGGGAGTGTAGGAACCCATGGGAGCTGCCGTACCTTCGGCGACCAATTGCTCCAGGTTCGGCGGGATTTCGTCGACGGCGAAGAGCACGCCATCCAACTGCTTGCCCCACATATCCTGGAGGCGTTCGGCTGAGTCCAGCACCATGTCGTCGAAACGCTCGGCACGGGTCCGGAAGCCGGGAAGACTGGGGAGCATGAGTTCCCCACGCAGTCCTCTGCCGTGACGGTTTCTCCGGCGCCGCCGGAAACCACGGACATCCGCGCCGGTGTGTTCCTTTGCCTGATCGCCTTCGGCGTCAGTCCACCGGATTGTGAAGCCAGGAACATGTGGCTGTGACTGCATATATCGACTTTAGTCCCGAGGAACCGCCAACGCGACATCATGGCGAACAGCGCGCCGTGACCGGCGCAGACTGCAGCTTCCGGGCGGGCACGGCCAGCCAATGCGCAGAGTATGGGCCAAAGGGCGCTAATCTGGGATGTTGTGGGTGCTATTCGTCAGTGTTCAAGGTCCGCCTGCCGCCAATCCGCGGTGGCTACTTTGACGTACGTGTATGCCGAGTCCACAGCGGTCCTCGGCCCGCTGGCCACGTACGCCGAACCGCATGCGTACGATCTTTGCGCCCAGCATGCGGAATCCCTTACGGTTCCACGGGGCTGGGAAGTCCTTCGCCTGGCTATGCCAACAACACCTCCGGAGCCTGGCCCGGATGACTTGCTGGCACTCGCCAACGCCGTGCGGGAAGCCGCCTCAGCGGCAACGGACACCCCACCCCGTACCAGTCGGCCGCATGTCGAGCCGCCCGCCATGGTTGAAGGTACGCGCCGTGGCCACTTGCGGATTCTGCGCGAACCGTCCTAAGTCCGTTCTGGCTGAGCCAACTGCGGCAACCCCGGGACTCAAATCGTCGTCGGCTCCTTGGGGATGGTCGTGCGCTGTAGGCTGGAATCTGCAGATAAATCCGCCAGCGGCGCCACACCCGCGCCATCCAGGGAGCATCATTCATGCCAAAGGTCAGTCCTGAACTGTTGTCCATCCTGCGTTGCCCCGTGACGGGCTCACCGCTGGTCCAGGAGGGCGAGGAGCTTGTTTCAACGGCTGCCGCCGAGAACGGTGAAAAGGTCCGTTACGCGATCGAGGACGGCATTCCCTTGCTTCTGCCCCCGGAACTGCTTGCTGCCTCCAACGCCGCAAGTTCCGGCCAGCACCACGCCAAAGCCTGACGTACTTCCAGAACAGCAATCCCGCACGGTACGCCTAAACATCTATAAGGACTTCCATGACTTTCGACTACAAAGTGGCTGACATTTCCCTTGCCGAGGCAGGCCGCCACCAGATCCGTCTCGCCGAGCACGAAATGCCGGGGCTCATGTCCCTTCGTGCTGAGTTCGGCCCCTCGCAGCCGCTCAAGGGCGCCCGCATCGCCGGTTCGCTGCACATGACGGTCCAGACAGCCGTCCTCATTGAAACCCTCACCGCTCTGGGTGCCGAGGTCCGTTGGGCTTCGTGCAACATTTTCTCCACCCAGGACGAAGCCGCTGCGGCCGTCGTCGTCGGCAAAGGCACGCCGGAGGATCCGCAAGGCGTTCCCGTCTTCGCCTGGAAGGGCGAGACCCTCGAGGAATACTGGTGGACCGCTGAGCAGATCCTCACCTGGCCGGGAGCGGACGAAAACCCGGAGCTGGGTCCCAACATGATTCTGGACGACGGCGGTGACGCCACCTTGCTGCTGCACAAGGGCGTCGATCTCGAGGCTGCAGGCGCTGTTCCCGCAGCGACCGAGGAAGACGCCGAAGAGTACGTCCTTATCCTGGACCTCCTTCGCCGGACCTTGGCCGCGGACCCGCAGAAGTGGACGCGCGTGGCAGCCCGGATCCAGGGCGTCACGGAAGAAACCACCACTGGCGTGCACCGGCTGTACCAGCTCGCGGAACAGGGCAAGCTGCTGTTCCCGGCCATCAACGTCAACGATTCCGTCACCAAGAGCAAGTTCGACAACAAGTACGGCATCCGCCACTCGCTGCCGGACGGCATCAACCGTGCAACGGACGTCCTCATGGGCGGCAAGGTTGCCGTGGTTTGTGGCTATGGCGACGTCGGCAAGGGTGCGGCAGAAGCACTGCGCGGCCAGGGTTCGCGCGTCGTAGTTACCGAGATCGACCCCATTTGTGCCCTGCAAGCCGCCATGGACGGCTACCAGGTGGCCAAGCTGGAGTCTGTCCTTGCCCAGGGTGACATCTTCATCACCACCACTGGCAACAAGGACGTCATCATGGCCGAGCACATGCTGGGCATGAAGAACAAGGCCATTGTGGGCAACATCGGCCACTTCGATAACGAGATCGACATCGCCGGACTTGCGAAGGTTCCCGGGGTCAAGAAGGTGGAGATCAAGCCGCAGGTTCACGAGTGGGTCTTCGATGCCGGCTCCGACTCCGAGCGGTCAATCATCGTTCTGTCTGAAGGCAGGCTCCTGAACCTGGGCAACGCAACGGGCCACCCGTCCTTCGTGATGAGCAACTCGTTCACCAACCAGACGATCGCGCAGATTGAACTCTGGACCAAGAAGGACCAGCCGGCAGGGGAACGCGAATACCAGAAGCAGGTTTACGTCCTGCCCAAGATCCTGGACGAAAAGGTGGCACGCCTGCACCTGGATGCGCTTGGCGTGGAGTTGACAGAACTGAGCAAGGACCAGGCGGACTACCTGGACCTGGATGTTGCAGGCCCTTACAAGCCGGAGCACTACCGCTACTAAGCCAAGTTCAGTTTGCGGTGGCAGTAACCACAAACAGGTAGCCTCAAGCCCGCAGTGAAAGGCCGGACACGTGACCAGCGTGGCCGGCCTTTCGGCTAGAATTGGGTGTTCAGTATTGCTTGCCGGGGGACAGGAAGACAGGAACCATGACGGAAGTCGCCAAACGGAAAACGGGCAAGATCCTTGCCATTGCAGGGGTCTGCGCGGCCCTCGTCCTGGGCGGTATTGGCGTTGCCACCGTTCCTGGATTGCTGGCCGGTGCCACCCCGAACGGCGTGGGAACAACCCAATCGACTCCGACGCCAGAGGCTAAACCCGTGGAGTTGGGCATCACACCGCTGGACGGCGCTGTGGAATGGAATCCAGTGGTTGGCCCCCAGATCAAGGCCGTCAACGGTAAGGTCAAGGACGTAGTTTTGGCGCCAGTTGACGGCGGTACACCTGTGCAGGGGAAGACCAGCGCGGACGGCAGCACGTGGACAACGCTTGAGGTCCTGAAGTTCAAGACCCAGTACAGCTATTCCTTCACCATTGTGGACACTGCAGGTAAGGAAACCAAGAAGACGCAGACCTTCACCACGGTTTCTGCTGCCTACGAAGCCGACGCTTCCATTTATCCGCGCAACGGCACAGTTGCCGGCTCGGGCCAGCCGATCGAAATCAACTTCAGTGAACCTGTGGTTGACAAGGCCGCGATGGAAAAGCGCGTTGCCATCACTGTTTCATCGGGCCAGCCAGTCGCGTGGCATTGGTACTCGGACAAGAAGGTCCGCATTCGCCCGGAGGCATTCTGGGCGTCGGGAACCACGGTCACAGTGGATATGAAGCTCCTGGGCGTCGATTTCGGCAACAACATGATTGGAAATGGCGATGTTGTTTCCACTTTCACTACTGGGCCGCAGCGCGTGGCTGTAGTGGATGACAACACCAAGACGATGAACGTGTATTTCGACGGCCAATTGATGCACACCGCGCCCGTATCGCTTGGCGGAGAAGACTGGCTTTCGCCCACCGGCTACGCCGTGATCCTGGAGCAGGAACGCAAATCCAACTTCAACGCTGGAAGCATCGGCCTCAAACCCGGGGACAAAGGCTACTACGCTCCTATGGTCGTGGATTATGCCAACCGCCTCACCTGGTCCGGCGTCTATGTCCATCAGGCCCTGGAGTCCGCTTGGGGCGCCATTGGACGCGTGAACGTCTCCCACGGTTGCGTTGGGTTGCTGCCAGACGACGCCGCGTGGTTCTTCAACAACATGACAACCGGCGACGTCGTGCAGATCCTGAATACCGGTGCGCCGGCTGTGGAACCCTTGGAGGGCTTCGGCGACTGGAACGTCCCTTGGGCCAGCTACGCCCAGCGGTAGCCGCCATTTCCAGCCGGGGACACAATTGCTGTGACAATTTCGCCAACCCTTCGCCCGGACTGCAGCAATTGCTTCGCCCTCTGCTGCACCGCCCTTGGCTTTGCCCGCTCGGCTGATTTCGCGATCGATAAACCCGCTGCTTCGGCCTGCCCGAACATGGCCAGCGACTTTTCCTGCACCATCCATCAACGGTTGCGGCCCCGCGGATTCAGCGGATGTACCGTCTTTGACTGCTTCGGCGCAGGCCAAGTGGTTTCCCAACACACATTCGGGGGCACGAGTTGGGTCCAGGACCCAGCGTCCAAGTCCTCGATGTTCGTTGTCTTCAAGGTGGTCAAGCAGCTGCACGAAATGTTGTGGTACTTGTCCGAAGCTGAGCAACGCGCTTTCGATCCGGAGCTGGCGGCCACCGCCCGCCGGCTGTCCACAGATATTGAAACCACATCCCAAGGAGAGGCGTCGGCAATCCTGGCTGCCGACGTCGGACATTTACATGCTGAAGTGCGTGCCCTGCTGATGGAGGTCAGCGAGGAGGTGCGCGCTTCATATGGGGCTGAGGGCCGTGAAATGCCCGACGGCGGACTCCACCCGGGTGCCGACCTCATGGGCGCCAACTTGGCAAAGCGACAACTGTGCGGTTCGGACCTCCGCGGTGCCTACCTGATAGGGGCAAACCTGGAGAGCAGTGACTTAACCGCCGTGGACCTCCTCGGCGCCGATCTGCGCGATGCCCGTCTCCACGGCGCCAACCTCTCCAGGTCCCTCTACCTGACGCAACCGCAAATCAACGCCGCCCAGGGAAACCCCGAAACGCGCCTACCCGAAAGGCTCACGACGCCGGCGCACTGGCACTAAGAAGAGCGGCGAAAGGCTGGGGGTCGGGGTCCGGCAGCGTGCGTCCAAGCGAGGAACGAGCGAACGTGCCTGGACAGTACAGCCGGCGGCCTCCGGCCGGAAGCCCCGGCGTTGTCTCAGTCCCGGGTAAACGGCAGCTTGCGCAGCCTTTCGCCGATGGCGGCGTTGCGCTGTTCCGCTGTGCGGAGGCGGACAAGTTCGCGGTTGCGTCGCTCGCCGAGGACCGCCCCTATGTAGTCTTCGGGGATCGTTCCCGCTGGCGGTGGCGGCGCGACGTAGTTGGCGAGCTCGAAGGCCAGTGCTGCGGCCATCCTGACGCGTGAGGATGGTGCCATGAGATATGCCTGCTGAACGAAGGTTCCGGCCCGGCGGGCTGTGGCGTCGGGGATACGGCCAATGTCCGCCATGGCTACCCACGGTTGGAGGTAGGGCGGAGCACCGGGAAAGATCCTCGGCTCGGTGGGGACGCGCTGCCGCAGCGAGTAAGTGCCGGCCACGACGTCGCCGAGGCGCTTGGATTTGTCGTTGAAAAGTGCCACGGCGATAGCGAGGCCACCGAAGGTCATGTAAATCTCGAGGAACCCCAGCAACCCACGGATGACCGCGTGCCGGAACCTGATGGATCCGCCGTCGTCCCGGACCACACGCAGGCCCGCGGCCAGTTTCCCCAGTGAGCGGCCGCGGGTGAGCGTCTCCACAGTGACGGGAACGATGACGAAGGAGAAGACCACACAGGCCAGGATCATGGCCCGGACCGCGGCTTCATCGAGATCCCGGGCGGCGGAGAGGACCAGGACGATGAGGAGGATCAACATCAGGACGTTGGCAATGACGTCCAGAATGAGCCCCAGGGCGCGGGCGGCGAAGGACGCCGGGCGCAACTCCAGGACCACTGCCTCGCCTGTGATGATTGAACTCAAGTCCGCCCCCGGTGCGTAGCAATCGCGGCGGGCGCATCAAGTACCCGCATCAACGAGTCTAGCCGCGCCCATCCCGACAGACAGGGATAGGGCAGACAGGGACTGGGCAGACAGGGATAGGGTGGTGCCGTGGACATCGATGCCTTTTCGGCCGTGCATGGGAACAAATGGTCGCGGCTCACTTTTCTGGCCCATAAGCGGCGGCTCACTGGGTCTGAAGCCGACGAATTGCTGCGCCTGTACCAGACTGTCTCCGCACATCTGTCACTCATCCGCTCGGTGGCTCCCGAGACGGCCTTGTCCTCATCACTGTCTGCCGCACTTGCCCAAGCTCGAACCAGGTTCACCGGGGCACGTTCGAACTTCATGGAAGACCTCGCCCGCTTCTTTGTCATCGCCCTGCCCGCGGCGTTCTACAGACTCCGATGGCTGACGGTGTGGTGTGGGGTCTTCTTCATGCTGGTGAGTGGCGCGTACGCACTTTGGATCGGGACGTCGCCTGAGGCGCTGCGAGCCGCATTTGGCAGCGATGACAGGGTGCGTCAGTACATTGAAGACGATTTCATCGACTACTACTCGGAGAACCCGGCCGCGTCCTTTGCCGGCGCGGTGTGGACCAATAACGCCTGGATTTCCGCTCAAGCCGTTGCGTTCGGAATTACGGGATTTTGGGTGCCCATGATTCTCTTCCTCAACGCCCAAGGCGTTGGCGCGGCTGCCGGCGTGTTTGCCTCTGCGGGAAAATTGGATGTCTTCTTCAGTTACATCCTTCCCCACGGACTCATGGAACTTACCGCAGTTTTCATCGCCTGCGCAGCCGGGCTGAAAATTTTTTGGTCAATGGTCCGGCCCGGACCCAGGACGCGGATGCAGGCCGTCGCCGACGAAGGGCGTTCCCTCATCACGGTTGCCCTCGGGCTGGTCTTGGTACTTCTCATTTCGGGCGTGGTGGAAGCATTCGTGACACCAAGCCCCTTGCCTGTTTGGATGAAGATCGCGATCGGGGCACTGGTCCTGGCAGCTTATTGGACGTACACCCTGGTTTTGGGTGGACGTTCATTCCGTTCGGGCGCCACTGGCGACCTTGACAGCCATGACGCCGGCTACCGGGGGATTGCGGTCTAGGCGAACATGCCCGCACCTTACAGTTGCGTTTCGATCTTGCTCTACGCGGGGTGGCTCCTCGTCTCCGCCCAAACCCGGACTGTAGGCTCGAATGCAGACAAGAGTGCCGGCAGCATGGTTGAGCCGGTGGGATGCCTACGGAAGTGAAACCGCTGTGAGTGACAAGAGCCAAAAACCACAAGATCCGGAGACGGACGTCCACGAGGACCCCGACGAGCCGGCCTTTGACTGGATGAAGCCCAAGACATCTGGTGGTTCTTCCGCTGCTCCCTCAGGCCCGGTCCCGGTTCAGCCGGAGAGCCGCGCTGACCGGAAGGCTGCCGAGGCTGCGGATGGCGAGCCGGAGCCTCCGCTTTTCGCGGAAACCGTGGCAGATGCGCCCGCAAGTCGCCAACCCTCGCACTATTCCGAACCGTTGCCGACGTCGGCCCTTCAGGTTCGTCCGCCGGAGGACGAGGTTGCCAGGCGCAATGCAGAACGCGAGCAGGCAGCGAAGGTCAAGCCAATGGGCCCCAGGATTTTCCAGGTACTGCTCGCGGTCTTCTTCCCTGTGATCCTCCTGGTGCTGGCTGTCCGGGCAGTGACCAGCCCCCTGTTCCTCTGGGTTGAATACAACCGGCCGGGTTTCCCGGGAGACGGGTACGGGTTCAGCACGGACGATCGCATGACTTATGGCTCCTACGCTGTGGACTACTTGAGCAACTGGTCGGGGCCACGGTATTTGGGTGGCTTGGTCAACCAGGACGGCGCCAAGCTTTTCAAAGACAGCGAAGTCGCGCACATGGCRGACGTGAAGATGGTCATTCTGACATCCTTTGGTGCCGGCCTGTTGCTCATTCTTCTGAGCATCATCGCCATTGCCTACTTGCGTAAGCGCAGTGAAGGCGGTGTTCGGCGTGGGCTCTTCGCCGGCTCCATCGTCACTTTGGTCATCATCATTGGCCTTGCAGTGTTGGCAGCCCTGAGCTGGCAGCAGTTCTTCACTGAGTTCCACCGGATCTTCTTCGCCAATGGCACCTGGACCTTCTCCCTGGAAGACACGCTCATCCGTCTCTTCCCGGGACAGTTCTGGGTAGATGCCGGTATCGTCATTGGCGCGCTCGTGTTCCTGGCGGCGACGGTCACCTTCATCCTCACCTGGCCCACGCGGCGTCGCCGGGGTTTGGACTCAAAGTCAGCGGCCGAAGAAGAAGCATCCTCAACAGAGATCGACGACGACGGCGAGGCGGAAGGTCCCCGCAAGGACACCAACGAATCGATCGCATAACGACGTAGCCGCTACTTTTCGTAAAGCTTTTCCACCAACGACGAGAAGTCCTTGACCACAACGGCTCGCTTCAGCTTCAGCGAGGGCGTCAAGTGCCCCGACTCGACGCTGAGATCTGCAGTGATAAAGCCAAACTTACGGATCGATTCAGCGGACGAAACCAGGGTGTTCGCTTCGTCCACGGCGGACTGAACTGCTGCACGGACGCGCTCGTCCTTCGCGGCTTCACTGGGGGACATGGCGTTACGCTTGTTCTCGGCGCACCAGTCTGCGAGTCCTTCGGGATCCAGTGCCACCAGGGCTGCGACGAACGGCTTGCCGTCGCCCACCACCACGGCCTGTCCCACGAGCCGGTGCTCCCGTAGTTTCTCCTCAAGGGGAGCGGGAGCGACGTTCTTGCCGCCAGCGGTGACCAACAGGTCTTTCTTCCTGCCGGTGATAGTCAGGAACCCGTCGGCGTCGAGCTCGCCCAGGTCTCCTGTGCGGAAGAAGCCGTCCACGAAGGCCTCAGCGGTGGCGGCCTCATTCCGGTGATAGCCCTTGAAGACGCCGATTCCCTTGACCAACACCTCCCCATCCTTTGCCACGCGGATGGTGGTTCCGGGCAACGGTATGCCAACAGTCCCTATTCGGCACATGCTTGGCGTGTTGACGGTGCAGGGCGCAGTGGTTTCGGTCAGGCCATAGCCCTCAAGGACCGGGATTCCCGCGCCGTGGAAGAAGTGGTTCTCCCGGAGGCTGAGGGGGCTGGCTCCGGACACGGTGTAGCCGACGGCCCCGCCGAAGACCTCCCGCACCTTGGGGTAGAGGAGCTTGTTGAATGCCGAGTGCTTGAGACCAAGGAACCAGCCTGGACCGGGCCCCTGCCCGCGGGCGGCGAGGTCCACCGCCGTCGAATATTCGACGGCGGTGGCGGACGCAGCGGCGAACAGTCCGGACTTGCCTGACATGGCGGCTTTGTGTCCGGCCCCGGCGTAGACCTTTTCGAAGATCCGGGGAACTGCGAGCAGGAAGGTGGGTTTGAAAGCTCCCAGGTCCGCCATGAGACCGTTGGCACCTGGGCTGTGCCCCAAGGTGACGCCTGCGGTGAGGCAGACCACCTGGACTGCCCTCGCCAGGACATGTGCCAGCGGTAGGAACATCAACGTTCGCGCGCCGTGCTGCATCAGCAGTTCGGGAAGGAACGGGATCACGTTCCGGGCAACCAACACGAAGTTGCCATGGGTGATTTCGCAGCCCTTGGGTTTGCCGGTTGTGCCGGAGGTGTAGACGATCGAGGCGACATCGGACAGGTTGGCGGCGCTGCGCTGGCGCTCAAGTTCGGCATCCATAATGCCAATTCCGACGGCGGCGAGGCTGGTCAGGTTGGGGGCCTCGCCGTCATGCTCCATACGGATGATCGACACGGGGTCCTCACCCAAGGCTGTCGACTTCTCAACCAGGGCGCGAAGAAGGTCTGCCTTGGAGGTGTCCTCCACAAAGATGCGCCGGGCGCCGGAATCGGCAAGGATCCACTCGATCTGGCTTGCCGAAGACGTTTCATAAATGGGCACGGTAACTCCGCCAGCCATCCAGATGGCGAAGTCCACCAAGGTCCATTCGAAACTTGAACGGGACAGCACAGCTACAGGATCGCCGGGGTTGACGCCTCCTGCGATGAGGCCCTTGGCCAGGGCCTGCACGTCCGCGAGGAAGCGCGCAGCGGGAACGTTCAGCCAGCCATTGGCTGTCTTATGGGCGTACAGGTTGCCGAACGGGTCCTTGGCGCATCGTTCCAGAAGGAGGTCGGTCACGTTGGTATTCTCGTCGGCCTCGACCAGAAGCTCCGTGCTTGCCTCCCTCACGATCTTCCTCCTAGATCCACGATGGCATCCACATTCTCATCCGCCATTCCTGGTAGCTGATGACTTCGGCGGTCAGCACAGGATAGAAAAAAGCTGTGGCCAGTACGGCCAACACCACAATCAAGCCCACGACGTAAAGTCCGGATCTCCGCCGCCAGGGAGGATCGCTGCTGCGACCCAACACCAGCCCCAGAACGTACGTCAGGGCCAGCACCAGGAAGGGTTCAAAGGAAACTGCGTAGAAAATGAACATCGTGCGTTCCGGGTACATGAACCACGGCAGGTATCCGGCCGCGACTCCAGCCAGGATGGCCCCGGCCCGCCAATCCCGCCTGCCGGCCCACCAGAAGAGCAGGATCACCAGGGCTATGGTGCCACCCCACCACACAATGGGGTTGCCTACGGGCAGGATGGCCGAGGAACAGGTCTCCGCAATGCAGCCGGCAGTTCCCTGCTTCGGCGATTGGTAATAGAACGAGGTGGGCCTGCCCATGACCAGCCAGGTCCAGGGGCTGGACTCGTAGGGGTGGTCGGCACTGAGGCCCTGATGGAACTTGTAGGCCTCAAGGTGGTAGTGCGCAAGAGAACGCACGGAATTGGGCAGCCAATCCCACCCGGGCGCGGGATTGGTGGCCGCCCACTGGCGGTAGTAGGCATCCTTGGAGAGAAACCAGCCGGTCCACGTGGCCACGTAGGTGACTGCCGCAATCGGGACAATGGTCAGGAAAGCCGGCAGGCCATCCTTCATGAGCGCTGCACTGGGCCAGCTGCGGATCCCGGCGATGCGGCGGGCGCTCATGTCCCAGAAGACAGTCAACAAGCCGAAAGCCGCGACGAAAAACAGCGCAGACCATTTGGTGCCTACGGCCAGGCCGAGGCAAATGCCAGCAACAAGGCGCCACCATCGCATGCCCAGCCAGGGGCCGGCCAACAGCTGCGCGGCGGAAGGCCTGCCATCGGGCGAAGCAGCCGCCCGGGCGGCGAGCCTGGACGCAAGTCGACGCCGGCCGTCGTCGCGGTCCAACAACAGCGCGCCAAAGGCGGCAAGGATCCAGAACGCGAGGAAGATGTCCAGCAGGGAGGTTCGCGACAACACCAGATGGTGGCCGTCAACGGCGAGCAGCAAGCCGGCCACCGCGCCAAGGGTGTGGGAACGGAAGAGCTTCAGCGCGATGAGCGAGAGCAGGAAGACCGTGAGCGTCCCGGTCAAGGCGGCACCGAAACGCCAGCCGAACGGATTGTCAGCCCCAAACAACCACATACCAAAGGCGATCATCCATTTCCCGACCGGAGGATGAACTACGTACTCCGGGGTGTTGAGCAGGATGTCAGGATGGCCGGCGTTGAAGGAATCGTTGGCATTGGCCGGCCAGCTGCGTTCGTATCCGCTGACGAGGTACGAATACGCGTCCTTGACGTAATACGTTTCGTCGAACACCAGGCTATGTGGGACCTCAAGACGGAAGAAACGCAGGATTCCGCCGATAACAGCCGTGATGGTGGGAATCAACCAGAACCATAAACGCAACGACGGCGGGTAGTCCCGCCAGGTTTGGATCACCCCGATCAACCGCGACGTCAGGGCGTCTTCTGTATAGGCCGTGGTGGGGCTGGCGATCCAGGGGTGGCCTGCCAGCCGGCGTCCCAGAGCCGGTCTGGTGTTCCTGTTGCGGTCGCTAGCAGCGTGCTGTCCGGAAGGAGGGCGCCAGGACATGCTCGTCTTGGTCATTGTTGTCCTGGTGGTCTCTTCCGCGCCATTGGTTGCCGCCACGTCCGTGGCTCCGGAACGTAACGCCGAGGCTGCGGGGGTTCCGGAATCGGTGGTGGGAACGGGGGACTGGCTCACCCGCCCATGCTACCTTTCCATCCTTACTGCGGCGTTGAGGTGCGCGCGGCATTAGGCTTGGCAGGTGGAAGAACAGCGCAGCATCCCGGACGAAGCCCCCTTTGACGATGAACCGGCGGTTGATGAACCGGCGGTTGATGAACCGGACGCCGGTGCCGCCTCGAGCCCATCCACAGCGAGTGGCAGGATTGTGCTTGCTGCCACTCCCATAGGCAACGTGGGCGATGCATCGTCCCGCTTGATTGAGCTCCTGGCGACCTCGGACATCGTTGCCGCGGAGGACACCCGCCGCCTGCATCGGCTGGTCCAGGCCTTGGGCGTGGAGGTGTCCGGGCGCGTCATCAGCTATCACGAACACAATGAGGTAGCCAAGACCGGTGAGCTGCTGGACTACGTGCGGGCCGGCAAAACCATCCTGATGGTCAGCGACGCCGGAATGCCGGCCGTCTCGGACCCAGGCTTCCGCTTGGTGGAAGGCGCTGTAGCGGCTGGCCTGACTGTCACTGCTGTTCCGGGACCTTCCGCCGTGCTGACAGCCCTTGCATTATCCGGGCTGCCCACAGACCGCTTTTGCTTCGAGGGCTTCCTGCCACGGAAGTCGGGGGAGCGGAATTCCCGTCTGGCAGACTTGGCTGACGAGCGCCGCACCATGGTCTTCTTCGAGGCACCGCACCGGCTCGAAGTGATGCTTCGGGCACTGCACGAGCGCTTCGGGGCAGAACGGCGCGTTGCTGTTTGCCGTGAACTGACCAAAACCTATGAGGAAGTGATCCGCGGAACGCTGCGCGAGCTCCTGGAGTGGGCGGAAAATAACGAGGTTCGCGGTGAAATTGCCGTGGTTGTAGGTGGAGCTCCCGAGCAGGCCCCCGGCAAACCGGAAGACCATGTGGCTGCCGTGAACGAGCTGATCTCCCAGGGAATCCGGCTGAAGGAAGCCGTTGCCGCCGTGGCGGATGATGCCCGTGTCAGTAAGCGGGAGCTGTATTCCGCGGTGCTTGCAGCCCGCTGATCCTCCCTGTGCAGATGCACAATTTGGCGAGCGTATGGCAGTGCGTGAAGGCGTAGACACTGCTTCTCGCATGGCAGTACCGTGGCAGTAATTCAAGCCAATTCTGGCAAGGAACCCTAGTGGTGCAACCCTCCAATGCACCCAAGACGAAGGAGTCGCCATGACTGTCACGGTTGAACGCGAAAGCGAACTGCTGGCTTCCGTCCCCACCGGCCTGCTGATCAACGGTCACTGGCGCCCGGCGGGATCCGCAAAGACCTTTGATGTTGAGGACCCGGCTACGGGCAAGGTCCTGCTCAGCATCTCCGACGCCGGTGCTGAAGACGGTGCGGCCGCCCTCGACGCCGCCGCTGCCGCCCAGGCTGACTGGGCACGTACTGCGCCCCGTGAACGTGGCGAGATCCTGCGCCGTGCCTTCGAACTGGTCACCGAGCGCGCCGAGGACTTCGCCCTGCTCATGACCCTCGAAATGGGCAAGCCGCTGGCAGAAGCCCGCGGCGAGGTCACGTACGGTGCCGAGTTCCTGCGCTGGTTCTCCGAAGAAGCCGTCCGTGTTTCGGGCCGCTATTCTGCTGCACCGGACGGCAAGAACCGCCTGCTCGTGCAGAAGAAGCCGGTTGGGCCCTGCCTGCTCATCACTCCGTGGAACTTCCCGCTGGCAATGGCAACCCGCAAGGTAGCCCCCGCCGTCGCCGCTGGCTGCACCATGGTGCTCAAGCCCGCAAACCTTACCCCGCTGACCAGCCTGCTCTTCGCCCAGGTCATGCAGGAAGCCGGACTTCCCGCAGGTGTCCTGAACGTCATCCAGACCTCAACTGCCGGTGCTGTCACGGGCCCGTTGATCAAGGATGACCGCCTCCGCAAGATCTCCTTCACGGGCTCCACGCCGGTAGGCCAGGCCCTGATTCGCGAAGCCGCTGACAAGGTCCTGCGCACGTCCATGGAACTGGGCGGCAACGCACCGTTCGTCGTCTTCGAGGACGCCGACCTGGACAAGGCCGTTGAAGGCGCCATCGCCGCCAAGATGCGCAATATGGGCGAGGCCTGCACCGCAGCAAACCGCTTCATCGTGCACGAGTCCATCGCCGACTCCTTCGCTGAGAAGTTCGCCGCGAAGATCGGCTCCCTCACCACGGCGCGCGGTACTGACCCGGAGTCCAAGGTTGGTCCGCTGATCGACGGCAAGGCCCGCGATGGTGTTCACGCCCTCGTCACCGAAGCTGTAGCAGGAGGTGCCACAGCAGTGACCGGTGGCGCCGCCGTCGACGGTCCCGGCTACTTCTACCAGCCCACTGTGCTGAAGAACGTCGCCGCCGACTCCCGTATCCTCCAGGAAGAAATCTTCGGACCTGTGGCCCCGATCGTCACGTTCTCCACCGAAGACGACGCCATCCGCCTGGCCAACAACACCGAATACGGCCTGGTTGCCTACGTCTTCACGAAGGACCTCAACCGTGGCCTCCGCGTCAGCGAAAAGCTCGAGACCGGCATGCTCGGCCTCAACGCCGGCGTCATCTCCAACGCCGCTGCACCGTTCGGTGGCGTCAAGCAGTCCGGCCTGGGCCGCGAAGGCGGCTCCGAAGGCATCGAAGAGTACCTCTACACCCAGTACGTAGGTATCGCTGACCCTTACGCCGACTAGGTCCCTGGGTCCCGTCCACCGCTCTCGCAACAAGACCGGTAGAGACAAGCAAGGGCCCGACTCCGGAACCTTGGGTTCTAGCGGTCGTTGCAACACCCAGAATTTTTGGGAGTTGCAACGACCGTGTCTCGTTTAAGCGGTACTTCGTCAGGTCCGAATCGGTCCGGCCATGACAAGAAGAAGGCGTTCTTCGAAGTTTTTGATCGTCTTAGGAGTAC